>CAYIWJ010000007.1:0-38211 GCA_964367145.1 uncultured Candidatus Saccharibacteria bacterium | reverse complement strand
CTGGAATCGAACCAAGATTCACGGCTTCAAAGGCCGCTGTCCTACCATTAGACGACCCGGCAATTTTCAAATGATAACCTTTTTACGTTAAAAATTCAACAAAAAAACTAAACTCGCTCAAATCAATTTTCTATTCTAAACTTTCAACATGCCCAATCTTCTCCTCTTCGGCAAAGATAGCGCAAGTATCGCGTCTCTCGCCAAAGCCGCTGGCTTTACCATAACCGAGAACAAACCGGATTTTGTGGCCAGCTTTGGCGGCGATGGAACTTTAATGGAATCCGAACATCGCTTCCCGGGCATCCCAAAAATCGTTCTCAAAAACAGTGGCGTTTGCAAAAAATGCTCCGCGCTTCCCAATGAAGAAGTTTTGCGCCGCGTCGCCGCCGGTCGCTACGCCATTGAAGTTATGCCCAAACTAGAAGTCGTCGCCAACCAAAAAACCCTCATCGCGCAGAATGACATCATTCTTCATAACCAAAATCCCCGCCACGCAATTCGCTACATCTTAACCGTTAACAACGCGCCGGTCGGCGGCGAAATCATCGGCGACGGCATTGTTGTTGCCACTCCTTTTGGTTCTACTGCATATTATCGAAGCATTACCGACGGTTTTTTTGAAGTGGGAATCGGCCTGGCCTTTAACAATAGCACCGAGCAATCCGACCACATGGTTCTAAAAGATCAAAGCGTCATCAAAATTCGGATTATTCGCGGTCCGGCGGTAATCTACGCCGACAACCAAAAGGAAGAAATCCAACTAACCGTCCAAGACGAGGCTCTGATCCGTCTCGCCAAAACCAAAGCCCACATTGTAATTCCAGAAATTTAAGCATGTCCGCAGACGAGATAGTTGATAAACTGATAACCGGCGGCATCGCCGTCATCCCAACCGACACGGTCTACGGCATAGTAGCCAAAGCCATGAACGCCGCGGCGGTGGGAAATCTTTACGCCGTCCGAGAACGCGATCAAAACAAGCCCTGCATTGTCTTAATCTCATCTCTTTCCGACTTAAACCTATTCTCGGTAATTCTAACGTCAAAACAAAAAGAAGTTCTCTCCGCTATCTGGCCTGGCCTCTTTAGTGTAATTCTCCCCTGCGCCGAAAAAACCCTAACCTATCTGCACCGCGGAAAAAACACACTCGCCTTTCGCCTTCCGGCGAACCAGAAGACCCTCGCCATCATCAAAAAAACCGGTCCGCTTGTCGCCCCAAGCGCAAACCCGCAAGGCAAGCCAATCGCGCGCAACATCACCGAGGCCAAAAATTATTTTGGCAACAAAGTGAATGGCTATCTCGATGGCGGTTTCTGTGATGGTAAGCCATCAACTTTGTTGGAATTCTTGGGTAATAAGGTAAAAATCTTGCGCCAAGGCGCGGGAATTATCCCCAATGAATTAATCGCCCCTCCAAAACAAAATTCAAAATTTTAGTCTCTCGCTCGCCCACTATGCTATACTTCAAAAACAAAAAATATGGAAAATCTTCAAGATGTTTTTAATCGCATTCAGGAACAAACCAAAGAACAGCGAATCATGAAAGAAGCCTACCGCGAAACTTTGGAGTCAAATACCGAATATCAGGAATTGCTGGAAAAACTCCAGGGACTCAAAGATCGCAAAAAGCAGATAGAATCCATGGTTAGCGAACAGCTCGCCGATCAAACGGAAAAAATTGAGCGAATCAAAAAAAACATCTCCTCCGACCGTCAAATTTTAGCGGACATCGCGCTTTCAACCTACATTAAAGGCGAACAGGTGGAAGTCATGGGCCCAAAAAACGAAGCCTATGAACCCCAGTTTAGCGTTCGCTTCCGCAAAAAACCCTAAAACCAAAACTTCTATTTTACGCCCTCGCCAAAAGCCTCGTCTTCCGTATCGGCGACCGCCTCCTGTTTAGTCTTATGAATCCGTCCGTCAATATGATTCGGCGGAGTATAGACGGTAAAAATTTTAAGCGGCTCGCTTCCGGTGTTTATAAAATTATGCCGCGTGCCGGGAGTTACCACCACCACGTCCCCCGAAGAAATTAATGATTCAACGCCGTTAATTATAGCCTTGCCGCTACCGGCCAAAAATAACAGCGTCTGCTCAACATGAACATGAACTTCTTCGCCAATATCTTCTCCGGGCAAAATGCTCATAACCACTAATTGACTCTGCTTTTCGGTAAATAAAACCTTACGGAAAAAAATATTTTCCCGCGCCACTTTGACTATATTGATTTTGAAAGACATATAAATTTAGTATAGGCTAAACCAAATGGCGCGCCAACAGATAAAAAAACGTTGTGAGTGGACTCAAGATGATCCGTTGATGAATCAATATCACGACCAAGAATGGGGCGTACCGCTAAACGATGATCGCAAACTTTTTGAATTTTTAGTTCTAGACGCCTTTCAAGCTGGCTTAAGTTGGCGAACCGTTTTGCACAAGCGAGAAAACTTTCGTCAGGCTTTTGATAACTTTGATCCGCAAAAAATCGCGCGCTACTCTCCCGCCAAAGTGGCAAAACTTTTAGGTAACCCGGGCATTATTCGTAATCGAGCCAAGATTGCCGGAACCATCAAGAACGCTCAAGCCTTTTTAAAACTCCAAGAAAAAACGCCAAGCTTTTCAGATTTTATCTGGCAAAGCGTTAACCAAAAGCCAAAAATAAACCGCTGGCAGAATCTAAAACAAATACCGGCCAAAACCAAAGAATCCAATCAGTTAAGTAAACTATTGCGCTCTCATGGCTTTACCTTTGTTGGCAGTACGATTTGCCACGCCTTCATGCAGGCAGCCGGTTTGGTTAACGACCATCTGACTAAGTGCCCGCGCCGCCAAGAAATTATTGACTTAGTTTGACAAGCCAAAAAGTCGTTACTACACTGGCAACAGCACTTTGGCTTTTATCGAAAGGAGTCTGCGTGCTGATGTTGAACGTCCGACGGTACCGCGTTTCGCCCTACTTTCTGCCGTTTGATCCGCGCCGCAACCGTTGCGTGCCTTTTCGCATGATCTTCCGCGGTCTTTCGGCCGTTCGCCGAAAGTTCGGAAAAAGAAAACACGGATTCTAGATTCCGCCTCGCGTGAGCAGAACCTTCAAAAGTTGATTCATCCAAAAAGAAAGGGGCTCGGATGCCTCAAAAAAAACTGGACTATATTCCGGCTGGTAATTGTGTAAGCTGTAGGGGCACAATTGAGTTAGTGATTTCTTTTCAATATCCGCCGTTCACCAGAGGCACTCCCATTGGCCCAAGTCGGCAAAAGATTCGCAAAACCAAACTGGTCTGCAGGGAATGCGGTCAGCTCTATGATCACATTACTCGGCTATGCAAATTGCTTGAGCATCAGTTAGATCGGATTCAGCTGGACGCCAAAAAAGACTGCCGTATCTGTCTTGGTTATGGCTACTGCCAAACGGAAAAATCCGACGAAGTTGTACCCTGTCCAGAATGCTCCACCTTTCCTTTAGATCCAAAAAGCCCATAGTCTAGCAGAAGCTCTCGACACCAATCGCCGACCAACCATCGGCGTTTTTTATTTTCATCCGCCAAACTTTCCAAAAAAAAGCCGCGTCCTAAAACGCGGCGCATACATCAGCTCGCCGATGGCCTCTCCGGATACCGGTTATACATCCCGGCTTTAAATTCCTCCTTGGCCTCATCAGTCAGAGAAAAAATCATCAGTTCAGAACGAAAATCACCGTATCGGACAATAATTTTTCGGGAGGCAATAAGATCACCAACAATCGAGGCCAACTCTCCCCTTTGAACATTAAGTCCACTTATACCCATAAGCTTGTCTTGGATGTCAGACGAACTGACACCCTGATCGGAGGCATTGCCGATAGTTCGCAAGACCAGCCTTTTGATCTCTTCTCTCCGCGAATTCTTCATTCTAAGTACAAAAACAAAAGCGAGGAGTAACAGAGCAGATGACAACGAAACCGCTAGAAGCGTTGCTTGATCCGACATCTCAAACGCGCCAACAGTCCAATGCATATAACTCTCCTTGATTTCTGTTATTATCAAAGAACGAACACCTCACTAAAATACTCTTTTTATCTCGCTTTTGTCAAATGCAAACCAAAAGTTTTGAAGCTGAATACCAGAAGTTAAATCCGGCTCAACGCGAAGCCGTAGATGCGTTAGAAGGTCCAGTCATGGTTATCGCCGGCCCCGGCACCGGCAAGACCCAGATTTTAACGCTTCGTATTGCAAATCTTCTGCGCCAAACCGATGTCGCCCCAGCCAATATCCTAGCCCTAACCTTCACCGAATCCGGCGTTCGCGCCATGCGCCGCCGTCTCGCCGAACTCATTGGTCCGCCAGCCTACACCGTCAACATCAACACCTTTCACGGCTTCTGCAACGACATTATCAAAAACTATCCCGAATCTTTTCCGCGTATCATCGGCGCCGAACACATTACCGAAGTTGAATCCGTAGAAATTTTAGAAAAAATCGTGGAGGCGGCGGATCTGAACTTGCTCCGTCCTTTTGGCGACGCCTTTCACTATTTAAAAGATATCGCCCGCGCGATAAGCGACTTAAAACGCGAGGCGGTTGCCCCCGACGATTTTGATAAATTACTGATTCGAGAAATACATTTTTTTGAAAACACCCCCGATTTGCGCCACGAGCACGGAGTTCATCGCGGCAAGATGAAAGGCAAATATTTGCAGGAAGAAAAGACATTAAACAAAAATCGGGAACTCGCCAAGATTTATCGCGCCTACGAAGAAACCATCCGCCGTCAAAAAGTTTACGACTACAGCGATATGATTATGGAAGTTGTGCGCGAATTAAGCGCCAACCCCGAACTTTTACTGATTCTTCAAGAAACTTATCAATACGTTCTCGTCGACGAACACCAAGACACCAACAACGCGCAAAATAAAATTCTGGAATTGTTGGTTAACTTTCACTCCGAGCCAAACCTCTTTGTCGTTGGCGACGAAAAACAGGCCATCTTTCGCTTCCAAGGCGCCTCGCTGGAAAACTTTCTCTACTTTAAGCACCTCTATCCGAGCGCTAAACTAATAGTCCTCACCGAAAACTACCGCTCCACGCAAACTATCTTGGATTCAGCTCATTCCATTCTGCCAAGTCCGACGCGGCTCAACTCCCAGCAAAAAACCAACCCGGCCCCAATTCAACTTTATGCCATGAGCGCGCCTGCCGTTGAATTATATTTTATCGCTCAAGACATTAAAACAAAAATTGAATCTGGTGTTGAACCGCAAAATATTGCCGTTCTCTATCGGGAAAACCGAGATGCCACGCCCCTAGCGCGTATGCTCCAAAAAATCGGTATTCCATTTGTGATTGAATCCGATCACGATCTCCTCGCCGATCCCGAGATCAAAAAACTGCGGCTTTTAATGAAGGCAATCGTTGGTTTTGGTCATAGCGATTGTTTTATGGAAGCTCTACATATTGATTTTTTAGGAGTTGATCCGCTTGATGTTTACAAGCTCATTGCCGCCGCCAACCGCCAAAAAATAAGCATCTACGAGCTGGCGCGCCAACCCAAAATTCTAGCACCGCTTTTTTTGGAAAATCCAAAAAAACTGACTGCTTGTTATGAATTATTCAAACGCTTCGCCGTCAAACATCGCAATCAAGCGCTCACCGAATGTTTCGAAGCAATTATTCATGAATTTGGTTTTCTCGGTCACCTGCTATCCACTTCGGATGCCGCAAAAAAATTACAGACTCTTCACGCCTTTTTTGACGAGGCGGTCATGTTAAGTGAACGTCGTAAAAACGCCAGTCTCCAAGATTTTGTTCGCTATCTGGAAACTTTGGAAAATCACCAGCTCGTTATCAAGAAAAATTTTTCCGGAAACTCATCACGCGAAATACGTTTAATGACCGCCCATCGCTCCAAAGGACAAGAATTTGAGCGGGTTTATCTAATTAACGCCTTTGACGGACACTGGGGCAACAAGCGCCAACCGCAAAAACTACGCTTGCTTCCCGCCGTTTTTCTGCGAAGCACTACTCGGGTCGCGGAATCCGATCCCAACGATGACGAGCGGCGCTTATTCTATGTCGCCTTAACTAGGGCCAAAAAATCAGTTACCATTACTTACGCCAAAGAAAGTTCTCTACGTCGCGAGCAACTCCCCTCGCAATTTATCGGCGAGATCAACTCGGACTTACTCCAAATCGCTGATACCACAAAAATCAAAACGGAATTTTCTCAAAACAACACCATCGCTTTTCTTCCGACTCAAGCCACCTCTCCAGATATTCGCGACGCCAAATTCATTAAAGAATTATTCCAAGAGAAAGGTCTTTCCGCTACGGCCTTGAATCACTATCTAGCCTGCCCATGGCAATATTTTTATACCGACCTCTTAAAAATTCCCAAAGCCGCCGCTCGTCATCAACTCTACGGTATCGCGATTCACGCCGCCCTTAAAGACTTTTTTGACGCCAAAAAAAACCAGGAGCCGGATAAGCAATTCCTGCTCAAAAAATTTGAATACCACCTAAACGAACAAGCCACCCACAAAAACGATCTGGAAATAGCCCGAACCAAAGGTTTCTCAGCCCTCTCTGGTTATTTTGACCAATACCTGCAAAATTCGCCACGCCACCAAATTCTCACCGAATATCGAATCATTGGCGTTCCCTTAACCGACGACATCAAACTCAACGGCACGCTGGATAAAATAGAATTTTTAGACGACGGCAATCGAGTGGTAGTCGTTGATTACAAAACCGGAAGTATTAAAACCAAGGGCGAAATAGAGGGCACAACCCAATCATCAAACGGCGACATCAAACGCCAGCTCACTTTTTATAATGTTCTCTTGAATCACTACGAGGCTGGAAAAAAGTTCAAAATGGTCGCCGGTGAAATTGATTTTATTGAACCCGACGAGAAAGGCCGCTATCATCGCGAACGTCTAGTAATCGAACCGGCCGAATGCACCGCGCTGATTGATCTGATCAAAAAAACCGCCGAAGAAATTATGACCTTTAGCTTCGCTAATCGTAGGTGCGACGAACCAAAATGCGAGTTCTGCGCGCTTCGGGAGGTTATGAAGTAAAAACAAAGTCTCTTATAAAAAAATCCCGCGAATTGGCCTTCGCGGGAATGTACTCATCGCACTCTCTTCATTTTGCAGATGGCGGCGAAAGCGGAAAAGTTGCAGTCGGAGTGGGTATCTGTTTCGGCGGACGCTTCCAATCCGGAAGTTTGTATTTTCGCTCAATTCTAGGCGAATACAAATCACCGTCGTTTTTTTCATCCCAACCCACTACCAGTCCATCACGCTCGCATAGAACCATTAAATTCTCAAAGACCTTCCAAGTAAGTTTAAATCCAAACGCGGACAATTCATGCCATATATCCCGACCAAAGCACGGCCCACCGGCAATAAGCCCCATGACCACTTCCAGAATTTCCGTCTTCTTCGAAACAAGCAGATCGTGAGCGGCATTCTCTTCTTTGCGAGCCTTCTCTCTGCGGTCAGAAATCAAAAGAAACAGACCACAAAGTAATCCAGCTGCAATGAGCGTGAGTAGCATATACAACAAGATAAGCATCAGCGCCTCCCTGTTTTTGAACTGTCAAAGTACAAAACCAACGTCTAAAGAGACTAATTCATATTATGTATTTAGTCAATAAGGCAAAACAAACTTAGTCATTTAATCAACGCCCCAACTAAACCAGTTTACAAAACCCCCAAATCCAAAATCTCGTCAACTTTTAACTGATCTACAAACTCCTTCATATGGCTTACCAAAATCATTCCACCCTCAAACCGGTCTAAGGCTTTAGCAATCACCGGCAAATGTCGAAAGTTAATGTGATTCGTCGGCTCATCCAAAATCAGAAGCCCGGGCTTTTGCAAAACAAAACGAGCAAACGATAATAAACCCTTCTGACCCTCGGAAAGCGAGCCAACTTTATTTTTTAACAAGTCGCTGGTAAACAAAAATTGGGCGGCGACACCGCGGATTTCCTCATCGGTCGCCTTCTCCGCAAGCTCGCCAAGCGCCTTGTAAACCGTGGATTCAAAATCAAGCCCCGAAAAATCCTGCCGATAATATCCCACGCTGAGTCCATGCGTCAGATGGGCTTCGGTCAAAGATTTTGCCTTGCCGTGACTTCCCTTCTTCCCTCCGGTCAGTGACTCCAAAAACGTGCTTTTACCGATGCCATTTGGTCCCGAAACCAACAACTTCTGCTTCTTCTTTATCGCCAGTTTGATCATTTTTTTGACTGGCTTGTGATTATGAATCACGCTCACGGACTGAATCGTAAGTAAGGCGCCGGCAGTCTCGGAAAAATCCAAAGCCTCAAAATTTTGCGCCTGAATAAAAAAGTTCTTAATTGTCTTATCTTCTTGGCGCATCTCCACCATTTGTCCTTCCAATTCCTCAATCGCTTCTTTCATTTTACGCGCCACGTCCCGCATCTTGCCGCCTTTTTGGGCAAAATAACTCATCTGCTCTTTGCGATTGGCAATATCTCGCTCCAAGCGAACATTCTTCATCCGCTCGCGTTCAATTCTAGCCGCGATCTCCTCCACCACTTTCAAATAGTCCCCGACATACTGCTCCACTTTTTTTGTAAAAATATCCAAGTATAAAACGCCGTGCGTAAAAGCATTCAAAAAATTGGCATCGTGAGAAATCACTATGCAAGTTTTTTTATAATCAATCAAAAATTGAGTCAGATGTTCAATTCCTTGCGCGTCCAGATTATTAGTCGGCTCGTCTAAAAGTAAAATATCCGGATTTTGAATCAAGGCAAAAGATAAAAGTAGCCTCGCCTGTTGCCCGCCGGAAAAATCACCAATTTTTTTATCCAGTGGAGCCGTCAAATGAACCACCTCCAAAATCTTTTTAATTCGCGGCTCAATGTCATAAACTTTCGCCTTAAAAGCCCCCTCAAAAAACTCCCTAACCGTCTTGTTTGAATCCTCGCGATTTACCACCTGCGCCGCCGTGGCAATCGTGGCACCGTTTCTAATATGAACCGAACCTTCATCCAACGGATGTTGTCCTTGGATCAAACCAAAGATGGTCGTCTTGCCGGCGCCGTTTTGCCCCATTAAAGTAATTTTTGCTCCTTCACGCAAAGAAAAACTCGCCCCATTCAAAATCTGGTGCGTCGCGCCGTAACCAAAAACGGCATTATCAAAGCGAATTATAACGTCTCCGTGATCGTATTTCTTCATAAAAACAAATAAGCCAGCCCGAAAAATCAGACTGCTTAGGTCAATACAAACTAACTCATTTAGACGTTTTTCGCAACACTTAGTTCGGGTTTATTGCAACCCCAAGCTCTTCAAAAATAACTCCCGCTCTTTGGCGGTAAACTCTCGCGTCGCCCCGCTTCTAAGCGAGCCCAAACGCAAACCCAAAATCTTTGTTCGCGCCAAATCAACCACCGTATAGCCAAAAGCGGCGCACATCCGCCGAATTTGATGTCGCTTACCTTCGGTTAAGACAATCAAAAAAGTATTATCACTCAACTGCTCCGCCTTCGCCGGTTTGGTCTGATAACCCTCAATATTAACTCCCTCTTCAAGGTGTCGCAGAAAAAAAGGTTTTAGCTGTTTATTAACGGTAACCAAATATTCTTTGGCATGCTCCGCATTCGGACTTAAAAGCCGTTCCACTACTCGGCCATCGTTGGTCAAAATCAAAAGACCATGCGAATCCTTGTCCAACCTACCAACCGGATAAACCCCCTTCGGTATGTCTAATTTTTCGGCAATGGTAGGATTCTGGTCGTCTTGCAGGGCCGAAACCACGCCCACCGGCTTGTTATACAGAAAATATCGCCGAGCTTGAGCTTGTCCAGCAAAACCACGCCCAACTTCAACCTTGTCGCTTTCATTCACTAGATCGCCCAATCTGGCAATGCGCCCATTGATTTTGACTTGTCCTTTGGCAATCAAAGCGTCGGCCTCTCTACGACTTGCCAAACCTTGGTGAGCCAAGTACTTATTGATTCTAATGGTCTCTCCGGTCGTTTTCATCCCTCAATTTAAACCTAAAAATAATCTTTTGGCAATAGTTGACTTAAAACCAAGCCAAAGAGGATGCGACTCAAGCCTCAAACCTCTTGCTGGCATGGTGGCAAGCCAAGCGCCAGAAGTTCTGCCCGCGGGTCAAGTTCAATGCGACAAATGGAAGCCATAAGCCAGGCTGGGCAACTCGAATGTTCAACCGATTCACTTCGTAAGAACCCTCTCCCCGATTCAATCTGAACCGGGGATTTTTTTACAAAAAAGTTGTCATTTGCTTACAAATCTGTTATATCTATCAAGCGTTCTTTGACAACATCTGCTGTTTTTAAAGAGGAAATCGCCATGCGTCTGCGCGATATAGACTTCGGCCCCGTGATCGGCGCCTCCGGCCTTCAAGGATTTTTCGGCGAAGGTTACCCGCATCACAAGCTGTTCAAGATTCTTTTTCCGTTCGGTTTCCGATTCAATGGCATAACTTTTACGGCCAAGACCACAACTCTCGAATTTCGTCGTGGCAACATGTCGCTCGGCGACGATGGTCTAACCACAAGAAAACTCTTCCCCGACTGCATCCGCGTCAACTTAGGTCAGGCGGCAGTTCTAAACGCGGTCGGCCTTTCGGGCCCCGGTGCTTTATTTTTGCTCGCAAAACAAGGCTCGGATAATCCGTGGATCCAAAGAACGGAGCCATTCTTTCTCTCGTTTGCTCCAACCGCCACAACTCCCGAACTACGCCTCAAAGAAACCAAGGATTTCCTGAAATATCTTCAAGTTTTCGCCGCGCAATTCAAAGCGCCATTCGGCCTACAGATTAACTTTTCCTGTCCCAACACCGAACACGGTTCAACCGAAGGAGAAGCCTTCGTTGCCGAAGTCCATGCCGTTCTCGATGCGCTTCGCCCACTGAATGTCCCGCTAGTTCCCAAATTGAATGCTCTCACGCCACCAAACATTGCGCGTCAGATTAGCGATCACCCCGCCTGCGATGCCCTGTGCGTCTCCAACACGATTCCCTGGGGTAGTTTACCCGAGAAAATTGATTGGGTTGGTTTATTCGGCGTCAAGGAATCCCCGCTCGCCAAATACGGTGGTGGTGGACTCTCCGGATCTCCGATTTTTGAGATTGTCCGCGATTGGATGTGCCAAGCAAGAAACGAAGCTGGAATCCGCAAACCGATTATCGCCGGCGGTGGAATAATGAATGAATCCGAAGCTGGAGAATTAGTTCGTTCTGGCGCCTCGGCAATTTCTCTGGGTTCTATAGCCATTGTTCGCCCGTGGCGACTCGCACGAGTCATCAGAGGCATCTACCACTCCTTCTGTTATCCATTCCCGCAATCAGAGAAAGGCCACCAATGCCACCAACATTAATCCTTCCCCGCCCGGATGATTTTCACGTCCATCTACGAAATGGAATGGTTCGATTACTCGCCACTCCATTTACCGCCGAACATTTTGGCTACGCTCTGGTTATGCCAAACACCAGACCCTGTCCGATTTTGACCGCCGAAGATGCCATGAATTACAGACGAGACCTAATGCAATATTTCCCGGAAAATAAAGACTTCCACCCATTGATGTCAATTCAAATTACAGACAAGACAACTCCAGATATGATCACTGGGACCAAAGCAATAGTCACCGCCGGCAAGCTATATCCCGAAGGTGTTACCACCAACTCCGATAATGGCGTTCGCGATTTCAAACGTCTATATCCAGTTTTTGAAGCTATGCAAAAAGAGGGCTTGGTGCTTTGTCTTCACGGCGAATCCCCAGATCACAACATTTCTGGACTAAACCGCGAAGCGGCCTTCCTGCCGCAGTTAAGAGAAATCGCCATCAAGTTTCCCGGACTCCAGATTGTTTTGGAACACATAACCACTCACGACGCCATACGCGAAGTAGAAAGCCTCCCAAACAACGTTGCCGCCACGATTACCGCTCATCACCTCTGGATAACGATTGATGACATCATTGGCTATAGCCAACGGTCTCAAGGCAAACTGCGTCCGCACAACTTCTGCAAGCCGATTGCCAAACATGAGTTTGATCGCCAAGCATTGTGCCACGCAGCCACCTCCGGCAATCCCAAGTTCTTTTTTGGCAGTGACAGCGCACCGCATCCGGTAGACGACAAAGAATGCAGTCGCGTTTGCGCCGGCTGTTTCACCTCTCCGGTTGCCCTCTCAATCCTCGCCGAAGTATTTGAGAGAATGAACGCTCTCCACCTGCTTGAAGATTTTTTATCCGTGCACGGAAAGAATTTCTACGGATTACCCCCTCGAATGAACGCAAAAAAAATCACTCTCATAAAAGAGTCGTGGGTAGTTAATGGCTCAACATCAGCTGATTGGCCCAATGCTGATTATCGCCGCCCCATCCTAATCATTCCCTTCCTCGCCGGAGAAACGCTTACTTGGCGTGTTACCTAATGCGCCCCCCCGCAATTGCGGGGGATTTTTTTACTCCAATAACAAGACTAGAGTAAACTAAAAGAATGTGGTCATCGAAACCCGCCCGTCAAAAAATTTTCCATTGGACTGTGTTTTGCGCTCTGGCTTTAGCCACAAGCGCCGTCCTGCATTTTCAAAGCCCCAACCTGCCAGATTCCGACAGCTTTTATCACTTCCGTCACGCCGCGGAATATCGCGTGCAAGGTCTCGGAACCGCCGACTTTCCTTGGCTAACTTCCTCGGTCATCACTAGCTTCAAAAGCGACATTTGGTACGGCTTCCATCTGCTCCTCATTCCCTTCACCCTGATTCAAGACGAAATACTCGGAATTAAACTTGCTGGCGTTGCCATCACCGGATTATTTCTAATTCTCACTGGAATAGGCTTCAAAATTCTTCGTCTGCGATACGCCTTCATTTTGCCCTTTGCCGCAATTTTCGCGGCGCCGAACGCGCTCTTCCATCTGGCCATGACCCGCCCGCACGTTCTCACCAGCAGTCTCGCGCTTATCGTTTTCGCCCTGATTCTATCTGCCAAAAAACCAAAACCTTGGCTCATTGGCCTGACTGCTTTTGTCTCGGCGTTTTTACACCTAAGCCTGTTTTGGTTGCCGATACTTTCGGCCATTATAGCCATCGGCGCGCGATATTTTACCGAACGCAAGCTACATTGGCGCGAACTTGTCGGCGTTATCCTCGGTCTCGCAATCGCCTGGCTTCTGCGACCAAACCCCATCGGCGCGGCACACTTAGTCTATGTCCAAATGTTCGAATTGCTCGTCGCTAAATTTCAAGGCATCCCGCTCCTCTTCGGCAAGGAACTCTTCCCGCTCGACTGGGGAACTTTTGCTAAAAATTTTCTGCCTTTTACGCTCGTTTGGATTTGGACGCTATATCTCGCGATAGAAGAATGGCTTCGCCTCAAAAAAGCCAATACCGAAATTGATCGCCAGACTCTATTGCTTGGAACCGTCATTATTTCTGTCACCTATTTTTTAATGACTATGTTTCTCGCGCGACGTTTTTACGACCTCTGGGCTGTTTTCGGGATTACGCTCTGTGGCCTAATTCTCACCAAAGCCAAATCCATCAACACGCGCCAGAATCAGCAAAGCGGCCTCGCCACGGTTTGCCTTATAACTTTGCTAGCACTCATACCCTACGGCCTCTACACTCATGCCCGTAGTTTAGAAACAGCAAACAACCCGAATGAATTCAAAAAAGTCGGTCTGTGGCTCAAGCAGAATACTCCTCCGCAAACGATAATCTACAACATCTACTGGGACATTTTTCCCAAACTTTTTTTCTGGAACCCGCAAGGACGCTACATTCGCGGCATGGATCCAATTTTTGAATATTCTTTCAATCCAACTCAATACTGGCGAGGTTATTATCTAAATACTGGAGATACCACCAATATGACTTGTCCAAAAACCGAATGTACCGCCGCCGACCTAGAAGACACTTACGAAGTCCTAACCAAAAAATTTAAAGCCAACTACATAGTGGTAGAAAAAATTCGTAACGCAAAGTTTTTAGTCTATGCCCTAAACGATACCCGCTACCATAAAGTTTTTGAATCCGAGGGCCAAGTCATTTTCGCGCTCTAGTTTAGTCTAGAATTAGCATTCGAAAAAACTCGCCTTTTCATCCAGTTGACAAATAATACGCCTATTGCTATAATGCCAAAACTAATCGGAGCAGTCCGATTCAGCCAGCTCTTTGAGAACTAAAAAGGAAGTGATGAAAAAGCCGACCCTCTTTGCCGTCTACCTTCTGTCTGCAACGGCCATCTTCGCAATCGGCTATCATCTCGCGCTTAACTGGGAATTCCCCAACACTCGCCTCCTAGAATTACCAACTCGCTACGGTGAACTTTCCGTCGGAAGCACCTACCTGCTTGTCATGCTCTCGATCACTCTGGCGCTATTGGTCACGGCTGGCGCTCAGAACTACCACGAAATTAGCAGTTTAGAAAAAGACCATAAGGCGTAACAAAAGTTCTTCAGGAATCCCCAAGGAGAAACTCATGGCATTTCTGTTCTGGCTCGTCTATGCATTGGTTCAAGGAATCGTCGCTCTCTGCGAAATCATCAAGTCAGCAATGTGCGCCATGATTCTGATGGCGATTGTGCACCTCACAGTGAGCGCAACACTGGGACATCTGGCCACGATTCCCTTCTGGTATCCGGCGGCCTTCGCCGGCATCACGCTCATCTTCTGGGCCTGGATTCGGGAGTTTGGCATCCGCCACTTCTTCCGCAAATCCGCTCCCCCAACCCCGACTTAGTCGGGGTTTTTTATACTCCTAATTTTTGTTATAATTCACCTTGAAAGGTCGCCGAAAAAAATCTAGGCTTTACCTCAATATGGATCCACAAATGGTCAAAGACAAGATGGGGAACCTGATGAAGCCGTGCCACTGTGGTAGCGGAAGAATGGCTGGGATGTGCCATAGCGCAAACGATGCCAAAAGCGTAGCTAACGAAAAATGTCCCTGCGGCAGTGGCAAGATGGTTAAGGATTGTTGCATGAAAAATCCCGACGCCCATCAATAATTTTTCTCAATGTTTAGAAAAAGTCCGCCACCTCGACGGATTTTTTCTTACCAAAAATTTACCCACACATAACAGCGTCATTTTAGTGTTAAAGTAATAAACATGACCGCACCCCACCGAAAAAGAATCGTCATCGTCGGCGCCGGCTTTGGCGGAATTCGTTTGGCTCTAAAACTGGCTCGCCGACGACTTCCCTATACCCGTATTATTTTAATTAACGACAAACCTCATTTTGAATATCACGCGGCTCTTTATCGCGTCGTTACCGGCCACTCACCGCTCGAAACTTGCGTTCCGCTTCGCGATATTTTTGCCCATTCTCCGGTAGAAATTTTAGAAGATCGGATCGTGGGGGTAGACTTACAGAAAAAAGAACTTCGGGGTAATTCCGGTAGTCGCTATGAATACGAAACACTGGTTCTCGCGCTTGGCAGTGAAACCGAATACTTTAATATCCCGGGTCTCAAGGAACATTCCTACGGTTTCAAAACCGTCACCGAAGCCTTGGCTCTCAAACGACACCTGCACGAAATGATGGTTACGGTTTCTAAAGTTGGCACCATGGACGAAAAAGTTAAGGCCGCTCACTTTCTAGTGGTTGGCGGCGGCGCTTCCGGCACCGAAATCGCGGGCGACTTGGCCCACTACGCCAAAAAAATCGCCACCACTCATAAACTCGATTCGTCTATCGTAACCATCGATATTATTGAAGCGGCACCTCGCCTGGTACCAATGCTCTTACCGAAATTTTCCAGTCGGGTTGAATCACGACTCCGCGAATTAGGCGTTAATATCTTTCTTAATCGCACCGTTGTTAAAGAAGAGATAGAAACCGTCCATCTTAAAGATATGCAACTCCAGACCCAAACACTCATCTGGACCGCTGGCATTCGAGCTCACCGTCTGCTTGGAACAATTAAGGATCTTGAAACCGATAAAAAAGGGCGAGCGATAGTAGATGAATATCTCCGAGCTAAAGGACAAGAAGATGTCTTCGTTATTGGCGACGGCGCGGCAACTATGTATTCCGGCATGGCTCAAACCGCCCTCTACGATGCGGATTTTGTAGCCGAACGAATTACTGAAGCCACTCTCGGCAATCGGGTCTGGCGCCTAAAATATATTCCCCGAAAACCCTGGTATGTAATTCCAACCGGCCATCATTGGGCTGGAGCTCAAATTGGAAATCTTCTCTTTTTTGGCCACATCGGCTGGTTCCTGCGGCGTTTGGCGGATTTTCGCGCCTTCCAAATGCTGATGCCCGCCGGAAAAGCCCTAGCCACTTTTATGAGCACCAGTAAATTTTCCGAAACTTGCCCCTTGTGCGAAACGGAAAAAAATCACTAATTTTTCTCACTAGAACTGTCGATTGAGTCCAAGTTCGGCAATAACTTCTTCTGGAATCGGCACGGCTTGACTTGGGTTACTTTCCCCCGGATAACGCCAAGCGCTGATCATTAAGATACGAGCCAGCTTACCAACTCGCCTCTTTTCCGGTCGATACATAATCCAAATCTCCTCGTGCCGTCGTTTAGCCGTCAATGACTTCATGGCCGCGATTGTCTCTTCTGCCACGCCATGAACCAAACGAGTCGGCGACTTAAAAACTCCGCGGATCTTTTGCTCCGAAAGTCCATAAAACAACATCTTATTTTTAATGTGCCGCGTCCAGGTAAAACGCCGGTCATCTTCGGGAAATTTAAAGCGCATAATTCAAATCAAACAAGACAGATTAAAATCTACTTGGTATAAACTTTGTTATTTACCGTAAAATCAATGTAATGCCAACTAAGAAAATTTGGTTTATTTACCAACTCTCGCAGAGCGGCTAACGGCATTTTTGCTGGAAAACGAAGACTAAACCTAAGCTCCGGCCCCTGATCTGGCGTCGCCGAAAACTCGCGCCGAGGGCGATTGAAACTAAAACGCAATTTACCAAAACCAAATTTTCCGACTGATCCAACTATCTCCTTAAAATAAGAAAATTCTTCGGTTGCAAGCACTGGTTGACCAATGGTCAATGGAGTTGTCGTTTCCTCCTGAATGACTTGAACCAACGAACCCTCAGTCAGTGGCGCCGCTGTCAACAATAAGGCGTTTTCGCCATCAAACCAAAAACAAGGCGACGCATCGCCAACAAAGCACCACATCCCGCCGATATTTTTTCGCTGAACCGCAACCTCGACAGTTCTATCAAAAAAACGCTTGGTAACGACAATCGAAGCCAAAGAAGACGATGGCGGCGGCAAAGCCTCGGGCCAGGCCAAATAATTATCAGCCCCCAAAACTTTTCCCCAAATTCCTTGAGCTACGGCGGTTCGCAAAGATGTCAAAAGGTTGGACTGCTCCGCGCGGGAAACCCCTGTTATGTTAAAACTGCGGATGGCAAAAAAAGACGACTCCCGAACGGCATAAAACAGAAAGAAAACAAAAACCAAAACGGCAAAAACCCAGGCGTAAAATCGCAATCGGCGCTTTCGGGAACGCCGCAATTTTGACTGCTCTAAATAAGAGTGACTCATACCACAGACTAATTAAACCACGAACCGCCGCATCAGTGGATTAGTGCGTGTGAGTATCTCGTAGGGAATAGTCTCGCACTTCACCGCTAAATCTGACGCCAATATTGAAGCCTGCCCGTCGCGACCAATAATCGTCACCAGATCACCCTTCTTTACCGCGGGAATCGCCGACGCGTCAACCGTCATTAAATCCATAGAAACCAAACCAATTACTCTGGCCAACTTACCGCGAATCAACACCTGGCCGACATGAGAAAGCGAACGAGGAAAACCATGCCAATAGCCAATCGGTAATAACGCAAGTCTTGTCGGATTTTTTAGAACCTCCCCCGGCGCGTAACCAACTCGCTCACCCGCCGAAATCAACTTAACTTCGGCAACTATTGTTCGCCAAGACAAGACCGGTTTTAGTGGCAAAGCCTCACCGTTGTAAAAAATAGTCATTCCACCATATAGACCGATTCCGACTCGCACTAAGTCCAAATGAAAATCTTGATTCCGCATCACGCCATCGGTAGCGGCAATGTGATAAACCAGATTGGGATATCGCATCAAAGAAAAACTCGAAACAATAGAATTAAAACTCTTGAATTGCCGATCAAATCGCGAGGTGGATTCACTAGCCTCCTCACCGGCAAAATGACTATAGACACCCCGCAATGGCAAATTTTTATTCGCGGAAAAACGCGCGACCCGAGAAGCTTCCTCCGGCAAAAAACCCTGGCGATGCATTCCAGTGTCAAATTTTAAATGGAACTCCGGACCTTTTGGGGTCAGGGCTCGCAAAGTAGAAAAATCAGCCACGGTCAAGGTGATTTTCTTTCGTCGTGCCAAAGAAAAAAGCGCCGGTAAAGTTGGGCCTAAAACTAAAATCTGATTTTTAATCTTTTGCTCCCGCAGAGCCAAGCCCTCGGCGACACTATCCACGCAGAAACCTTGAACCCGACTCGCTAACAATCGCGCCACATCCAAAAGCCCATGCCCATAGGCATTAGATTTAACCACTGCCCACAACCCAACCGAAGGACGCAAGAGTGAGCGAATTGCGTTCAGGTTATGAATCAGCGCCGACTTATCTATTTCCACCCATACCTTTAAATTTGGTGGCAGTAATTTCTTTAAAGCCGACATACGGAATTAAAATTTCGGGCACTAAAATCGTACCGGTTTCGGTCTGATAATTTTCCATAATCATTATAAGCGTCCGACCAATGGCAAGCCCCGTCGCGTTAAGCATATGCACCAAACCTAGAGTTGAAGCCTGACCTTCGGCGCGATAGCGAGTATTGATGCCACGAGCCTGGAAGTCGGTGGTGTTGGAACATGAACCGGTTTCGCGATAACGTTCTTCGCTCGGCAACCAAACCTCAACATCAAACGCCTTGGCATCGGTAAAACCAAGATCGCCACCGCAAATTTCTACAATTCTATACGGTAAGCCAAGTTTTTGATGAAACTCCTCTTGGCGCGCTAATAAAAATTGGTGCTCTTCTTTGGACTTCTCGGGATGCGCGAAAGAAAACATCTCCACTTTATCAAATTGATGTACCCGCAAAATCCCCTTAGTGTCTTTACCATAAGAACCGGCCTCCCGCCGGAAGCAGGTGGAAAAACCAGCATAGCGCCTCGGCAAATCCTTAGCCAAGAACACATCTCCGGCATGATAGGGGCCCATTGTATGCTCGGCACTACCAATAAGATATAAGCCATCCTTTTCCAAAAAGTAACGTTCTTCTTCTTGTCCACCGGATAAGCGACCCATTGCGCGATACATCTCCGGACGAATCATCTGCGGTGGAACGATTGGTGTAAATCCATGCGGTAAAAGTAAATCAAACGCAAAACGAACCAAAGCAAATTCCAGAAGCACCAGCTCATTTTTTAGGTAGCTAAAACGACTGCCCGCAACTGTAGCCGAACGCTCTACGTCCAGTAAATCCAAATTGCGCGCCAACGTCAGATAGTCAATTTTCAATTTTCCCGGAACGCCAACCGTCCGCACAACCTTATTACCCGAATCATCTTTGCCATCCGGCACGTCATCAAACGGGATATTCGGCAACTGGGATAACAAGTCTTCGCGCTCTTTGGTAATCCTAGTCAGCCCCTCCTCAATGACCTTCAAACTAACTTTTAACTCCTTAGCTTTCTCTATGGCTCTAGCCGCGCTCAACTCTTTAAGTTCCCTTCTAGCGTCATCAAACCGTTGGCTCAAAGTTCGCCAATCGGCATCAACTCCCAAAAAAATATCCACTTGTTTGACATCTCGGCCACGCTTTTTCAAAGCCGCGCGTACTTGATCTGGATTTTCGCGAATTAATTTTACGTCAAGCATAATGGATTATTCCTAATCAGCATCATCATTCATTTCCTTAGGTCGCATTGGTGGAAAAAATACTAATTCGCGTATCGGTTTCCCGGCTAAAACCGAAAACAAACGCTCCGAAACGCCAAATCCGGCAGCCGGTGGCATGCCGTGCTCTAAAGCCACCAAAAAATCTTCATCCAACATTTGCGCCTCCTTGTCACCCTTAGCCCGTAAATCCATCTGCTCCACAAAACGATCGCGTTGATCTTGTGGATCATTCAACTCGGAAAAACCCTTCCCCAATTCGGTCTGACAGGCAACCACCTGAAACCGCGCCACCTTGTCTGGATTCCCCGAAATCCGTTTGGCTAACGGCTCAATGTCAACCGGCGGATTGACCAAAAACACCGGCTGAATAATTGTCGGGCGAATCATTTTTTTAAACAACAAATCAATCAAACGCCCCCGCCCCAATTCCAACTCCGGCTTCAAATTTTCTTTAAGCGCTTTCATGTAAAGCTCATCGCGGGTTACGGTTTTAAGATCCAAGCCCGTAAGTTTCTTGAACAAATCATAATATTGAACCTTCGGCCATGGCGGAGTCCAATCAATTTTTTTTCGGTTCCACGGCAAAACCAGCGTTCCAAAGGCATTTTTTATCGCCCCCGAATACATTTTCTCCACAAACTTCATCAAGTCGTTGTAATCGGCATAAGCCCAATAGAACTCCAGCTGGGTATAATCTTGCAGATGTTCGGCGTCTATTCCTTCATTCCGAAAAATCCGGCCAATTTCAAAAACTTTTTCAAAACCGGCCACCAATAATTTTTTAAGCGGCAACTCTAAAGAGATTCGCAAATAAAAATTCCAATCCAGCGCGTTATGATGGGTTACAAAAGGCTCCGCCTCGGCCCCGCCCGGAATCGGTTCTAAAATCGGCATTTCAATCTCTTGAAAACCGGCCTTGGTTAGAAAACTTCTAAACTCCGCCCAAAACTTAAATTTCTTAACAAATAGTTCCTTCAACTCTGGGTTCAGTAAAATATCTAAGTAGCGTTGTCGAAAACGAGTTTCCACATCTTGAAGACCATACCAAGAACTGGGCAACGCCCGAAGACTTTTTACCACGATTCGCGCCGAAAGGGCGCCGACGCTTTGTTCGCCTCGCTGGGTCGTAAACGGAACTCCGCGAACCTCTAAAAAATCCGATAGATCAAGCGCATCCCGTAATAATTCAAAATCGGCCACCTCGTTGCGTTTAGCCACAATCTGAACTTGCCCAGTCTCATCTTTTAGGTCGGCAAAAAGTAAACCGCCTTGATTGCGTAGACCGACCACTCTTCCCACCACAGCCACTTCTTTTTTCTCCTGCTCCAGCGTCTTAAACTTCATCAATAGATCGCCAACGCTGTGCGAGCGTTTGACTTGAGCCGGATATGGATCAACTCCGGCAGTTCGTAGAGCTGCTAATTTTCGTATTCGCTCCGCCATCAAATCATCTCGCATAAAAAATATTATTCAATGGCTGTAATCTTATAAGACACCTTGCCTCCCGGTGTCTGAACCTGACAGACATCTCCAATGCCATGACCGATTAATGCCTGTCCCAGCGGAGACTCGTTAGAAATAAGACCAACCTCCGGTTTAGTTTCGTTGGAACCGATAATGGTAAACGTTGCTCCTTTTCCATTTTTTTCCACTTTGACCGTTGAGCCGATCCGCACCACTCCGGCGCTCCCGCCCTTCTCAATCATCTTGACGTTCTTGATAATCTGCTCCAATTCAAAAATTCGCGACTCAACTTGCATCTGCTCATTCCGCGCTTCCTGATATTCGGAATTTTCCGAAAGATCGCCCAATTCCTTGGCTCGCTTCAAACGTTTTGCCACTTCAATCCTCTTCGCCGTGCGAAGATCATCCAATTCCACTTTAAGCTCCTCTAGCCGAGTTTCGGTCAAGTAGTAATCCATAATAAAAAATAAAACTAGGAACTTCTTTTTCTGCTTTTACGGTTCTTTAATCGCAAGACTGCACTCTTCCTGCCAGTCTGCTCTTCTAAAATCGGCAACACCGCTTTCTTGGTCAAAGAAATCTTATCCGCCTCGCTCTTTAAGAGCACAGAAGCCTGCGAAACAAAATCTCTAAGCCACCACCGCATTTTAACGATTCCGGAAAAAATATGCAAACTGTCGAAAAACGACAGCTTAAAATCCGGAAACACGCTCGTTGGTACCAAAAAGTGATTTCGGGTAAAACCAAGATGTGAAAAAACCAGTTCCGCCCTCAATAAAGCCAACGAATCACCTTCATGAACCTTTCGAAAAATTTCCGGATCAAAAGTGGCATCCAAACCCCAAATCGTGGCCGGAAAAAATCCCGCCGAAGTTTTTAGCAAAAGCTTGCTCCAAATTCCAACCAACGCCTGATGAATGTAATAAAACAAAGAAACCAAAGAAGGCGTCGCTTTTAGAGTGAAAGTAAAAAATGGGGCGTGCGCCAAACGGGCATAACCGATGATTCGCTCCAGAAAATCTTTTTTCAAAGCGACGCCAAGTCTTCCGTCCAAAAAAATTCGCACCTCACCACGAGCCGCAAGCCACGCTAAATAAGCCGAACGAGCAACGCCAAGCGAATCGGCGTTCGTAATCACTCGAACCCGATGCATCGAAGCGGCCAAAGCCCGAGCCAAACGCGCTGTACCGTCCCGCGAACCATCGTCAACTATTAAGACCTCATACTCATAATCGGCTCCAGCCAAAAATTGATCCAAATTAGCCAAGGTAAACGGCAACGTCAGTTCTGCATTCCGCGCGAAAACAATAAAACTTAAAAGAGGTCGAACCATGCTTTGATCCTAGTGCCTGAAGACTTATCGGTAAAGAGTCACTAAAGCGAAGTTAAAATTTCAGCGTCTCCTCTGGTTATGAGTATGGTGTGTTCAAAATGCGCGGACAGCTGACCATCTGCCGTTCCATAACTTTCATCAGCCAGTTGGCGAATTTCCGCGGTTCCGATGTTAAGCATCGGCTCCAAAGCTAAAACCATTCCCGGACGCAAAACCATTCCCGTTCCGGATTTTCCCTCATTCGGAACACTCGGCGACTCATGTAAACGCCGACCAATGCCATGTCCGGTAAGTCCGGTCGCCACAAAAAAACCGGAGCTTCGCGCCACGGATTCTACCGCAAAGCCAATATCGTGTAGACGCCCCCCAGCGCGCGCGGCAGAGATCGCCGCGTTAAGCGCGGCTCGCGTAACTTCCAGTAATTTTTGGGCATCCGGCGTCACTTTTCCGATAGCAAGAGTTAGGGCCGCATCCGCGTGATAACCGTTAAATTTCACCCCCAAGTCCAATTTCAATAAATCACCATTTTTAAGCTTGCGCGAAGTCGGTACGCCATGAACAATGACGTTATTCAGTGATGCGCAAATGGTTTTCGGATATGGACGTGCCGCGCCTTCCGGTCGGTAGCCTAAAAAAGACGATTCCCCGCCTTGTTTAACAGTCAATTCCTGCGCCAGTTGATCAAGAGCCAACAAAGAGACTCCTTCTCTGGATTCTCCAATAAGACGCGCCAAAACACCGGCTAAAATCTTACCGGCAACTCGCATCTGCTCTATTTCTTTTGGCTTTTTGATTAATCCCATAAAAAAGAAACATCTCGTTAAACCAGCCAACGCCGTCCGCCTCTCCCTCGCTCTTAAATCATCATTGTCTCAAACCACTCAAAACTATTTCTTGATGCACCAAATAAGGCAACTGCTCACCATCAACCTCATAAAAATTCATCCCACGCTTTTTAATTTCGGCCAAAATAGGCAAGGTCTTTTTACGAAACTCCTCCAGTCTTATCACAATTTTCGCCTCATTGTCAAAAACTCGGGTATAAAGCGAACCGCCGCAAAACGGACAAAATGGATTAACCAAATTGGAATCATTGATCAATTGAAACCCGCAAACCGTACAAAGTCGGCGATGACTATTACGCGCAATGGAAACTCTATCACTAACCCGCAAAAAAATTACATGAACATTTTCTGACCCATAGTCTTCCTGAAGTAGGGGCAAGATTCCCTTAGTTTTATCATCGCCAAAGGCTTCAAAAAAAGTTCTCGGTGAACCGGAAAGCACAATGCCAAAATCAGCCGCCACGATTTTTTTTGTCTGCCGACCAATAACATCCATCACCCATTCGGTTTCGCACAATTCGCCCTTTTCGAACAAAGCCCGCTGGCGATCAATTATAGGATCACCGACACGGCGCGGATCTTTCAGCAAAAATTCAATAAATCTTCCAGAGTCAAAATGAATCAAGCCGTTTGATAAAGCCAGCAAGTTGGCCTGGGTTCCCTTGCCCGATCCCGGCGGTCCATAAATCACAACCGCGATTTTATTCATAACCAAATTGTAGCACATTCCAATTTCGTATTTTTCATTCTTAGCCAAATCTCCAAGTCAAGTACAAAGTTAAATCGCAAAGCCCGAAACAAAAAAAATCGCCCCGAAATTAATCGGAGCGAAACGACCTTCCTCGCTAGAGATAAATCAATCGCGAACCAAACGTCGGCCAGATGTGAGTTCCCAAGAATGACTCCACTCGAAACCCATGCCCATCCCAACAAACCCATAAATCCCGGCCTTGTCCAAAAATATGAGTTACTGAATCGGTATCCAATCGCCGCCCGGTCTGCTCGTAAACGAAAGCATGATGCAAGAAGTATTCCTTCAAAGCCATTGCCCTCTTTGCTCTCGGGCTATTGCTAAAAGGAACCTGCAGGGGGTAGATGCCAAGCTGATCCGGCTCCCAGGAATCCTTGGCCCAGAAGGTATATTCTCCAAGACTGGCATCATCAAGAAATTCTGGGCTGCCACACGCCCTCATCGCGGCCCCATAACTTCCACCAGCAAGCTGAATCGCATTCCTAACAGTCATGCCATCAGGAACTACCACCAACTGCCAACCATCACCCTCCGGCTTCTCGGGAATTGAAATTTTCTCGTAGTCAAACTCAATGCCATGCGCGAGGTAGAATTGCCTCCAGGGCTGGAGCAGGCGAGTTCTGGTCAAAGGAGTAACCGCTTGTTTCATGAAGTCAGGACTGTCCTTCACGAGCTGAAGCAAGTCTACCAACTCTTCAAGCGAACGTCGCCCACTGCGCACCAGTTCAATCACGGTTGAAAGGAGCGCTAAAAGGCGACTCCAATGACCGGATTGAGCATTGCCGGTATTCGCGGCCATGCCACTGCCTTTCCGGATCCGGTTTTCGCGGATCCCAGGCGGCCAACTTTCAGGCACCCCCAAACCACAAGGTTTAGAGCCAAAATGCCCATTTTCAAAGAACAAAAGAAGTATGCAATAAAAAACCTAAATAAGTCAAGTAACTGTCAAAATTAAAAACCGCCACTTCAAAACAGCCCTTTATATTTTTCTTGTAGTGCGCGAAGCGAGCGAGTAACGAATAAGCGCTATATCACCTTATAGCGCGAGCGAGTAACGAAGCGAGCGACAAAACAATACAAGAAAAAGGAAGGGGTCTAGAGTTAAACCCCCTCGTACTCACGAATCGTCAATTGCGACTCCACCTGCTTCATAACTTCAAGCGCCACCGAAACCACGATCAAAAGCGCGGTGCCGCCAATCGTCAGCGATGGAATACCGGTCACAATCTGCGTAATATTCGGCAAAACCGCGACAATCCCCAAAAACAAGGCGCCAAACAAGGTAATGCTTCGAGTAATTCCCGCCAAAAAATCTCCGGTCGATTCTCCCGGGCGAATCCCCGGAATAAAACCACCGCTCCGTTGAAGATTTTTGGAAATCTCTTTGGAATCAAAGGTAACCGCGGTATAAAAGTAGGTAAAGATGACTACCAAACCAAAATAGATAACCGCGTAAATAATTTGGTGGCTCAAAAAACGCGTCACCAATTCGGTCAGCTTAATGGATGCCGAAGTGGAAAAAATAGAGATAATTTGAGCAAAAAATTGCGGGAACAGCAAAATTGAAATGGCAAAAATAATTGGGATGACACCGGCCTGATTGACTCTTAACGGCAGATAACTCGTGGCTCCGCCATAAACTCTATTACCCCGAATTCGCTTAGAATAAGAAACTGGAACTTTGCGCTCGCCTTGGTTCACAAACACCACTCCGGCAATAATAACCACGCTCAAAAGAATAAAAGCGATATAAGTCGGCAAGGTAGCCGGATCGTAAGAAAAAATAGCCGTTCGGGCAATTGTCGGCAAGTTACTCACGATGCCAGCAAAAATAATCAGCGAGGTTCCATTGCCCAGCTTCTGTTCGGTAATTAACTCACCGATCCACATCAAAACCATTGATCCAGCTGTTATTAAAACCACGTTTCGAAGCATGGGCAACAAGGCCAATTCCGGCAACGCCCCCTGATTAATTAATAAATTCAAAAAACCATAGCCGGACAGAGCCGCGAGTGGCACGGTCAAGTAACGAGAATAGCGATTGAACTTTGCTCGCCCCAAACTGCCCTCCTCGTGATACAAAGCCTTGAGCGCCGGAAAAATCATCGTCAACAACTGCATAATAATTGTAGCCGTTATATAAGGACCGACACCCAACATCATGATTGAAAGGTTGCTCAATGAACCGCCGGAAAAAACACTAAACAGACCAAACAGTTGGCTGGACTCAAAAAAGTTTTTCAACCTAATTGGATCAATGCCGGGAATCGGAATCGCGGAAAGCAAACGAAAAACAATCAAAAGCGAAAGCACAATAAAAACTTTATTGCGCAGATCGGGAATTTTAAAAATCTGCCAAAAGCGAGTCATAAATTATAATTAGATCACCTTTCCACCCATCGCCACGATTTTTTTCGCCGCCGAAACCGAAATTTCAAAACCACGCACCGTAAGCGGAGTACGAAGAGTACCCATCGCCAAAATTTTTATTTTGACACCGGACTTAGCCGCAAAACCCTTAGCTCTAAGGACAATTTCCGGCGTTGCCACCTCTCCCCGCCCCTTCATGATTTTCTGCAATTCATCAAGATTAACCAAGCACATCGGCAAAGCCAGAGGCTTGTTGCGAAAACCCCGCAACTTCGGCAAACGCTGAATCAAGTCTCTTTCGGCGGGACGAATCTTGTGTCCACTCCGCGAACGTTGCCCCTTCTGTCCGCGTCCAGAATAAGTTCCGCGCTTACCGCCATGACCAACTCGCGGAGCCGGATATTTTCTATTTTTAGATGAAATGTTGTGTAACTGCATAAGCGATAAGATTATTTCTTAGTGGCGATGGGATTCATCGGTTTCCGAACTTCTTTGAGCAACTTCAAGGCTTCAATGGTGGCTTTAGCATTGGTCAACTTATTTGGAGTACGACCAAGACATTTGGAGGTTATATTGCGGATTCCGGCCAAAGCCAATACCGCCCTAACTGATCCACCAGCAACCAAGCCATGCCCAGCCCTCGCCGGTCTCAAACGTACCCGAGCCGCGCTATATTTTGCCTCCACATCGTGAGGAATGGTGCCCTGCACCGAAGGAACTTTGATTAGATTTTTCTTGCCATCCAGTCTCGCCTTGGCAATCGCCTGCGCCACATCAAGTCCCTTGGCCACACCGACGCCAACCCGTCCCCGTTCATCGCCAACCACTACCGTGGCCCGAAAACGAAAACGCTTGCCTCCGGCGGTCACGCGAGTAACTCGCCGCAAGTCTAAAACCTTTTCCTTAAACTCATCTTTAATAATTGGTTGTTTGTACATAAAAGCAAGTTAGCCTAAATCGCCAAGCCGTTAGCGCGAGCGGCCTCGGCAAAGGCCTTAAGGTGGCCATGGTATTTATATTGACCGCGATGCAAAACCGCCGCCATGACACCGGCTTTTTTGGCCCCCAAAGCAACCAACTCGCCCAAACGAGCCGACTGTTTGGTGCGGTTCATCTTCTCCTTTATATCTCTCGTTGAAACCGAAAAAAGCGTTCGATGCGCCTCATCATCAATTAACTGAACATAAATAAATTGATTGCTCTTGAACAACGAAATCCGCGGACGGATCGCAGTACCAAAAGTCGTGGATCGAGTCCGCTTTATTCTTCGCATCCGAATCGCGCGTTGGGCTAAAAGTGAAGTCATAAATTTTAAGCGGTCGTACCCGCAACTTTTTTACCGGCCTTTCGTCGAACAACTTCGCCGACATAACGAATACCCTTTCCTTTATACGGCTCCGGTTTTTTAAATCGCCGAATAATAGCCGCGGTTTCACCGACCAAAGCCTTATCGTTGCCAGAAATTTTAATTACGTTCTTCTCCACCACAATCTTGATTCCAACTGGAATCGGAAACTTGATCTGATGCGTAAAGCCAAGATTCAAAACCAAAGTAGCTCCATCAAGATTGGCTTTAAAACCAACTCCTTGAACCTCCAAGTCCTTGGTATAGCCCGAAACCACTCCTTGGACGGCGTTGCGGATCAAAGACGCCATCGTTCCCCAGTTCGCCCGCGCCTGCGAGTTAGTGGCGCCAGTTCTAATCAAAACTCCATCCTGATCAATGGTCAAAATTAAAAATGGCAAAACCGGAACACTTAAAGTTCCATTTTTTCCCGTGCAGGAAAAAATCCCGTCACTTAATTTGACGGTTACTCCTTCGGGAATAGAAATTGCTTTCTTTGCTAGACGACTCATAAAAATGATACTACCAGATTTCAAAAAGCACCTGACCGCCAATTTTTTTGGCACGCGCCTCGCTTCCGGTTAAAATCCCCTTAGGCGTTGTGAGCACGGCCAAACCGTAGCCATTCTTCACTTTGCGCATCTCTCGATAACCGGCATAAAGACGGCGGGAAGGCTTACTTACAAAGCGCAATCCAGAAATCGCGCCCTTGCCATCGGGATAAGCCAAACGCACTTCAAGTACCCGTTTTGGCAAACGGCCATGTTTTTGAACCTCGTCAATATAGCCTTTTGCGGCCAAAACTTCAAGGATTGCCATATCCATCTTAGAAAACGGAAACTTAACCGACCGCTTTCTGGCCTGCTGGGCATTTTTAATTCTAGTTAGAGTATCAATATACATATCTTAAATAAATTACCAAGAAGATTTCTTAATTCCCGGAATCTGACCCAAAGTCGCTAATTCTCGGAAGCAAATGCGACAAAGTCCAAAATCTCGCAAGTAAGCGCGTTTCCGACCGCAACGAAAACAACGCCGGACAATTCTGGTAGAAAATTTTGGTTTTTTTTGCGATCGCGCGACAACTGATGTTTTAGCCATGAATTAATTTTTAGCCAAGGGGAAACCCAACGCCCGGTAAAAAGCCAAGGCCTGAACTCGATCCGTCATTCGGTGAGTTGGAACAACCGTAATCTGCAGACCAAACGGTACTCGCGAGAGTTCGGCGTTCAGTTCGGGAAAAACCAAATGATCCTTAACCCCAACATTCAAATTGCCGTCAGCATCAATAGCAGAAAGATTGATTCCCCTAAAATCACGAACGCGAGGAAAAACCACGCCGTTTATCTTCGCCACAAAAGACATCATCCTCCGACCTCGCAAAGTCGCCATTAGACCAATCACCGTCCCTTGGCGCATCTTAAAACCCGCGATTGATTTTCGCGCGGCGCGAGACGCCGGATGTTGTCCGGTAATGGCGGCAAAATCACGCACAATCTCCGGAAGAACTTTTTCCTCAAAAGACTGTTGTTGGGAAAGCCTTCCAATACCGGCGTTCACCACGACTTTAGCTATTCGTTTATCTACAGTGATGCGTTGCATTGTTTGCAGTATCTTACTTTGATTTGACTTTTCTCGTCAATTCTCATGCCGGTACGACTCGGCTTGCCGCAGGCAGAACAGACAATCATCAAACGCGAAGCCGAAACGGGACGAATCACCTGAATTACCTCGCCCTTCTCGCCCTCTTTTTTCGGCCGGCGGTTTTTCTTGATTACGTTCACGCCCTGCACCGTCGCCGTTAACTTTTCCGGATTAACCGACAAAACCTTGCCAGTCTTGCCGCGATCATCCCCCGAAAGAATTTTTACCGTGTCGTTTTTGCGAATATGCATAAAAAAATTAGATTATCTCCTCGGCAAGCGAAGCCACCGATTCAAATCCCAGCTCCTTAATCTCGCGGGGAATAGGTCCGAACACTCGGGTTGATCGCGGTTCGCGTTTTTCGTCCAACAACACCACCGCGTTATCATCAAAACGCAACTGGGTTCCATCTCGGCGGCGCAAAGGATTGCGCGTTCGCACTACAAGCGCCGTCACCACGTCCTTTTTCTTAATGGCTTTGCGAGGTTCTGCGGTTTGCACCGAAGCTATGATTAGATCACCAATATGGGCATAGCGCTTTCGACTACCTCCCAAAACTCTAAAACAGCGCACCAAACGGGCACCACTGTTATCGGCAACTTTTAAGATGGCTCTTTCTTGAATCATAAAAAATTAAGAAATCTTAGCAACGATTCTCCAGTGCTTATCGCGAGAAATCGGACGGGTTTCTTCAATTAAAACCTTGTCCCCGTCTTTAAACTTATCGTCGGGATTATGAGCCTTAAGCCGCCGAGTCACGGTGTAATCCTTTAGATAACGCGGATGGCGCTTCTGGTAGACAATAGCCACCACGGCTGTTTTCATCATTTTGTGCGAGACGACCACGCCCCGCAAAGTTCTTCGTCTAGTTTCCATATTAAGCAAGAGCAGTTAATATACGCGCAATCAGCTTTTTTATCAAGCCGATCTCACGCACATTCTTAACTTTACCGGAAGCCAAATCCGCCTTTAATTGCCAAAGCTTCTCCCGTTGAGTCACAAGCAGGGTCGCTAATTCCGTCTTAGTTTTGGTGGCCAAAGTTTTATAGTCGCTTTTGTTCATAATTATTTAATTATAATGCGGGTTCTCACCGGCAACTTGTGACCAGCTAACCTCAAAGCCTCTTTAGCAATTTCCGGAGTTACGCCGTCCATTTCGAATAAAATGCGCCCAGCCCGAACCGGAAAAACATAATGATCCACCGCCCCTTTGCCGCCACCCATGGTAACTTCCGGCGGTTTTTTAGTAATCGGCTTGTCGGGAAAAATTCTAATCCACAGTTTACCTTCGCGTTTAATAAAATTATTTATTGTCCGCCGCGCCGACTCAATCTGACGAGAATTAACCCAAGCATTGCTTTGCGCCTTCAGACCAAAACTGCCGTAACTTAAATAAGTTCCGCGCGTCTCAATAGAGCGATTGCGAGAGCGACCCTTGTGCCACTTGCGATGTTTAACTTTTTTGGGGACAAGCATAAAAAATAAAAATTAGCGGCGCTTTTTAGGGTCGGTTTCTTTTTCAAAAATATCGCCTTTATAAACCCAAACTTTGACTCCAACCGTTCCAAAGGTCGTAAAAGCAGTTGCTGTTCCGTAATCAATATTGGCTCGCAAAGTCTGCAATGGAAGTTTACCCTTGGCCAGCCACTCCCGCCGAGCAATCTCGGCGCCATCAACCCGTCCGGAAAGCTTGATTTTAATTCCCTGTACGTCTCTATTTTGCATCGCGCTCTCAATCGCTTTTTTCATTGCTCGACGCGACGGCAATCGTCTTTCCAAATCCCACGCCATCGACTGCGCCACGTATCGCGCGGCAATTTCCGAACGCTTGAGCTCCTCTACGTTCAAACTCAAGGCCACCGAAGGTTTAGCCACTCCACGCTTCCGAAGCAAGGCACCCATCTCTTGCTCAATAATTTTAGAAAGATCCTCAATTCCCTTACCGCCGCGACCAATAATCAAACCCGGCTTCGCGGCCTTAATAAAAACGCGATAAACATTGTTAATTCCCCGCTCAATTTCCACATTAACAATTCCAGCCGGAGAAATTTTTTCTTCAATAACTCGACGAATCAGCAAATCTTCCTCCAGCTGATGTTTGAAATTTTTTCGCAACGGAAACCACCGAGAATTCCAGTTCTTGGTAATACCTAGACGAAAAGAGTATGGATTAATTTTTTGCCCCATATTTTCAGATTAAACACTCTTGCGGGTAAAGACCTTGCGCAAAAATCCTTTTTCGGAAGTTTTGGCTTTAAGAGCCGTCTCGTCGGCCGCCGGCTTCTGCCCTCGCGCCGCTCGCGCCGCCTTTTTATCGGCCACGGTCTGTTTTTGCTTCGTTTCCCGAGGAGCAATCACAAAACGCTCTTCCCTTGCCTTGCCTTCGCGAAGCATAACGGTAACGTGGCTCATCTTTTTTTGCAACGGTGTCGCCCGACCTTGGGCCCGCGGTAAAAATCTTTCCAAAACCGGACCTTGATCTACCCGAATCTCATGAATTATCCAAGAATTTTTAGATCCAATATTTTTCGCCAAAGCGTTAGCCATCGCCGATTTAATAAGTTTTATCAAGGGCAAAGCACTGCGCTGGGTGCGAGCAATAAGTTGAGCCTCCGCCTCTTGCGTTGTAAGCCCCCGCAACGTGTTGGCAATCAGCCTAACTTTACGCGGCGCGATGTGAAGATAACGAAGTTTTGCGATAAAAAGCGGTGGAGTGACCATAGAATTTTATTTTTTGGCGGGCGCGGCCGGAGCCGGTGCGGTAGTTTGCTTAGCGGCGGCTTCAAGATCGCGCTGCATCTTACCACCATGTTTTACGAATTTTCTGGTTAGTGAAAATTCCCCAAGTCGATGCCCGACCATTTCTTCCTTAATGGTAACTTCTACAAAATTCTTCCCGTTATGAACGCCAAAAGTAAAACCAACCATCTCCGGCGCTATCTCTGAATCACGCGACCAAGTTTTAATAACCGTACGATCTCCGGTCTTAAGCTTAGCTATCTTTTCTAGAAGTTTTGGATCAACATAAGGACCCTTTTTTAGACTTCGTGACATACTTTTTTTATATTCGCCAAAAATTAGTAAAGCAGAACCTACCGAACCTTCGGACGGCGTTGCAAAATAAACTTCGTCGACCACTTCTTGGGTCGCCGCGTCTTGTGTCCGCCGGTAACCTTGCCCCACATCGTTTTGGGTTTTCTGGTTCCACGCGGTTGAGCGCCCTCGCCGCCGCCGTAAGGATGGTCAACCGGATTCATGGCGCTACCGCGAACCGTCGGCCTAATTCCAAGCCAACGGGAACGGCCAGCCTTGCCGATGTTGACCAAATTATAATCAAAGTTTGAAACTTGTCCAATAGTCGCGAGACCGGCTGAAGAAACCTTTCTAATTTCCTTAGAAGCAAGTTTAAGATCGGTTTTTCCGTTTTCGTGCGCTAAAATCTCAACATAGGCTCCAGCCGAACGGGCAATTTTTCCCCCTCCGCCGCGACGCATCTCTACGTTGTGTACAAAAGTGCTAACCGGAATCCGATGCAAAGGCAAACGATTGCCGGGCGTAATTGGAGCCTGCTCGCCAGCCAAAATTTTATCTCCAACCTTCATCTCCCGATGCGCTAAAATATAATTCTTTCGACCATCAGCATAAACAACCAAAGCAATAAAAGCGCTCCGATAAGGATCGTACTCCAAAGAAAGCACTCGCGCTGGAATATTCATCCGATCCTGCATAAAATCCACTAGCCGATAAATCTTTTTATTTCCCCCGCCCTGATGTCGGACGGTAATCGAACCACGATGATTCCGGCCGGAATGAGTCTTAAGCCGCATAGTCAGCGCCTTATGCCGACGCACCGAAGACAACGAGTCGTAGGGTACCGTGGTCATCTGTCTGCGCGATGGAGTTGTTGGTCGATATGATTTCATACAATGTTTTTTATTCGTACATTCGTAAAAGATTCGCTAATCGTTGATCAGCTCGGCATGACTTCAATTTTTTGACCTTTCTTGAGCGTCACGATTATTTTTTTATAGCCGGAACGAACGCCAATCGTAGCTCCCAAGCGTCGCTTTTTAGAAGGAGTGTTAATCACGTGCGTCGCGATTACGTCAACTTTATAAATAGCCTTAATCGCCTTACGTACTTCCGGCCCATTGGCTTTTTTATCCACCAAAAAAAGATACTTGCCGAACTCTGCCATGGCCGTTCCTTTTTCCGTAATTAGCGGGCGTTGGATAAGAAATTTATTCATATAACTATTTAATGTCGGTTAGCGCCTCACGCTCCACCAAAATCTGCTTGTGTTTCAGTAGATCGCGGACATTCAAATGAGTCGCCGCCAAACTGGTGACTCTCGGTAAATTGCGAGCGGCGCGGATAATCAACCGATTTTCTTTTCCGGGAATCAAAAGCAAGGAGCGGGAAAAAGGTCTAAGCATCAAAGCCGCTTCTCTGGTTTTCGCCTCTTTCAAACCGAGCGAATCAATAACTTTCAACTCCCCTTCGCGTAATTTTTGCGACAATATGGTGTGCAGTGCGGCTCGGCGCATTGGACGACTGATTTTGAGTGAAAAATTTCGCTCTTTAGTCGGGCCATGAGAAGCGCCGCCGCCCTTCCAAATCGGCGAACGAATTGATCCCTGACGGGAACGTCCGGAATGTTTTTGAGGGCGCGGTTTGATACCACCTCCCCTGACTTCACCACGACCCTTGGCGTGCGCCACGTTCTTTCGGCCATTAGCTTCTTGAACTCGCAAAGCTTGGTAAACCAGCTCTTGATTCCACGGTCGCCCAAAAATAACCCCGGAAACAGTTGCCGTGCCAATCGCCTCATCTTTGGTGTTGTAGACTTTGACTTCCATAAAAAAATTATTTTCCGAGCGCCACTTTGCCGCCAGTATTTCCCGGCACCGAACCAAAAAGCAAAATCACCCCTTTATCACTTTTAATATCCACCACCAACAAATTTTTGGTAGTTATATTAACCGCGCCCATGTGTCCGGCCATTTTCCGGCCCGGCAAAACTCGTTGCGGCGATGTGTTACCGATAGAACCTGGGGCCCGTTGTCGATTCTTCTGTCCGTGCGTCGCCGGACCGCCGTGAAAACCATGACGTTTAACGACACCAGCAAAACCGCGCCCCTTCATCACACCAGTAACTTTAACTCGGTCGCCAAGTTTAAAATATTCCAAATCATCAGCCTTAACCAAACGCACCGGTGTAACTCCAAGCGCGTCAGTTCCCTTAAAAAAATGCGTCATTTTTAACTTGATGCCGGGCACATTCATATGTAAGCATTTAGAATATCTAATGGGCAATAAAAACCGCCAGGGTAGAAAACCTAGCGGTTCTTACCTCCGAACCCATACTAGACCATCTTAATCTCGATGTCTACACCCGCCGGAAGATTGAGTCTCGACAGCGATTCAATGATGGACTGATTGGGATTCAAAATATCAATCAAGCGCTTATGAATCCGCAATTCAAACTGCTCTCGGGAATCCTTGTCAATAAAAGTGGATCGGTTAACGGTATACTTTTTCATCTCAGTCGGAAGAGGAATTGGACCGATAACCTCGGCATCTTGCCTTTCAGCAGTGTCAATAATTTGGCGACAAGAACTATCAATCAACTTGTGATCATAGGCCCGAAGCCGTAAACGCAATTTTTCCTTTTCAACTTCTTTTTTAGTGGCCATGATTTTTAATCAACGAATAGATCCATAACCAAGCTCAAATTATTACTTAATTATTTTCGTTACTACTCCAGCGCCGACAGTCTTACCTCCCTCGCGAATGGCAAAACGCTGTTTTTCCTCTAATGCCACCGGCGAAATTAGTTTGACCACTACTTTTACCGTATCCCCCGGCATCACCATCTCCATTCCTTCCGGCAAAGTCACCTCACCAGTCACGTCAGTCGTCCGAATATAAAACTGTGGCTTATAGCCCTTAAAGAAAGGAGTGTGTCGTCCGCCCTCCTCTTTAGAAAGAACGTAAACCTCGGCGTCGAATTCGGCATGCGGATTAACTGATCCCGCCTTGGCCAACACCTGACCACGCTCCACGTCTTCCTTTTTTAAACCACGCAACAACAAACCAACGTTATCTCCAGCTTGAGCCTCGTCCAGCAACTTATTAAACATTTCAATTCCGGTTACCACCGTCTTTTGATTCGGTCGCAAACCGATAACCTCTATTTCATCGTTAATCTTCAACTTGCCGCGTTCCACCCTGCCAGTCACCACCGTACCGCGTCCTTCAATGGAGAATATATCCTCCACCGGCATCAAAAACGGCTTATTAGTCTCCCGAATCGGATCCGGAATAAATTCATCAAGCGCTTTAACCAAATCCATGATGGGCCTCGCCTCGGCGCTGGAGCCGGAAGTCGTCTCCAAAGCCTTTAAGGCCGAACCACGAATAATCGGCGTGGTGTCGCCTGGAAATTCATATTTTTTGAGCAACTCGCGAACTTCAGATTCCACCAAATCAATCAGCTCCGGATCATCCACCATGTCACATTTATTCAAGAAGACCACCACCGAAGGCACGCCAACTTGGCGAGCCAAAAGAATGTGCTCTCGAGTCTGGGGCATTGGGCCGTCAGCCGCCGAAACCACCAAAATCGCGCCGTCCATCTGCGCGGCGCCGGTAATCATATTTTTAATATAGTCGGCGTGTCCCGGGGCATCAATGTGCGCGTAGTGCCTCTTCGCCGATTCATATTCCGAGTGGTGCAAAGCAATGGTAATACCACGCGCTTTTTCTTCTGGCGCGTTATCAATCATATCCACCGACTCTTCTTTTTTAGCCAAACCGTTCAAATGCAAAACATGGGTCAAGGCCGCGGTCAAAGTCGTCTTGCCGTGGTCAACGTGACCGATTGTGCCGACGTTAACGTGGGGTTTGGTTCTCTCAAATTTTTCCTTTTCTGCCATGGTTTTTGATATGGGTTTATAATTTCTCGCCTCTCACTGATTTTCGCAATAAAGAAAGCAAGGCCGCCACTATCAAGCAGCGATACGGGAATTGTAGACAAAGCGCCCAACAGTGTCAATATGCCTGTGCACAAATAAAAAAGCCATCGCCCGCAAAAACGGAAGATGGCCTATCTCTCTATTCAGACAAGAAACAGGACGGCGACCCGAACGCCGCAAACGAGTTGTGCTTCAAATGTGGCAAAAACAGCTTCATCGTGCCTTTTTGACACAAAGAAGGAACGAGACTAAAACCAGACTCACCAGCAAAACCGCAATCTTCACCTGCGGCAATCAGTCCGGCATCTCGCCTCGAACGCAACCGCTCGGGATGCGTCAGTAGGTAAACCGCAAGCTCAAAAGCGCCAAAAGCAAATTCATTCTCCGCTAACTTTTCGCGCACCTCAACAGCCGACTTTCCGGCATACCTCGCGCCAAACTGCGCCGGCACGACCACTATATCGTATCGCCACTGTTCGGTGCATAATTTCATACGTAGCTTCTCTGTCCGAACATTCGGCAGAAGAATCCATTCCCCGAGTTCAAAATCAGAAAAACCGCCGTGCGCTAAATTCTTACCCCTATGAGTCAGGTGCGCGGCTTCAAGCACCATCTCCACCGCCTTGCCATAATTCTCGTGAATCTTATACCACTTCGGCATCGCAAAATTGGCTTCGGCGCCGGCGGGAACTTGCTTCGTCGCCAGATTCTCGTCAAACGAACCAAGCTCCGGAAAACTCTCGCGAATAATAGCTACCTGCGCCACGACGCTTCGTGTTTGATAACCGTCGGGATAGGCGTAAAACTCATTGGGAAGCGAAGCGTCGTCGTGGGTGATCGCCAATCTCGAATCGGTGGAATTTTTTTCCGCAGCAAACGTCGGGATAACAGACAAGGGATCTACTTTACGATAACTGGAGGCTAAGTAAGAAGAAAGCAGTAAAAATCCCGTGATACCAAGCACGAGCCAGATAGAACGAAACAGGTCTCGTCTCTGCCAAGAAACCAATTTTTCACTGGTATTCAAACTAAATCCTTTCTTTCCGTAAGCGGAGAAAAACAGAAATTCAACACCACTTGTCAACGAACTTCCTGCACCATAACACACTCGTCCAAAAACGCAAAAAAATGCCCGCGAAATTAAATCGGGGGCAACAAACGCTCCTCAAACCGCGAACTCATCCTTCACGTACTGCTTCAACCCCATTACCCCAAGCAAGGACTGCCACCCACACAGAGACCAGCGTCATTTTCCAACCAGCAAGGACTTCTGTTTCGCGGGAAGCTCTCGGAGCTTCAATTTCACTACCAAGCAAGGACATAATTCCTTTCAAGAGGTTCTCGGAGGCGAAATGAGCTTGGTTTTCGATTGCAAGCGAAATCATTTCGCCGAGAGACAGGGAAATGCCTCCGCCGGAAGAGATATTATCCCGTCTCTTGAAAGGAATTGTGTCCGAGTGTTGCTTTACTGAATTTCCCGCCAATCCCCGCATTTCTTCTAACCAGTGATGACTTCTGTTTCACGGGAAGCTCTCGGAGCTTCAACCCCTCCAACTAGCGAGCCTTTTCCTCCCGCGGGCAACTCTCGGAGACGTAAAAAGA
>CAYIWJ010000006.1:1921-38582 GCA_964367145.1 uncultured Candidatus Saccharibacteria bacterium | reverse complement strand
TACTCGCGCCGAAGTTCGCGATATTGAGCAAGGTTGAAGACGCGGTCGAGGTCAAACCGGAATATAACGTCAGTAGTCCCGAGATCGCTCCCGTTCCCGAGGCGAAGATGCCACCCGAGGAGACAAGCGAGGTGAAGGTCGCGTTGAGATTGGTGATCGTGGTTGAGGCGCCGTTCAGAATCGCATTCCCCGAGATATACAAATTGGTCGAGGTCGCGTTGGTTGAGCTCGAATTCACGGTCACGAGATTGGTGATGGTCGACGACGCTCCGTTGACTCCCAAGCCTCCCGAAACGTAGAAGGCGGTCGAGGTCGCATTGGTCGTCGTGCCGTTGGTGCCGGTAAAGTTCGTCACGTTGAGCAAAGTGGAAGAGGCCGTCGACTGTAGTCCCGTGAGCGTCGCGATTCCCCCGACAGCCAAGGTCGAGGAGGCGTTCAAGGCTCCCGAGACATTGAGGTTAGAGGAGACACTCGAGGAGGCGGAGGCGACAAATCCGGAATATAGCGTGGCGAGGCCCGAGACCGAGAGGGTGCCCGAGGCGTTCACCGATCCAGCCGAGGTCAGTGTCTGCGGATTGAACGTCGATCCGTAGAGTGTGCCCAAAATCGTGTTTGACGCCCCGCCGGATAAAATACTTCCCGACACATACAAAGCCGTTGTCGTTGCCGAAGTTGAAGTTGAATTAACCGTTGTTAAGTTGGTAATGGTGGAAGTGGCGTTGGCGACCAACAAACTTCCAGTCGCAGTGATATTGGTAACATTGGAAAGACTGAAGCCGGAAGCGCTGATATTGGAAAGCCAAGGTGTCTGGGAGCCCGACCCCCCACACGCCCCCCAGCTCAAGCCACCAGAACCGTCATTGGTCAAGCAAGTCGTGGCCGATTGCGAAGACGGCCAAGTATATGCCAAACCGTTAAGCTGGGTGGTACCCGTAGCGATAAAATTCGCCACAGTCAAAGTACCCGAAAAAATGCCATTTCCTTGAACTCCAAAAACACGGGAAGAAGTGGTAGTGCCGACATATAAACTTCCGTACAAAGTAGTCGCACCGCCAACTTGCAAGGTTGATGACGCAAATAAACCGCCATTCGCGTCGGCAAACAAGAGATTCGTTCCGGCGGCATTTTGAATTTGGAATAAATTAGCCGCCTGACTTGTGACTCCGCGAATTGAAAGACCTATGGAGTTAGTCGTCGTGGCCTCAATCGTAACTTGAGACAAGCCAATGGGTGAGGTTGTTCCGAAAGAAGATGGGGTCGTGCTTCCACTGACAGCCCCAGCCAGTTCGGCAAAAGAAGCCGCCGCCACTCGCTGTCGCGGAGACAATGTTTCAAAACTGCTGTTATCCGATGATGCTTCTACTTGCAAATAAACATTTGCATTGGCGGCAAAATTATAATCAAGAACATGCGGGAAACCATTGGCGGTATCTCCGATGTTTACATTAAAAACGCCACTAGTTACCGTTGAACCAAAAGAACTTGGCGCGGCAATAGGCCACAGACGACTACCACCGCCAATCGTGGGATTGTCCCAAATTGAAAACTTAAAATAATAAGTGGTGCCACTCGAACCACCGAGTAGATTTCCCGAAGAATCGGTAAGTCGTCCTTGGTAACTTAAAATCTGCGGCGGACCAGCAGCCAAAGCGACTAAAGGAAAATTAGAAAAACCAAAAGAGAACCACAAAAAGTTGGCCACAAACAAAACGAAAAAGATTCGTTTCAAAAAACGGGATATGCTACGCACGTCGGAGAAAAAAAGCGCTCGTCAAACATTAAAAAACAGCTTCCGCTCAAGCGCTTCTATAATTTTACACTACACCGCACCTACAACAAAGGAAAAAATAGTGTCAGATTAACCCTAAAAGGCACTGTAATAGCTAACTTTTTTGAGCGGGTGTTAATAACTCACGCGCTTGAGCATCAATATCACCAGCGCCCATAAAAACAATCACGCTTTTTTTAAAAAAATAAGGAGTTGCCAAGTGAGTCGCAATTCTAAAATCCGTGGCATAGAAAACATTCTTTTGTCGCATGGCCCGCGTCAAATCAAGCGAAGTTTTTTTAGCTTTTTTTTCGCGTCCGGCAACGACATACACCGGAAGAATAATCACAACATCGGCAACATTAAAAGCCGTCAGAAATAAATCAAAGATTCTATTAAGGCGATCCTGCTGATGGGGTTGAAAAACACACACTAAAAATCGCTCCGGATATTTTTCGCGCAATGCTTGGAGCGTCGCCATAATTTCCGTCGGGTGATGAGCATAATCGGAAAAAATTTTGGCTTTAAATCCGGTCGCCGTAACTTGAAGCTCCTCCATGCGCCTCCAGGTTCCGCAAAAATTACGCAAAGATTTTTCTATCACGACATCTGACACGCCAAGCTCTCTGGCGGCGGTCGCCGCCGCTTCGGCATTCAACTGATTATGCCAACCGGAAATTAGTAATTTTCTCTTTTTGAATTTCTCCCGATTGAACCAAAATTTTCTAGCCAAAACCCCAAGTGCCGCGGTTCTAACATTCCGATCCGCATAATTTCCAATAAAAACCCCATTTTTTGGCAATAAATTAAGATAAGAAGCAAATCCACCAACCACGCCGCGCAATGTTTTATAAGTATCCAAATGTTCACGATCAATGTTGGTCACCACCGCCACTTGCGGACGATAATTGTGAAAAGATCGATTGTATTCATCAGCCTCCAAAACCAGATATTTGCTTTTTCCAGCTCTAAAATTTTTCCCGCCAAATTCGGCAAGTTTCGTTCCCACAATTACCGTCGGATCCATTCCAGCCGCGACCAAAATCAAAGCGATCATAGCCGTCGTTGTACTTTTCCCATGGGATCCAGAAACTGCAATCGTAAAAAAAGACTTGGTCAACTCCCCAACAGCTTCGGCATAGCTTGAACAACGCAAACCCATTGTTCGCGCGGCAACAAGTTCGAGATTGGTTGGTTCAATGGCAGCCGAATGAATCACTAAATCCAAATCCTTGGTAATTACTTTGCTTTTCGGCTTTAAATTAAAAGTAACGCCCTCTGATATAAGTTCGCTGGTCAATTCCGACTCCTGCTCATCCGAACCACTGACCTTAGCTCCCAAAGAAAGAAAATAACGAGCTAGGGCCGAAACCCCAATCCCGCCGACGCCAATTAAGTGAACCTTCATAGTCTCCAACATTATAACCCGCTCAAAAAAATACGAGCCAAAATAGCTCGTATTTTTACGCCGTCAATTAAGCGACGGAAATCTATTTTTCTCCCCCGCCGCGAGCAACGATAAATCTTCGTGCCACATTTCCCAAATCCAAAACAAAAGCTAAAGCCAAAACAAGACCCAATGAAACCGAAACCTGGACCAAGGCATCGGTCTTGGCAAAAGCAGTCAAAACATACCGCGACATCCCACTAAAAGTAATTTGCATCTTGCCGACATTTTCAAAAATACTGGCGTAAGAAACATTAAAACCAGTCGCCAGCGCGACCACAAACATCACCCCCAACTTGGCAGCGTTTCGATACAATCGGCGCAAAAACCAAACGCCGTAAACCCTTTGCATAATCTGCTTTGTCCCCTGCTCGTTAGTAAATGTCTTCATAATTTAATAAGGTTTTACAAGAATATGAACCCGGTCTAAGCCTCAAAAAGTTTCCTAAACAAACGCTTACCCCGAAAGATCCGCAATTTCAAAGCGGAAAGTGTAATATTGTGTTGAGTGGCAATATCTTTATAGGACTTGTCGTCAAAATAATAGGCTCGCAAAGCCGACGCCAATGGCAACGGCATTTTAACCAAAACAGTCTCTATAGAGTTACGCATTTCCTGTCGCGATAGATAATTCTCGCCATCATCAATATCTCGCTCGCCATATTCCAAAAAATCTGCGTAACTCACATCGTTCCGAGTTTTCTGCAGTTTGGCATAATGAGTAAAAGAGGTATTCATCAAAACTTTATAAGCCCAACTTTTAAACTCAATCCCCTCGCGTTTTTTGAAGCGAGGCGCGTTGCGATAGATTTTTACAAACGCCTCTTGAACCACATCTTCGGCGGCATCATCATTACGCACCACGGTTTTCGCTTTACGCAAAAAAGCCTCGCGATAGCGATCAACCAAAATCTTAAATAATGATGGCTCGGCAACGGACGCTTTAAGCACCGCCTCGTCCTTTGCCTCTTGCCAATTCACCGCGGATTTCATAAGAAAAATAACTAACTGATACAATGAATAACCTAACACAAGAGACATAAAAAGTAAAGAAAATCTAGGAAGCCAGACAAAAAAATCCCCTCTTGAACATCTGTTCATCGAGGGGAATGGAAAAAATCAGGCCACAGTCACGGCGGCAAAACGGGCATAGCTCGGCCATAGGAAGGTAGCCGCGTTGAGACAAAGATAACGCAACGAAGAACCAGGGGCAGAACTACCCCACAAAAAGGCAAACCGCTCGCAACGCACGGTCGAAAAACTGGTTCCCAAGGCGACTATCAAAAACATCTTCTGAAGATCAGGAAGCTGGGCTCCAATCGCAAGCAACTCATGAACGGTTAACGGACGAAGTTTCATCTGAAGCAAATCCTGGCAAACTTGCTCGCTGGACATCAAAACCCCGAAATTCAACATCTGAATCTTCAAATCCTTGTTGCGAGGAAGGCGCATGGCGGGAAGACTCGTAATTCCGCGTTCCAAACCAGCGCTCACAAAATCATACTTCCCCGCCGCAAGAAGTTCTAACGTCGGAGTCTCACAGAACTGAACCCCATCAATCGGCATAACCTCGGGTTTCAAACCCAAAACAGCGGATCCATTTAGCATGGACTGACTCCAAAAAAAGAAATGACTGGCTGTCAAAGAACGAAAACTAGCCTAACAGAAAACAAAAATCTCGTCAACTGTTGGTGGACCTAAGGAGAATCGAACTCCTACCTCTTCCATGCCATGGAAGCGTAATACCATTTTACTATAGGCCCGAAGCGAGGAGCGAAATGGAAGTCTTAATTTACATTTCGTCCGAGCCAGGGAGATATATCGCAGATATAGGCCCGAAGCGAGGAGCGAAATGGAAGTCTTAATTTACATTTCGTCCGAGCCAGGGAGATATATCGCAGATATAGGCCCGAAGCGAGGAGCGAAGTGAAAGCGCTAGTTTTCATTTCGTCCGAGCCAGGGAGATATGTCAAAAAGGAACCAGACCAGAGAATAACCCGCTTAGAGTTTTTTTTCAATTTTAACCTCTTTCAATTTCGCTGAATGTAAAACTTGGCGGAGGGTGGAGGATTCGCTTCTCGCTTTTTCTAAGCTCGAAACCTCCGGCTCCTCTTCGGAGCCTGCGGCCCGCGGTTCGAATATTCTACTCAACTATAGAACAAAAAAAGAATGCCATAAAGACACTCTTTTTTTGTTCACGGCGGAGGGTGGAGGATTCGAACCTCCGATCCGCTTTCGCGGAAACCGCATTTCGAGTGCGGCGCGTTAGACCACTCTGCCAACCCTCCAAAGCTTCCTAAGTCTAGCAAAATGTGGCAATCTGATATTACCTTAAAATGCCCTTGTAGCTCAATGGATAGAGCAGTTCCGTCCTAAGGAAAAAATGGGGGTTCGATTCCCTCCAAGGGCACCAAAACAGAACTCAACGGCTTTTCGGAAACCAGATTGACCAAAAAACACACTTACCCAACAAAATTAGTTCGGTCATCAAGCGACTTACCAGCCTCTCTTGCAAACTTAGATCTCCTCGTCTGCAAATCGGCTAGATATCTCATCTCCTCCGCCGCGGCTGGATCCTTGTCCACGAGCCTAGATAAGCCAATCACGCGATTAATAAGAATACCATCAACTGCCGCCTTTACGTCACCGGCGGAACTTTCTGACGAGAGATGGACAAAGAGATCCAGAGCTTCTTTGGCGGCTTCATCGGCTCCGGCCAATTTTAAGGCGTCATGCAAATCCTCAAGATAACCGGCAGTCTCTTGATTAACAGTATCAAATTTCAATCTATCCTTGGCCCGTTCCGCAACATCAACCCGTCCCAAACTCCAATTATTTCTTTCAACGGATTCACTACCATTTTCCGCCTGAAATTTTTCCATAAACCAATTCTATCATAAAGTAAAAAATTGCGCCTGTTGGTGGATTTTGATACTGTGAAAAAAGATTAGGCCAATAGCTCAGTGGTAGAGCGCCTCATTTGTTCCCGTTTTGTCTAAAGCGTAGCGAAGCCCACAAAACGCAATCCCGTATGACTTTGGTGGGCCAATAGCTCAGTGGTAGAGCGCCTCATTTGCAATGAGGAGGTCGGGAGTTCGATCCTCCCTTGGTCCACACATGTTGGCCCACCAAAGTCCATCGGGGCAATGAGGAAGTCGGGAGTTCGATCCTCCCTTGGTCCACCAAATTTGATTTGCCGAAGCTAAATAATTTAATCCGAAAATAAAAAACCCCGCCAAACGACGGGGTCACGAAAAAAGTTCACTCCCGAAAAACAATTTCCCCAAAACCATCTTTGTCTGGCAAAAAACTTGGCCGAACCCAAACTGTGGCCAAAGTACCATCTCCGCCGGCGCCAACCACAAACTCTGAACCAAAAACCAATTCCACATTTCCCTCAAGCACCAAATGAAATGTCTTACGCGACGAGCCGCCCTCACGTTCAACTTGCGCAAAAACCGAAAGAATGCGAGCGCCCTTTAGGCCAAACGAATTGGAAATTGGTGTCGTTGTGGTCTGACCAGACATAGTTTTCTCCTAAAAAAGATTTAAAGAACCGAACAGAATATAAACCAAAAAGCCAATAACCGCAAGTTTCCACAAAAGAAAAAGCTAAACCTGATATATAATCAACCTTATGGAACATTCCAACGTTGTCCGCACGGTCAAAAAAGTGATGCCCGCCGTCGTCTCAATCGCCATCGCCCGCAGTTACGAATCAATCGAAAAAAACATCCCGCCGGAACTTTTGCCAATCATCCCCTTCCAACACGGCAAACCGCGGATTCCCGAAGAGATGATTGACGCTCATGGCATGATTACCATCGGCGGCGGCTCGGGTTTTATTGTGGAAAAAACCGGCATCGTGATTACCAATCAGCACGTAGTCTCCGACACCGAAGCCGAATATACCATCATTATGAACGAGGGCGAAAAATATAAAGCCGAGATTCTGGCGCGAGACCCGATTGATGATGTCGCCATATTAAAAATCACCGCCAAAGACAAAACCTTTCCGATTGTGAACCTTGGCGAATCCTCCAAACTGGATCTCGGCGAAACAGTTCTAGCCTTTGGCAACGCGCTCGGTATTTTCAAAAATACAGTTTCCCGCGGCATAATTTCTGGCCTCTCCCGCTCAATTCGCGCGAGCGCCGAAGGCAAATCAGGCAATCCGATCCAAGAACTCCGCGGCCTAATCCAAACCGACGCCGCCATCAATCCGGGTAACTCCGGCGGGCCCTTGGTTAACTTAGACGGTGAAGCCGTTGGCATTAACGCCGCCATCGTCTCCGGCGCGCAAAATCTTGGTTTTGCCATTCCAATCAACGCCGTCCGCCGCGATTTGGATGACCTCAAAAAAACCGGCCGCATTCGTCGGCCACTCTTGGGACTCCGCTACTTGATGATCGACGAAAATCTAAAAGCCAAGATGAAACTTTCGGTTGAATGCGGCGCCATTGTCGTCGGCCAAATGCCGCACTTCCCAGCCGTTACCCCTGGCAGTCCCGCCGACAAGGCTGGTATCAAAGAAAAAGACATTATTTTGTCCTGTAACGGAATAATCCTAAGCGGTGAAAAAACCATTCAAGATTTTTTGGAAGAACTAAACGCTGGGGATATTTTGAACTTGCGCGTTAAGCGTGAAGGACAAGAACTTGATATTAAAGTAACTCTGGCGGAAAGAAAGTAGTAGTGCAAACATACCAAACAAACGCTACCTCCGATACAAACTCGGCTCTGGTTTGGGCAACAAACGCAAGAATTGCGCCACGTAAGAGTTGCGAGACAACTTTCCCGAACCTGCCATTGCTGGCAAACGAAAACTCACGAAGAAAAAACCAAAAAGGAAAAGCGCGATTAGCAACATCTGAATAAACCGCTCAATCATGGGCGTGGTAGAAAAGAAAAACCTAAAAATTAGACGACGATATTAATTAATCGGTCGGGCACAAAAACAATTCGCCGAACAGTTGCGTCTTTAATTTGGGCGGCAATCGCCGGATCCGCGAGCGCCAATTGAGTTACCTCGCTCTCAACCAAACCGGCCGGCACGCTAAGGCGGGTTTTTATCTTGCCGTTAATTTGCACAACAATTTTAACCAAAGCGGAAACCAAAACCCGCTCATCAAAAGCCGGCCAAGGATGCAGGTGAACTGAGCCCTCTCCGGAAAACTTTTCCCAAAGCTCTTCGGATAAATGTGGCGCAAAGGGTGCCAAAATCAACAAAAATGTTTTCCACGAATCCCGCGGCATGCCGTGAGCCGCCTGTATCTCGTTTACCAAAATCATCATGGCGCTCACCGCCGTATTAAAAGACATAGATTCAATGTCTTCACCAACCTTCTTGACCGTAAGTTCCAGTAAACGCGCCAACTCCGATGAAAGCGAAGTTGGATTTTTTTCCTGCGTAGCCAACCTAAAAACCCGCTCCAAAAAGCGATAAGTTCCCAAAATGCCATGCTCATCCCAAGCAATCACCTGATTAAACGGCCCCATAAACATCTCGTAAACCCGCAGTGCGTCGGCGCCAAACTCGGCGATCAAATCATCGGGGCGCACCACGTTTCCTTTGGACTTAGACATCTTTACTCCGCCCGCGGCCAAAATAAGCCCATGCGCCGTGCGCTTGCGATATGGCTCCGAAACCGGCACCAATCCCTCATCGTGTAAAAACTGATTCCAAAAACGCGAGTACAGCAAGTGCAAGGTAACGTGTTCCATGCCACCGTTATACCAGTCAACCGGCAACCAGTGTTTTAATTTAGCCTGAATTTCTTCGCCTTTAATCTGCTTAGAAATTAACTCCTCTGATTTTAAATTTTCGGCTATTAAATAGCCAATAAAATACCAGGAAGAACCTGCCCAATTAGGCATAGTATCCGTTTCTCGCCGCGCCAGCCCCCCGCATCGCGGACAACGCACCTTAACCCACGACTCAATCGAAGCCAGCGGCGATTCGCCGTCATCTCGCGGCTTGTAATCTTTAACCTCGGGCAAAGTAACCGGCAGATCTTTTTCTGAAACCGGAATCCAACCCGGGTTTAATCTTTCCCCCACACTCAAAGATTCGCGACTTAGACCCTGTTCTTTGCAACTTTCGCAAAAAATCAAGGGAATCGGCTCGCCCCAATATCTCTGTCGCGAAAACACCCAATCCCGAAGCCGATAACGAACCTCGCGCTTGGCCGATAATTCTTTAATCAAGGCTTCGGTCGCCTCATCAGAAGTCATTCCGTTATAAGTTCCTGATTGGTGCAAAAAACCACGCTCGATGTGAACCTTGTCATCAGCGACTATTTCAGCCGAAGGACCAATCACGAACCGAACCGGCAAATTATATTTTTTGGCAAACTCAAAATCCCGCTCGTCGTGCGCCGGTACACCCATCACCGCTCCGGTTCCGACTCCACCCAAAACATAATTCGTAATCCAAACCGGCACCGTCTCGCCATTTATTGGATTAACCGCCTGAACTCCGGAAAAAATTCCGCTTTTTTCGGTGGCTTCAAAACCGACATTCTTTCGATCCGCCAAAACTTGTTCAATATATTTTTTTATTTCATCTTGCGGTTTCCAACCGACTTCCAGCCATTTTTTTGCCATCTCCGCGGAGATCGCCACAAAGGTCACGCCAAAAATCGTATCCAACCTCGTGGTAAAAATCTCAACGGTTTTAACGGTAAACCCTGAACTCTCTATTCTAAACCCTATCGTCGCTCCCTCGCTCCGTAGAATCCAATGCTCTTGCTGACGCTTAATCTCCGGCAAAAAATCAACGTGCTTCAAACCCTCCAAGAGTTTGTCGGCATAGGCGGTAATTTTTAGCATCCACTGTTCCCTCTCCCGCAGTAAAACCGGCGTACCGCAACGTTCGCACTTGCCGCCCACAACTTCTTCGTTGGCCAAACCGATCTTATCTTTCGGACACCAGTTAATCGGAATCCGTGCCTTATAAGCCAAACCTTTTTCAAAAAACTTAAGGAACATCCACTGCGTCCACTTGTAATAGCTCTGATCCGTGGTGTTTATCTCCCGCTTCCAGTCAAAAGAAAACCCCAACGACTGAAGCTGTTTGCGGAAAACATCGGTATTTTTTTTAGTCACCGCCTCCGGCTGTTCACCGGTTTTAATCGCATAATTTTCCGTGGGCAAACCAAACGCATCCCAACCAATCGGAAAAAGCACATTATACCCCTCCATTCGTCGCTTGCGGGAGATAATATCCATCGCGGTCGTACTACGAATGTGCCCCACGTGAAGCCCATCTCCTGATGGATAAGGAAATTCAATCAAACTATAATATTTCGGTTTTAGGGAGACATCTTCCGCGCGGTAAAGCTCGCGCTTCGCCCACTCCTTCTGCCATTTTGCCTCTATTTTAGAAAAATTATACTTCATAGAGAAATCAGTCTAACAACGAAAAAACTGTAACATAAAAAACAGCGGTTAAAAAGTTTTTGCCTAAATAAAGATTTCCGCTCAAGTTAGCGGATACTCTATCTGATCAAACTGATCAAATTCCAAAAATTTCTTCTACATTCCTATCAATCGACCGCTCCATCTCCATCAAAGAGACCTCCTTGATTTCCGCCAAACACTGAACAGTCTCCACAATGAACGCCGGCTCATTGCGCTTGCCGCGCCGGGTAAGCGGCGCCACATAAGGCGCGTCGGTTTCCGACAATATCCGGTCTATGGGAATTATCCTAATCTGCTCGTCATAATCATGACTAAAAGTTATCACTCCCCCGAAAGTAAAATAAAAACCCGCCTCAACAAACCTTCGCGTCATTTGCGGCGAACCGACATAAAAATGAATCACCCTGGGAATGGCCGTCACTTGAGCCAACATGCTAAATAAATCTTCGTACGCGTCATCGGTGCCCTTAGTGGGCCGACAATGAATCATCAACGGCTTCTTTAGTTCCAACGCCAGATGAACTTGACTCTGAAAAACCTCTCTCTGCCTTATTCGCAAATTCGTATTAACTTCACCATTAACCGATAACCGATAGTAATCCAAACCACATTCCCCAATCGCCACCACCCGCGGATGCCTTGCCAGCTCAGCCAAAACTCCAATCTCAAATTTTTCCTGAAACGGATCCTTGAGTTCGCTCTTATCATGATGCCAAGCAGAATCCAAATGATTGGGATGAAAACCGACCGTCGCCCAAACTGATTTTGGATTAGCCACGCTTAGGTCTATCGCCGCCCGAGAAGTCGCGCCTTGAGTTCCAACCGCAATCATCTTCGCGACGCCAGTCGCCAAAGCCCGAGCCAGAACAGCCTCCCGTTCTGCGTCATAAACCGGAAACTGAATATGAGTATGAGCGTCAATCATAAAACCGGCAAAACACTAAAGAATCCGCATAAAAAGATTTTGCACGCGCGAAACCCGCACCGCGCTCTTATCCGAACTCCAGATTAAACTTGCGCGAATCTTTTCGGCAGTCTCGGGCAAAAATGGTTGCAACAAATCCACTATCGCCCGCAATAAGCTAATCAGATCAAAAATAACTTCTATTTTGCGCTGTGGGCTGTTGGTCTTATCCCAAGGCTTCTGGTCATTCACATAGGCGTCGCCAAAAGCAATCAACTTCCAGATTGCCGCCAGCGCTTCATGAAACCTAAAAATTCGCATCGCGGAGGCAACTTCCGCGCGAACCTTGTCTATCTCCGAGCTTACCGCGGAAGACACCAATCCCCGCAATTCCGGCATCTTGTCCGCAAGCGCAGTTACCCGGGCAACAAAGTTACCCAATCCGTTAGCCAAATCGCCATTGTAACGCTCGCGCATCTTTTCCTCCGAATAATCACCATCCTCATGCGGAGCTATTTCCCGCAACAAATAATAACGCAAAGCATCAACGCCATATTTTTCCACCACTAAACTTGGATGCACGACATTGCCCAAGGACTTGGAAATCTTTTTGCCATTGGAAGTCACGTAGCCATGAACCAAAATTTGATTCGGCAATCGAAGTCCGGCCGAAATCAACATCGCCGGCCAATATAAACCGTGAAATCGAAGAATGCCCTTGCCCAAACAATGCAAAATCAAGCGCGAGTTTTTCCAATAATCCTGAAAAAGCTGATCGTCGTTCGCATATCCCAAGGCATTCACATAGTTCGTCAGCGCGTCAAACCAAACATACATCACCTGATCTTTATCTCCGGGAACGGGTATGCCCCAACCCTTCGCGCGCGCCACCGGTCGCGAAATACTAAAATCCTCCAAACCAGTCTCTATGAACTTTAGCATCTCGTGCTTACGACTCTCGGGAATGATTTGCAACTCATCGGAAACCAACAAATTCTTAATTTCGCGGGCGTAGTTGGAAAGCCGAAAAAAATAATTCTCTTCTTCAATCACCTCCGGCGTCAATTGCGGATGCTCTAAACATTTCCCATCCACCAAATCAACTTCTCGCTTAAACTCCTCGCATCCGCCGCAATAAAGTCCACGATAGCTTTTTTTATAAATATCCTTGGCGCAAGCTTGCCAGAACTTTTGCGCTCCACGAATATGCCGCTCCTCGCGGGTGGAAATAAAATCATCAACTACCAAGTTGAGCGTTGTTTTTAGAACACGAAAACTCTCGCGGTGTTTTGCCACAAACTGCTCGGTTGGAACTCCGGCCGCCTCGGCCGCCAACACGTTCTTTAGAGCATTGTCATCACTTCCGGTCGTAAAACGCACCTCCTCGCCCAGCTCGCGATAATAACGCGTGAGCGTATCGGCTTGTACCAGCTCTAAAGCAAAGCCGATGTGCGGCGCCGCGTTGACATACGGAATTGAAGTCGTTACATAAACTTTTTTATTCATAAAAAAACACTCCTAGATTTTAAGCAATTTCTCAAAAGCCAAACCGTCGCGATAAGGGCCAACTGCCGCCAAATTCAAACCCTCATTTTTGAAAATCGTCCGAGCCACCGCCGTTACCTCATCTTTTGATACGGCGTTGATCTTCGCGATAACCTGTTCCGGCGTCATCACCGGCTGTTTCAAAATCTCTTGCGCCCCGTAAAAATTAGCCAAATCATCCGAAGTCTCCAAGCTAATCAAAGTTGATCCGGCCAAATGTTCCTTAGCGCGAGAAACCTCCTCGTCCGTAATTCCACCACGCGCCAAATCTCGCATCTCCGCCAAAATCGCTCGCAGGGATTCCTCAAGCTTCTCGTGCCCAATTCCCGCTCCAACCGCAAAATAACCATGATCCGTCATCAAATCACTCCCAGCTCGCACGTAGTAAGCCGAACCAAGCTCCTCCCGCAATTTTTGAAAAAGACGCGAGGCCATGGAACCACCTAAAATATCGCCTAGCAATTCCAAAGCGTATTGCCGCTCATCATACATATTAAACGCTCGCACTCCCAGCACAATATGCGTCTGATCAGATTTTTTATAATGCACTTTTACCATTGGCTTGACTTGCGCCTCTCGCACCGGCGCCTTGCCCTGTGCCGTACCAATGGGAATCGGCTCAAAATTCTTTTTAATCAACGGCAAAAGTTTGGCCTTTGAAAAACCTCCGGCGATAACCACCAAAGTTGACGAAGCCACATAATGCGCCGCCCGATAATCCACAATCTCCTGCCGAGTCAAGCGCCGAATGACTTCCTTGGTTCCACCAACATCCCACCCCGCCGGTTGATCGCCGTATAACAATTCATGGAACACGTCGTGTACTTTGCGATTCGGCAAATCCTCATACATATTAAGCTCTTCAATAATCACGCCCTTTTCTTTTTCTATTTCCGCCGCCGGAAAAGTCGGATGCAAATAAAGGTCGCTCACGATATCCAAAATCTTCTCCGACTGATGCGCCTGCGCCTTGGCCCAATAACCGGTATATTCCTGACTGGTAAAAGCATTGTGCCGCGCGCCAATCCGATCTAATTCAATGGAAATATCTATAGATTTCGGTCGTCGCGTTGTGCCCTTAAAGCACAGGTGTTCCAAAAAATGCGAAATCCCGTTAATCGGCTTCTTCTCATACTTAGAACCGGCCGCGACCAGCACCAAAACCGTGGTCGCCACCTGATCCGCGCGCGGAATCAATATTATCCGCAAGCCGTTCTTAAGCGTGATCATTTCAAATTGTTTCTTGCTGGTAGTCATAATTTTAACGAGCCAACTTTTCGGAAAAATATAAAACTAGCTGATCCAGCGGAATTCTCTCCTGCTTCATTGTGTCGCGATCACGCACCGTTACCGCCTTATCTTGCAATGATTCAAAATCAACCGTCACGCAAAACGGCGTGCCAATCTCGTCCTGCCTGCGATACCGTTTACCAATAGATTGAGTCTCGTCGTATTCCACAGCAAAATGTTGGGCCAAAGTTTCGTAAAGTGGTTTGGCAAAACTTGCCAACTCTTCTTTCTTGGACAAGGGCAGTACCGCAATCTTTACCGGCGCCAGCCACGATGGAAACTTCATCACCACCCGAATCTCATCTTCGTCCCCGCTGACCTCCGTGGGAACTCTAGCGCCCTCGGTCGCCACAGCTTCCTTAACTTTTTCTTCGGTATAAGCTTCCAACAAAGCTACCAACAACGTTCGCTCCACGCCCCAAGTCGGCTCAATTACATGCGGCAAAAATTTCTCGCCGGTTTCGGGATCGGTGTATTGCAAATCCTCGCCGCTCGCCTTCATGTGATTCGCCAAATCAAAACTGCCGCGATAAGCCAAACCATAAAGCTCTTTCCGACCGAAAGGAAAATCATATTCAATGTCTATGGTTTTTTTAGAATAGTGCGCCCGCTCCCCATCCGGAATTTCCTCAAAATGCAAACGACTTTCATTCACGCCTAAGTCACTTAGCCAAGATTTCATCTTGTTTTGCCAATCAATAAAATATCCCTGCCACTCGGCATCGTTTTTCGGTTCGGGAATAAAGTACTCAATTTCCATTTGTTCAAACTCGCGCGTCCGAAAAATAAAATTTCCCGGTGTGATTTCATTGCGAAACGCCTTGCCGATTTGAGCAATACCAAAAGGCAACCGCCGCCGCGTAGTATTGAGTACATTTTTAAAATTAACAAACATCCCCTGCGCCGTCTCGGGACGAAAGTAAACCTGCGCCGATTTTTCCTCAGTTGAACCGAGAAATGTTTGTAGCATTAGGTTAAATTCAAGAGGAGCAGTCCACTCTTTTTTGCCACAATTCGGACAGGGCGGTAAATTAAAAACTTCGCTCATTCCGGACGTCTTTTGAACGGGAAAGCCAACCTGATCACTTCTAAATCTTTCGTGGCAATTCTTACATTCCACCAAAGGATCCGAAAACTCTTTAAGATGACCCGAAGCCTCCCAAACTTTTGGATTCATAATCAAAGCCGTCTCTAAACCAACCATGTCGGTTCTGCGACGCACAAAACGATTCCACCACTCCGCCTTTATATTATTCTTCAACTCCACGCCCAACGGCCCAAAATCCCAAGAATTCGCCAAACCGCCATAAATCTCTGAACCGGGAAAAACAAAACCCCGCCTCTTGGCGAGACTCAAAACTTTTTCCATCAGACCAGATACTTCGCCTGTTTTTTTTACCTTCATACCTATTGAGCTTTAACTACGCCTTGATTGGATTGCACCGTTGGATCGTTCGCGAGCAAAGTTGTTACCTCCGGCGCCTGAAATTCTATCTTTTGACCAGTAAAATCATCGGTTGCCACTCCTGTAGTTTGCTGGAGCAGTTTAAGGTATTGCCCGACCTGATTCAATCCCGGGATGGCCTCCACCTGAATAATCGCCTCGAGTGGCGCATCAAGGACCCCCTTTGTAGCCCCAACTTTAGGAATATTCCACACCAATTCCTGGGTACGCTCATTATAAATCGGCGTCGTTGCCCCGTTACTCTTCATAACGCCGGTTGCCCGCGCGTTGCCACCCAAAGATGCTCGAATCACCACATCTCTAATGTCATTGCTAAAGTTGGTAACCTTCCAATGCAAAGTAAATTGCGTGGCATTTCCTACGACCAGCGGTAAAGAACCTTTGTTTAAGATACCCGAATTAGCATCACGAAAAAATGCCTGCGCCGAAATTACAGTGTTTCCCGCCACCTTTGATTCTAGTTTAACCAAAGTTATCGTCTTTTCCGATCCCACGAATCTGGGCACGGTTGGCGATTCAATCTCGGCCGAAACCCGCAAAGCAAAGTTACGATCACTAAATCGCTTGATTGGATACTGTTGAAGCGCCCGCAAACGGAAAGTTACCGAACCGGAAGCACCCGGTTGAAGCAAGGCCAATTCCGGAGCCGCTCCGGCAGTCCAGATAAGCGTATTATCCGAGGCCCGCAAAGAAGCGTCAGTCACCAATTGAGTCAAGTCAAACATTTCGCCGGTTAACCGAGCTCGAATAATCACATCTCTCAAAGCCACGTCCGTCCCGTTGCGATAGCGCAAAGTATAATTCAAGTCATCGCCGGGTTTAACTAAATAATTCGGATCATTGTTTAAATCAATAGAAAACGACAACGGCGAAACCGCGACCGATATCGCCGCCCGTGTCGTCCGCACTAAATAAACTCGCCCAGAAAAATCTCTTTCGGCGCGAATCGCCAAATCATAAAAAGCATTTTCCGGCCCGTTGAGCCGCCCCTTGAGCTTAAACCGCCCCTCAACACCTGATTTCAAATCAAAAATCTTCCAAGTGTAACTCCCGGGCTCCGGCGCAATCGAAGAACTAATCAACTTAAAGGCACTCGGATAATCCAAGGTCAGCATCAAGGTTGGTATATCTTCGCCAGAAATATTCTTATAAACCACCTCAAACTCAAAATCTTCGCCGTTGAAAATCTTTTTCGGCGGCGTGATGTCTACCGCAACGCTTTGACCGGTAATGGTAAAAGAGGCTTTTTCGATCCGCTCAAACCGCCCTCCCAGCGACGTTGGTAAATAATCCACCGTAACCCGCACCGCTTGTAAAGTATTTTCCCCATCAAGCGCAAGTAAGCGAATAGTCTCGTCACTGGAACTCCCCGCCCCTAAATTACCTAAAGATTTGGAGCGAAGACGCTTGTCTTCCGCCTCCCCCGCAAAAACTACGCCATCCGGCAAAAAAAGCGTCAGTTTGGCATCGTTTAAAACATTGCTTGAATCGTTGCTTAGATTGATCTTCAAATCAAATGGAACCCCTATCAATACCCGCTCCGGAACCAAAAGTCCCAGCGTTAGACCTTGAGCCGTGCGCGACTCATACCATAAGAAAACCAGCACCCCCGAAAGCAATAGAAAAAAAGCCAGGACCCCTATAACGAGCGGTCGTCGAAACATTATATCCAGTATAGCGCGTTAGACGCCAAGCGCAAAATAATCACTGGCCGGAAGCGCTGGGGGCGGACAGTCGGCGCAGGTATAAAAAAAACCATCAAAGACAAAATAAGCGACCTCTGGCCGACCACAAAACTCACAGCGAGCGTTTTGCGTATCAAATCCAAAAATTGAAAGCAATCGCCGACCGGAAGGAATTGGGCCTTCGTTCATAAGTTCTTGCCATAAATCCAAATCCACCTCCTGCCAAGGAGTCATTTGTGCCACCAAGCGTAAGATTGGAAAGAAAACCGCATCAAGTTTGCGAATGGTCAGCGCGTCAGCAATCGAAAAACGAAGTCCCCCGTTATCGGCTACGGCACCACCAACCAAACGAACATGGGAGACCGTGAGCGGTTCCAAATGAGCCGCCAATTTTGAGGTAATCCGTCGCCCCCCATGAGCAGTAGCTCGAATTCTTCCGAATTCTTTGGTATACAAAACACAGACAACATCCTGTTCTTTAAGTGGCGCCTTTTCGAGTACGACAGCGGTCAAGGTATATTCCTGCACCGCGTCAGTCTAACAAAATACTTCTGTCGGCGAAATCATGGTAGAATCCGAAACATGTTACTTTCCAACACTGCAATCCTACGTCATTTTAAAAAAGGCAACATAGTCATCACGCCGTTCAACCAAAAAAATCTGGGAACGGTCAGTTACGACGTCACTCTCGGCGAAAACTACTACCGCGAAACCCGCCCGCAGGAAGGCTATACTATCTACAACCCTTATTCGGAACGCGAAGTAAAAAGAGTTTGGGGCGAAAAATTTGAGAAAGCTCGCCCAATGAAAGAATGGCTCGCCAACCACGGCGACCACCATGAATTAAAAGACGGCATTTCTCCAAGCGATAAAGTGATTTGGATCGCGCCCGGCGAAACCATTCTCGGCCACACTCAAGAATTCATCGGCGGCGGCAACGGTATTATTACCACCATGATGAAGGCTCGCTCCAGTTGGGGACGCAATTTTTTGGAAGTCTGTAAGTGCGCCGGCTGGGGCGATGTCGGCTACATCAATCGCTGGACTATGGAAATCACTAATAACAGTCGTTACTACCAAATCCCACTCATCGTCGGTCGTCGCATCGCTCAAATCGCCTTCTTTGAAGTAGAGCCGGTGCTTGATCACGATTATCACCATGGCGGCAAATATCAAACTCACGCCAATCTCTCGCGACTCAAAAAAGAATGGCGCCCGCCGATGATGCTTCCCCGTCTTTTTAGAGACTACGAAATCAATACAATCAATCCTTAGCTCGCCACGCCAAAAACTTCCAGCGGTTGACAACGGCTCCATGGGGCATACAATGCCTGCCTATGCAAAGAAAACTCCTCTTAGTCGGAGGCCTTGCCGCCATCTTGGCAGTCATACCCGTATTACTCATACACCAGGCCTCTGGCGTAACTTTGACCAAAGAAACCGTCCACAAGGCAATCATCGAAAAAGCCGCTCGAGCCAATTTCTGCGAGACCGATCCGAACACCAAAGCCTGCCGCGAATCAACTCTTGATCGCGAAATAATTTTTGGCACCGCCAGACTTTTCCCAATCGGAACCGATGAAGTTTACGGCAGTCGCTTAACAATTCTTTTGATGGAAAATAACATCTATCGTTCTGCCGGTTTTTCCACCGTCGAAGACGCCAACAAATGTCTCTTAATCACCCAAACGTTAAGCGTCGAAAAAGAAGCCTCGCTTGAACCCAGCGAAATCAAACAATGCCATACTCGAGAAGAAGGAACTGCCATCGCCGTAGAAAAAAAGGGTGATGACGAATCCAAAACGATCTCCTATGCCGTTGAACACGATATGAATGGCATCATTCAAAAAGCGGAAGTCACGCTTCCGGATGGAAAATTTTTCAAGCTCAAAAATATTCAAAAGGTGGCCGAAAATATCAACTGGATTCCGGTTAAAAACTAATGCCCAAAAATATCTCCGGCAAAACCGCCATTCTGGTTATCAGTCTAGCCGCGCTGATCGGTCTTCTTTTTGGCCGCACCGGCTCTTTACCAACCAAAGCCGATAAACCGCAAACCGCGACCACGGCAGAACTTTTTAAACCGGAAGATTTTAAAAATCCAGAAAACCAATTACTGGCCGAAATTGTTAACCGCATCATTCAAGAAACTCGCTAGCAAGCCGATCAGATTGACTTCCCGACTAAAATCAGTAGACTCATAAAAATGAGCTTTGCGAAAGGCTCATTTTCGTTCAAAACGGTTCTTTGACAACTTGGCTCGCTTCTACAGGAGATCAGAAACTCATGAGTGAACGATCGGCTGTCGGACAACTGCGAGAGTTCCTGGAAGGTCGAATAACACCGATAACCTTCCGAAACGAGATCGTGCCGATTTTGAACCAACTCGAGAGAATCAGCCAGCCGGAACACACAGCATATCCCCTGCGGGATGCCGGAGAATGCAACAAGGGAGCAACGGCCAGAATTATTTGCCAAGCGATCGGATGCGAAACCACCGAGGTCGTCCTTATCTCGCGCCAGCACGCCAAGCCGAAAATGATTCTTGACATGGAAGCCGTACCACTCGTGGATGCCTTAGCCCGCAATCACTTCGCCGAGATCAAAGCACTCAATACCGCGACGCGTCTGATGCTGACGGGAAAACTTCACGGAGTCATCGGAACCGACTGCACCAAGGGAATCGCCGGCAAAATCGCCACCGATTGGAATACGCTCATCCGCTCCACCGCCCACGTCAATCTGCACGGAATCCTCTTCTACCTCTTCGCCTTCTACCTGCTGGAACGCCATGACCGAACGCAACATCTCTCCCCCCTCGCCGATCTCGCCATGGAATACATGCCCCTCCTGAAGAATAGAAACGGCTGGCTCCTGATGGCCGCCTAGTTCGTCAACGCCCCGACTTCAATCGGGGCGATTTTTTTACGATAATTTATCTATAAAAAGAGCCGTCTCGTTAAAAACTGGACGACTCTCGAAAACTAACCACTATTTGAAAATCTACTGGGATAAGTTCTTCGGGTAAGCAACTGGCACTGAAGCCTGCAAGCGCCTCCCTTCCCCACCCCAACCACAAACTTCAACCATTGACCTGACACATCTCACAAATTGCGATCGAGGATCGTCGGGCTCAAGATTCATGTTGGTCAACACATATTCAACAGCTGCCAAAAAATCCTCCATACTCACCTCGTAGTCACCAAAATGCACGCCACCCTTCGAAATATAACCAGTTTTAACTTCAAGATTAGCGGGCTTTGTCTTCGCATCGCTAAGAACTAAGCTCATATCCAAACTCCTTTTAAAGTGCTTTTTTTAACACCGGCATTCTATCGGTTATCAGAAACTCCAACACCACCGAATTCTAGCACGCCACATAAAAAAAGGGGTTGTGAGATTTCTCCCACAACCCCAGTTGAACAACCCCTAGTCGTAATCGTCCGGTGTCACGTCGATGGTACGGCCACAGCAGCGGCAGAGTGCGAGATGGTAGCGCGTGACGCTATCTTCCATTCGCCCGCACTTCTTACACTGCCTCGTCCGCCCTTCCTTCATCCGCGCCATCGGTGCACCGCAACAGCGAATGAGCCAGAAAGTCTTCTGGCCGAAGATTCCTGGATTTGACTCGCGCCACTTCTCACCGAGATTTTCCCACTCCGGCCCGTGGCCATGGCACCTGCCATGACGACACTGACCGTGGGAACACTTCTGGTCTACAGGATTGCTATGAACCATAACAATCCTCCTTTCTGGCCACCATTTTCTTAGGTGCCGATTACTAAAATACACGAAACTATATAAAAGTCAATGACAACAAAAAAATCGGCACTTCTGCCGTTTCGCATCCTAAAAAGGATAAATTCTAACCGCCAAGCGAAGCGAGACGAACCTTGAAAACTTGCAAATTCCCAACTTGTGCCCGGGACAGGAGTTGAACCTGCACGCCTTTCGGCACAGCCACCTCAAGGCTGCGTGTATGCCATTTCACCACCCGGGCTAAAACAATCACTCTAAATATCAACCGGCTCGTTCGTCGCAATCTTAGACGCTCACAGCGACAAACCAAGTGTAGCCAAACAACGCTTAATTTTCAAATATTTTCTTGAAAGACGCATTATTCCCCTCTGATAATAAATCCTAGGTAAAAGCTTCAACGAATCTGCCTTGGCATATTTGAGTTGATAGGCAGAGCTATTAATTGACTTCGTAACATGCCCAGATATTTTTAGAAATGAAAATATTTTCCTTTGAAGCCAATCGATGTGTGTCTTACTAGCTGAAACAAAACTAACATAGAACATAAAACTCGATTTCCACCGCTTATCCCAATAAGAATGAAAAGACCCGTCGCCATCAAAGCAACCTCGCAGAAAATCAAAAAATAGAGCATTGGGAATTTTTATTTCACGAAGACGCTTTGACTTATTTGGCATTAAACCAATATCCGATAAAAAGGCATAAAATCTAACATCACCAAACTGGATTCGACCAGAAATTCTTTTTCCGTCACCAGACTTTTTATAACCAATTTTATTAGTAATTCCCAAACAACGCTTAAAATTTTCAAGCTGTTCAATATCCGAGGAAGTAAAATCGAATTGCCTACCATTCGGCGATAAATTTCCGTCGGTTGCCAAAAGACCTATGGCATAAGCAAAATCCGGCGACCAATCAATTCGCACCTTATGCTTGGGTTTAGCCATGAATACAAAGATCCCTGTCTTAAAAAAAACACCTGAACACACCCCAAAACATTACCCGGAACCAATCAATTCATTTTATCCCACGCTCATATTTCGCTCAAGGTAGTAGCGTCTAGCAAAATGAACAAATGCTAAAAAACTCAACGCCAAATCTACAACCCCAACTTTTGGCGAAGACGTTTGCGAGAAATGTCGCGAATGTAATACAACTTGGAACGATGCACCTTTTTCGGCGAACTCATAACCTGCACGTTATCAATAACCGGCGAATGGATCGGATAAACTTTTTCCACGCCAATCTCCGCCACCGTACCACGCACCGTAAAAGTCGCGCCAGCTTCCGAACCATGTTTGCGGGCCAAAACCACGCCTTCAAAACGAGCTATACGCTCTTTATCTCCTTCTTTTACCTTCTCCAAAACGCGAATCATTGCCCCGGGCTTAATTTTTGGCAAAATTTGAGCATCAATCATAAGAGCTTGATACTACACCCGTTACCTAAAATTGGCAAGAAAAGCGGAGGATGATAGCGTAAAGACATGAGAATTTTGATTGACATTCGCTCTCTTAACCCAGAGGTCAATTCTGGCATCGGTGAATATGTTCAAGCCATTACCCTAAATCTCCTGACCCTGGATCGCAAAAACGAATATCTCTTGTTCTACAACAGCGGACGCAAAAAAGCCCTGCCCGAAACTCTGCTCCCCTACGCGGATCGGGTAGTTAATTGGCGCATCCCCAATCGGATCCTCAACCTAAGCATGGGTCTTATAAACCAGCCAAAACTGGGACTAAAAACCTCGGCCGATGTTATTTTTAGTCCGCACTTTAACTTTGTCGCCTCCGGTAAAACTCCCCGAATCATCACCTTCCACGACATCTCCTTTGCTCATTATCCTGATTTTTTTTCTTGGCGCCAAAAAATCTGGCATCGCTTTCAGCGGTGGGAAAAACAAGCGCGCGAAGCAAAACACATCATCGCCGTCTCCGAATACACCCGCGAAGACTTAATTCAATATCTAAAAATTCCCGCCGAAAAAATTACCACTATTTATTCCGGAGTTAACCCAAGTCTGCAAAAATCGGAAGACGCGTTCAATTCAATAAGACCTAAACCAAAATTAATTAACTATCCCTACATTCTCTACCTCGGCACACTCGAACCGCGAAAAAACATTCCAGCCATAATCCGAGCCTTTAATCTTCTCAAAAAGAAACCGGAGTACAAGAAACATCGCCTAGTTTTAGCGGGCAAAAAAGGCTGGCTCTATCAAGACATCCTAACCGAGGCTAAGCGCTCGCCCCATCTTCAAGACATCATCTTCTGGGGAGAGGTCGCGGAGAGCGACAAAAAAATCCTGTATACTGGAGCAGAGGTCTTTGTCTACCCGTCATTTTTTGAAGGATTCGGTTTTCCGCCTCTCGAAGCCCAAGCCTGTGGCACGCCGGTCGTGGTAAGCGATCGCGCCTCGCTTCCCGAGATACTCAAATCCAGCGCCAGCTATGCCAACCCGTGGGATCCAATGACCGTTGCCTCGGCGATCAACCAAATTAATATCGACAAAACCCTGCGAACCAGACTGATCGCCGCCGGATTCAAAAACAGCTCCCGCTTCCGCTGGCAAATCACCGCAAAAAAAACTCTGGAAATAATCGAACGCTATGCGCCGCACCACCAATGACATTCGCCGCCGAAAAAATCTCCACAACTCCCTGCGCCATTTTGCCTGGAGCAAAGAAGAAAGCGCGGGTAACGCGCTGGAGCCGACAAACCACCCCGTCTTTCGCCGCTACGCCAAAGTTATCGGTCTAACTTTTGCCGGTATTTTGTTTTTGAGCGCCACCGTCTACGCCGTTGGTCTCTGGCATCTAAAAAATATCTCCCTCCAAGCCCAAAACGGTTTAGAGCAAGAAGTTAAAAATGTAATCGCCGCGGTAAAATCTTTTGAGCCACAAAAAGCCGAGCAAGCTTTAAGCGTCATTAACAATCAGGTGCAATTTATTAGCACTCGCGCTAATCGGATTGCCATTCCCCAATTTTCTTCGCTTTGGGGAAAAATAATTCCAGCGCTCAAAACCATCCCGCAAGCCATTAAAAACTTTGGCGTTCTTAGTTCGTCCGCTCTTAGCGCCGCTTCGCAATTAAATGATCTGGCGGAAAATGGATTGGGCTGGATGCTAAATCGCGAAGGAGAAAAGCTCATCGGGCGAATTCAAACCATAAAAAATAATCTCAAAACCATCACCTCCTCCACCGGCAATCTAGAAAGTTATGCCGCCCTCGCCAACTTGAGTAAAATTAATGGCCTCCCCAATCTCGGAAATGTTCAAGAAAGCCTGCGGGAAAAAACCGAGCTGTTGACCGTTATTTTGAGTCTTCTTGACACCAATCTGGAACGCCATCTGGCGGTTATCTTTCAAAACCCGTCAGAAATGCGCCCGTCAGGTGGTTTTATTGGCAGTTACGCCGACCTGGTTATCAAAAAAGGAAGCCTGGATAACGTAACCGTTACCGACATTTACGATCCGGATGGCCAGCTTCGCAATAAAACCATCCCCCCCAAACCACTCCAAGGGATCGTCACTAACTGGGCCGCCCGCGACGCCAATTGGTTTTTTGACTTTCCAACTTCCGCCAAAAAAATTCTGGGATTTCTTGAACAATCAAAAATATATCGTGAAAAATTGACCACCTTCGACGGCGTAATTGCCATGAATACCAAGGTGATCGAAAAACTATTGGAACTAACCGGCCCAATTGCATTGCCGGAATACAGGTTGGAAATCAGCAAAGACAATTTTTTGCGCGAAGTTCAAAAAGAAGTTGAAGCCGGTAAAGATAAGCAAGCCGGCGAACCCAAACGAATTCTCAAAAAACTGGCGCCGCAATTATTTGCCGAACTAGCAAGTCACGCCTCAAAAAAAGAGTTCCGCCAACTTCTTACCGAACTTATCCGTTCCAAAGACATCATGATCTACATCAAAGATGAGCGCCTCCAAAAATATATTGCCCTCAGCGGTGCCGCCGGTGAAGTCAAAAAAACTTCCGGCGCTTTCTTTGGTGATTATCTGGCAGTAGTCAACGCCAACATCGGCGGTGGCAAAACCGACGCCGTGATTAAGGAGAGAATAGTTCTTTCCAGCAAGATCAGCGCCGAAGGAAAAATTGATAATTACCTGACCATCGAGAGAACTCATGAGGGTAAGCAAGAAAAAGACCCTTGGTACCAAGTCGCCAACATTAATTACCTGACCGTTCTGACACCTAATGGCTCGGCCGCGGAATACGCTTCGGGATTTATTCCCAAAAATTCCCCCGCTAACTCTAAAATCTATCTTCAAAAAGATTGGGTTACGGACCAAGACCTTGAATCCATAGAATCAACCGAAGAAAAAATCCCACTCCTTGCCATCGCCACCCTCGCCGAATTTGGCAAAACCGGCTTCGCCGGTTGGACCACTATTAAAAAAGGCCAAAGTCAAAAAACCGAACTGCAATATACCCGCGTCGGCCCGGCCATTAAAGACGGAGCAACTTATAATTTTATTTTTGAAAAACAATCCGGTAGTAAAGCGGCGCTCGATCTAACACTGGAAGCCCCGTCCGGATTTGTTTGGGCCGAAAACCAAGAAACAATCTATCGTTACGTCACTCAAAACCCTCCGGGTCTCGTTGAGCTTTTTCTAAAACTAGAGCCAACTCCAACGGCAAATCAGAAGCAACCGTAATTCGCCCGCCCGACGGAAGCGGTAACTCCAACGAATTAGCATGCAAAAAATGGCGCGTTAAACCCAAAACCTCCTTTTTTTTGCCATATAATTTATCGCCAACCACCGGATGCCCGATAGAGTTGAGATGAACTCGAATCTGATGAGTCCGCCCGGTTTTAGGAAAAACTTTTAGCAAAGTCAAAGCCTTTACCCCGACGCCATAACGCCCCATCACTTCATATTCGGTTACCGCCTCGCGAGGCATCTTGCCTTTACCCACAGTCCGCTTTATGGAACCGTCTTTAATGCTGATCTGCTTGTCTATAATTCCTCGCTCTTCGGACACGCGCCCCCAGACTAGCGCCAAATAAGTTTTTTTAACTTCCCGAGTTTGAAACAATTTTTTCAAAAAATTAAATGCTTCTTGATTTTTAGCCACCACCATCACTCCAGAGGTTTCCCGATCCAGACGATGCACGATCCCCGGCCGGTCAAAAGTTTTCTGCTCAAACTCCCCCGCTTGCGGATTATGGTCCCCAACATTTTTTATCTCCGGATATTTTTTAAGCAACCAATCAACGAGGCTGGATTCTGGTGAATCGCTAAGCACTGACGACATATTTTTAATTCGGCTTTTCGCATCCCCTCGCTCAATTTGCGACTTTCGCCGCAGACCAAGAAATTTGCTCATCCCGTGCACTAGCATCCCCGCTGGCTTATCAATCACCAGTAAGTCGGCATTTTCAAAAAGAATAATCGGTTCCAGCATGCTATGGAGTCTATCAAAATATAATCCGCCAACCAAATAAAAAGGGCCTCGCTTTATGCCGAAGCCCATCACAAGTATTCACCATCTTACAAGAACTAAGCCGATTCCTTCTGGATATTCGTCTCACTCGCAGAAAATCTGCGACTCTCCCTCTCTCGTCGTTTTTTCAAACGCAAGAAATACTCATGCTCAACCACACAAAAACACTCATCACAGGGCAGATCCGAGCAATGCCTAAACTTACACCGAGCGTCAGCTAAGCGAAGCAGGTACTCGCGAACCCTTCGTGGTGGCACGATTATCCTCCTATTGGCTCGTTACAAAAGTACCCTCAAAAGTACTGCCTAAATTATAGCAAAATAATTCGCCGAAAAATACCCACCGCAAATGGTGAGTATTTTTATTTTCTGGTGCGCCCTGGAGGGATTTCACGCGCTTCGCTTTTAAAACCCAGCGGTTTTAATCCGCGATTCCTTAAGGAATCGCTTTTCCGCCTCGGGAAAACTTCCGTTTTCCCGACCCCTTTCCCGTTCAACCTCTCCAGATCTAATAATTAATAGTATTCGGTGCGCCCTGGAGGGATTGAACCTCCGACCTTTTCAATGTCAATGAAACGCTCTACCACTGAGCTAAGGGCGCATAACAAAACAACAAAGAGCGGTGCCGAGGGAGGGACTTGAACCCTCATGACCTTGCGATCGGTAGATTTTGAGTCTACTGCGTCTGCCGTTCCGCCACCTCGGCCTAAAACAACATCACCTTTGGCTTATAAAATACTCGGTTGATTATATCAACGCTTTATTCTAAAGTAAATTGCAGATGGCCCTTGGATTAAAAACTGTTATCGCTCGCATCCTAGTCCTTTAACCCTTCAACTTATTTTTTATGGAAGAATTGCAAACCCAAGGTCCGGTATTTTTAATCGAAGTAGACAAAATCCGACCCAACCCGCACCAACCGAGAAAATTTTTTGACGAAGAAAGCCTGCGCGAACTTGCCAGCTCTATTCGCGAATTCGGCATTCTCCAGCCGTTGGTCGTTACCAAAATAGAAGAACTGGCCGAACACGGCACCACCATTCAATACGAGCTTATCGCCGGTGAACGCCGCTGGCTGGCCTCAAAATTACTTGGCCTAGAACGCGTGCCGGCCATCATCCGCAGTATTAAGCTGGATCGCGAGCGGCTGGAACTCGCCGTCATAGAAAACGTCCAACGCGCCAACCTAAATCCAATCGAATCGGCTCGCGCTTATGCCAAACTTCAAGACCAGTTCAACCTAACCCAACGAGAAATCGCCAGCCGCATCGGCAAAAGTCGCGAAACCATTGCCAATACCGTTCGCCTCTTAAACCTACCCACCAACATTCAAGACGCCGTAGCCGAAGGTAAATTAAGCGAAAGTCAGGCGCGTCTTCTGCTTGCCATTCCCGACATCGCCGAACAAGAAATGCTTTTTGACGACATCATCAAAAATAATTTAAGCGTCCGCGAGCTTAAAATAAAAATAGAAAAGAAAAAGAACGAAGCCATCGCCAAAGAAAACCGCCTCTTCCCCGCCGTCCCCGACCCCGAACTGGCTTCGCTTACCAAATCTCTAGAAGAGTTCTTGGGCGCGCGAGTCAATTTAGAAAAATCCGGCGGAACCGGAAAAATTGTCATTGATTTTTATTCACCGGAAGAACTTCGCGGCATTATCAGTAAACTTCTGGAGAGCAAAAAAGAAATTCGCGAGATTAAAACACCGGATCCGGCAGTCGGCGAACAGCAACCGACCATCTTCCTCTAACCCGAATGGTGAAAATAATCAGCCACGCTCCGTAAAGCCGCCCGAATTTTTCCCCGAGCACTCTTGGTTTTAGCCCATCCCAAAGAAGAAAACACCGGCACGCGTTCAGCATGCAACAATATTTCAACCACATCACCCGAACGAAGCGTTGCCTGTAACGGCGCGCGCGAGCCTTTAATAATCGCGTAATCCGCTCGGTGGCCAATATCGGTATGAATTCGATAAGCCAAATCCAAAGCCGTCGCCCCTTTTGCCAGTTCAATCAAATCACGTTTGGGCGTAAAAACAAAAATCCGATCGGCAAAAAGATTAAGCGCGCAAGCTAGCCGTGGAGAAACTCCGGAAGCAAGTGCCTTTCGCCAATGTTGAAGTTGCTCCAAAATCGCCCCATCAAATATCTCGTCCGTCCTGGTAAAATCCGTCGCCACATGTCCAGAGTATCGGAAATGATAAGCATAATCCGCCGCCGGACCATACTCGGCGTGATAATGCATCTCCTCGGTGCGAATTTGAATCTCTAGAAGTTGTTTCCGCTCCGTCTCGGCAAATAAAGTTGTATGTAAACTCCGATAACCGTTCGGCTTGGGATAAGCAATGTAATCTTTGATGTATCCAGGAACCGGAGTCCATAGATCGTGAATGATTCCCAAGGCCGCATAACAATCATTGACCCTCGGAACAACGATACGCAGTCCCACCAAATCACCGACGCGATCTAAAGCCATGTTATACCGATAAACCAATTTTCGGTACAAACTAACATGTCGCTTTGCTCGATGCTCAAAACGAAAATCTTTAATTCCGCCGGCGCGAAGCGCTGGCCCCAAAACCGAAACCAAAAAAGTGGTATATTTTTCTCTCTCCTCGTAAGAATCTTGAAGATTTTCCGTAAGCCACTGATGCTCCTGCGGATACAGATGCGGAAAAGAAAGATCGGCTATTTCCCCGCTCAACTCGCGCAGACCAATTAAATAAGCCAGCGGCGAATAAACCCGCATGTTTTCCATCGCTATAATCGCTCGTTCCGTCGGAAAAATAGTATAAAGAAATCGCGCATCATACAAACGCCGCGTTACCACTAGCAAAAGAACCCGAATATCGCCAGAAAATTGCGCGATAAATTTTTGAACAACGGGTATATTGGCTTCAATCTGGCGAAAACGCAAACGGTCAATCTCCAAAGAAAGGCGCACCAACAAGGCCACTTCTTCTCCGGCGATATCGGCAATTCGTTTCAATCCATCGCTCGCGACAAGCGGCAAGCCATGCAACAGAGCGCTCATCAAAACCGCATCACCAACACCCCAATCAAGCATCGCTTCCGCCATTGCTAAAGCCCGCTCTAAAAGCGAATCGCCATTTGGCAAAAGATGCCCGCGATAAGCGCGGTTCGCGGTATCGTAAACCAGCTTGATCCTCGGGTTTTCAACAATATGCCGATTCAGACGAGTAGAGAGCATCGCTTTCTATATAGAACACCTCGTAAGCCTTGTAAAGTAATCTTACTTTGACAATAAATCAGATACACCATATCATCAGCCAAGATGCCCGCTCTTTAATAATTCAGTTTGTTTGAATATAAAGCCCACCAGCACAACCAAACCAGAAAGGACTCTCAACTTTATGACACAAGAAAAATCCGGTGTCGGACTCATTCTGCTTACCAAAATGCCACAATACGAAGATCCAGTAGTACTCCTGCAAATACGTGGCTCATGGAATAGTGAAAAAATGGCCCCGGAATCCTGGCCTGGGGCCTGCCAAGAAACCGCCGCCGGTGGCATTAAACCAGGCGAAACGATTCTACAAGCACTGCGCCGTGAAGTCGTGGAAGAAATCGGGCCACTTTGCCTAAGCGAAGAAGATTGGCAAAAAATAGCACAGCAACAAGTAAGTACCACCAACGAAGATGGTTACACTCGCCACATCTTTGCCCACGCCGTTGAACCAACGGCAATCAAACATTTGCGTTTCGGCCCAGACAGCGGTGGTTTATGCCTGGCAAATCAAATAAGCATCGAGCAAGCGGTTAATACCAAGGACTTTCCAAAAAATACTGGCGTAACTGATAGACGGATTATCGCCCTCTTCCCCGAAACTCGACTCGCCATTCTTTTCGCCTTTACGATTTTCCGATTCGATTAAATCATTCAGTAAATCCCAGAAACTACTCCTGGGACTTTTTTTCACGCACCGCCCGAATCTTTTTTGGCTTTGCCGCCGCGACGGCCAACTCCTGCGCCAATTGCTCCGCTGATTTACCGGCTGGATTTTCCCAAGTGGCAAAATCACATTCCGGATACCGACTACACCCCCAAAAGAACTTGCCTCGCGCCCGCCCGCGATTAACTCTCTTGGTCACCACATCTCCAGTCACGCACTTCGGACATTTTACGCCTGGATTTTGCAACTGCTCCCTTTCTCCGCTCGCAGTTAGTGATTTAGTATTTTTACATTCAGGAAAACCGGAACAAGCCAAAAATTTTCCAAACCGGCCAAACTTGATCATCATCGGCTTACCGCATTTTTCACAAATCTCATTGGTGGCTTCTTCGGGATGAACTTTTTCCACCGCGGCATATTTTTCCGCCAAAAGCACCGCGAACGGATCGTAGAAAGCACGAATCACTCCGACCCATGGCATCTCCCCATCGGCAATCGCATCCAGTTTTTTCTCCATCTCGGCGGTAAACTCCACATTAACAATATCGGGGAAGTTTTCTAGCAAAACCTTAATCACCAATTCACCAATCTCGGTGGCAAAAAATCGCCGCTGTTCGCGTCGCACATAGTTACGCGCCAAAATAACGGAAATAATCGGCGCGTAAGTTGAAGGACGCCCCACGCCATATTCCTCCAAAGTCTTGATTAAACTCGCCTCCGAATAGCGCGGCGGCGGTTCGGTCATATGCTGTTGCGGTAGTAATTCTTTGAGCGATAAAATTTGATTCAGTGAAAGTTCTGGTATGGATCGCTCTTCAAACTTTTGCTTCCAAACTTTCAAAAAACCGTCAAACTTCATAGTGGCGCCATTGGCCCTGAACAAACACTGACCCGCTTCAATATCCACCGCCACGGTATCAAACACCGCCTGCGGCATCTGCGAAGCCATAAAACGCCGCCAGATAAGATCATAAAGTTTTTGCTCGGCTGGTTCGGCGAGCGAAATCATCTCGCTAGTCACTTCGGCGCGCGTCGGTCGAACCGCCTCGTGAGCCTCTTGAGCCAACTTGGAAGAATTCTTAAAATTGCGCGGCGCGGGTAGCGTGTAAGCCTCGCCAAAATTCTGCTGAAGCCACTCCCGCGCCGCGATTAAAGACTCGCCGGAAAGATTCACCGAATCAGTGCGCATATATGTAATATGCCCGCTTTCATACAGACGTTGAGCGAGCATCATCGTCTTCTTCGCCGAAAAACCCAATCGCTTCGCCCCCTCCTGCTGGAGCGTACTCGTGGTAAAAGGCGGCAAGGGATTCTTCCTGCTCTCTTTCTGAATTAAATTGGTAACCAAAAATTTTGCATCTTTTAAATCGGCAACAATCTTGTTGGCCTGTTCCGCATTTTTAAGCGCAAATTTATCCAGCGCTTCGCCGTTGATTTTAGCCAAAACCGCCTCAAAATCTTTATCACCAACGGCAAAATGAGCGGTCACCGACCAATACTCCTGCGGAACAAAATTGCGAATCTCGTGCTCGCGGTCAACCACTAAACGCAAAGCCACCGATTGCACCCGACCGGCCGAAAGCCCCTTGGCCACCTTCTTCCATAAAAAAGGCGAGAGCTTGTAGCCCACCAGCCGATCCAGAACTCGCCGCGCCTGTTGCGCGTCTACCAACGCCAAATTCAATTCTCGCGGATGGGCGATGGCGTTATCAATCGCCGACTTAGTAATTTCATGAAACACGATTCTCTGCGGTGATTTCAACCCCAAAGCCGCCATCAGATGCCACGCTATCGCCTCCCCTTCGCGATCTTCGTCCGACGCCAGAATTACCCCCTCGCTTTTCGCCGCCAATTTCTTAAGCAAAGTTACCACCTTGCGCGCCTTGGTTGGAATAACATAACCCGGCGCGAAATCCTGATCCACGTCAACGCCCAGCTTACTCTTGGGCAAATCTCGAATGTGACCATACGAAGATTCCACCCGATAATCGGGGCCTAAAAACTTGCCGATAGTTTTTGCCTTGGTTGGCGATTCAACAATTACTAATCTCATAAAAAAATGGACTTATCGCTTAATAATTTATAACCATCATAACGCATAAAACTTACCGCCATTTTCGCGGACAACTCCCTTAAACAAAAGTCCGGTCATCCGACGACTGATTTCCGCCACTTCAAAACCAGTCTGCTCTACCAGATAATCCAGCGAACAACCGCTGACCAAAGACTGTAAGACAGTAATAACCAGTTTCTCCTTCTCGTCAAGAGCGACCTTGTTTAAAACCTGTCCGGAAACCGTCTTGGGATCTTCAAAACCAAGACCCAAAAGAACATCGCGTACCTCGGTAATTAACGCCGCGCCGGATTTAATCAAGGCGTGAGATCCTCGATAATTAGGATGACGAATATTGCCCGGAACAACAAAAACATCCCTCCCCTGTTCCAACGCGAATCGCGCCGTAACCAAAGCTCCGGAAGATTCCGGAGCCTCAACAACAATCACGCCCAAAGTAAGTCCACTCACAATTCTGTTCCGTTCCAAAAAACGATATGTTTTCGCGTCCGCTCCACAAGGATATTCCGATACAATCGCCCCGCAATCAAGCAACGACTCACCAAGTCGTTCGTTTTGTCTCGGTGAGATAATATCCACCCCGCTCGCAATAACTCCCACCGTCGGTCCACCGGCCCGCACGGCACCCTCGTGTGCCGCGGCGTCAATTCCCAAAGCCAACCCACTAACCACGGCAAAACCAGCACGCACAAAATCCTCCGCCAATGAAGCGGCTAATATCCGCCCCTCGTAAGTCGCTCGACGAGTACCAACAATGGCCACCGCCTTCTCCAAATTTAGAGATTTGCCGCGAACATAAAGCCCGAATGGCGGCGCGTGAATTTGCCTTAAAGAAAACGGAAACTCCGGATCATCGCGCAACAACACTCTGGCGCCAACCTCTAAAACTTTATTCCAAAGATTTTCCGTTTCCAGCGCCGAACGATCCAAAGTCTGCCAAGCTCGTTCCCAAGAAACATGCTTTTCCGCCAAAGACTGCAGAGCTCGATAATTGCCCCCCAAAACCACATTGAGCGCGTTAAAATATCGCGCCTCCTCATTAACCTGCATAAAAGTATGGTATCATTCCTTAGAGAAAAATGCCTAACGGAAATAGCGGCTCAAGCTTTGGCATCCGACTTTTAACACAGACCGGCATTACCGCTGGCGTCTGCTTGGTGATTATTGTAACCACGATCCTTCTCCGAGCCGGAACCGAAAAAAAAATCGCTCTGATTGCGGAAAAAAATAACGCCGTCAACGCCTACAGTGATTCGGTGCGCAATCTCGCTGAACTCAAAAAAAACTTTCAGGAAACCGCGACCGAACAAGCAACTCTCAATCAGATTCTACCAACTCGTGATCGCCTGCTAAAAATTCCCAAAGAAATTCGCCTGGAAGCGCAAAAGTTCGGCTTAACTGCCGCGATGACTCTAAGCACCGAATTTGAGGCCAAAGACGATTCGCTCCCCGGGATTGCTTTTCACCTAAAAATTGATGGGGCAATGGATTCAGCGGTGGTCTTTATGGAAAAACTAAAAACCCTGCCCTATCTAATAAGTCTTGACTCCGTAAATGTTAGCGGCGAAGAAAACAAAGCCACCCTTGATATTGGTGGTAGGATTTTTGCCAAAAACTGATTAATCTCATGTTTAAAGACATCACCCCCAAGCAAAACGAAACCATACTCTGGATAATCGCCAGTGTTTTACTTTTAATTCTGCTGGGATATACTATCCAATCAGTGCGCGTTCTCATGCGAGAAACGAACGACGCCCTCAAGGGAAAAACACCAACCATACAAGACAGTACCACCTTAGATGTGCCGGCGCTAAAACGATCAGTGGATCACGTTAAGCTTCCGTAGACCCGCCCAAACGCGCGTGTAGCTCAGTGGTAGAGCACAGTCCTGATAAGACTGGGGTCGAAGGTTCGATTCCTTCCACGCGCACCAGAAAGGAAAAAACCAAAACCGCCTCGATTTTATTCGATGGCGGTTTTGGTTTATCGATGTCTCAACGAAGGAACGTTTCTCCCCTGCTTTCTGCGATGTTTCTTCCGAGCAACTTTAGTTTTTTTATTCATAAGGCTAATATATAAAACAAACTACCACAATCAGCCACGCAAAGCAAAAAAATGAGGAGGTGTCCAGTACCCGTAGGCCTGTGGACACCCCCTCGTGATTCCGCCAGAGGCGGACGAAGCGCGCTCGGTCGCCTTTGGCAACGGGATTTCCTCCGAAGGAGGATCCTCCTTCGGAGGACAACAATCCAAGTTGCCCGCCTGTGCCAAAGCTTCGGCAGGCAGGCAAGGCTCCAGTTGCTACCGCGGAAGGAAGACAGACACCGAGCCGAAGTCACTCCTGGCGCCGTCGGACCAGCCCATGCGGAACCTCAGCTTGCCGTCGTCGCAGTCGAAGACTGGTGCTTTCACGAACTTCCCGTCCGCACGCGGAGCATACTCGTCACCAGCGCAGTCAACGTGGAGCTGTTCCCACGTCACTTGCCGTTCGGGATGCGTGAGGAGCATGATTCCCACCGCGAACGCACCGAGGCCGAATTCGTTCCCTGCATCCTGCATGACCTCGCGGGCACGCCGGACGGAACGTCCACGGTGACGAAGGCCGAGCTGGGCAGGCACCACGAGAATGTCGTAGCCCTTCTGGCGTTCGCCGAGGTCGGTGAGACACGCTCTCGCACGTTCTTCCTGTCGGAGCCGATCGGGTCCGAGCTCGCCCTCATGGTAGTTCGCGAACTTACACCCGTGAAGCTTCTGGAATGCGGCGAGAACCTTCTCGACTGCCTCCTGGTACGTTTGGGCCAAGCTCTCCCAGCGCGGGATGGCAAAGTAGGCTTCAGCGTTTGGCGGAAGCGGGGCATCGGCCAACTTCTCGTCGGCGAAGCCGACACCTGGGAACAACCGACGCAAGAGGTTGGTCTGCGCGGTGATCCCCTTCGGCTTGTAGTCGTTAGGGTACCAGAAGCTCGAAGCGACTTCTTCGTCCTTGAACCTGTCGGTGAAACGGTTCGCCGCGATGAAGCTCTCGATGAGCTTCGGGAGTCCAGCGGTGTCGTTCACCCGCTGCGCCTCCTTTTTGGAAAGCCCTGCCTTGTCATAGGCAGCCTCGATGACGGCCATGAACTTGCGACCCTTGGGGTCGCGATGAGTCACGGACGGAGCCAATGTTTTGGACATCGGAGCCATCCTCCTTTCGTTGGAAATTATCCGAGTCGCTCGGATGAACGGCTTTACCTTGGTATAAGGCGAGCGCTTTAGAAACCATCTCTGCGACTCCCAAAACGCTCACCTCATGCCTAAAAAACCTTACACTTCAAGCTTTCAAAGAACTTCCTATTGTTGCATAGAAATCCCATATATGTCAACTAGCGGGGGTGCCAGGATTCGAACCTGGATAACTGGTTTTGGAGACCAGAGTCTTAGCCGTTGGACGACACCCCCAAAGAACAGATACAAGCCTAGCGCATACAAAAAAACAGAGCAACCAAGAGTCGCCTGCAAAAAAGGACAATCCCAACTATCTCTTCGCTTCCTTGTGCGTCGTATGCTTACGGCAAAACTTGCAAAACTTAGAAAGCTCAATTTTGCGAGTTACCAGCTTCACATTCTTGCGGGTATAATAATTAAACCTCTTGCAGGTGGTACAGCGCAGTTTAATTAGATTTTTGGAAAACTTAGATTCGGACATAGTCAGAACACTCTAAGACATTAGAATCAAAAATGCAATAAAACAGCCCCTGACCTACCCCTCCTTCAATTCTTGAGCCAATGGCCGGAATTGTTCCCGATTTCTGCGCGAAAGCTTGAGCGCTTAGAAATCGCAATGCCGCCTTCGGGGCGGCAACCGGAGACCGGTGAGATTCCGGCGCTACTCTTGAGCCAATGGCCGGAATTGTTCCCGATTTCTGCGCGAAAGCTTGAGCGCTT
>CAYIWJ010000006.1:0-1821 GCA_964367145.1 uncultured Candidatus Saccharibacteria bacterium | reverse complement strand
GCAACCGGAGACCGGTGAGATTCCGGCGCTACTCTTGAGCCAATGGCCGGAATTGAACCGGCGACCTACTCCTTCGCTTACACTTCCGTTTTATGTATAGCGGAAGGCTAGACTGTATCTTGAGCCAGTAAAATATAAGTAAGGCTCCCCTTGTCAGTCGTTCGGGCCCGCTATAAAAACGTGCCACGGTCTGATCCTTCTTGGAAGGACTTTAACCGTTATTCGGGATTCACTCCAATGTTTTCATTGGAGTGGGCGGGGATCTTGCGACCCACCATGGAGTTGCTCTACCATCTGAGCTACATTGGCAAAAAACTAACCAGTAAATCTCTCAATTTTTTATTATGGTAATAAACTGTCAAAACACCATAGCGACTTTTCTTTCGATAAGTACCGATCGAACCAGAAATTGTCCGAACTACTTTATAAAATTGAGATTTCTTAATCTTAAGGCTTTTCACCCAAAAGTCCAGAGCCTCCTGCTCCGAGACGTCATTAAAAAGCTGTAATCCAAACTTAAAATCAGAAAGGGCGACGCCAAAACACTTAACCAAAAATTCCACAAACTTAAGTATCAATACCGGGTCGGTGTTACCCAATCGAACCGAAGTCTTGTCTGCCTTTGTACCCTCGCCCCAATATAAACCCATTCCATAACCAAATAAAAGAGCCTCATGTAGTGTAACGGGATTTTTAAAAACAAATGGATCACCGTCGGGATTATTTTTTAGGTAGATTGCTTCGCTGATAGAGCGCGTAATAATCAAATATCTCTCCATCCAATAGCGTACCTTATGATTCGAGCAACCAAAAACACGAGCAATATCCTTAATTGATCTTCCTTTTTTAAGATATAAATCAATTAAAAATTCCTTAGAAATCAATCTCCTGTTAGACACAAAGAGAATTGTACCACGTTTGGCCAATAAACTACATTAAGATGAATTGAATGACCAATCATGGAGAAAAATAACTAAATTTTTCAATAAGCCCTCATTCAATTCGGGAGCCGAGGGCGAGGATTGAACTCGCGACCTACTGTTTACAAAACAGTTGCTCTACCACTGAGCTACCTCGGCTGGATAAATTTTGCTTCTTTATAATAGTTTACTTCAAAGAATTTTTCAATTTTTGTGATAAGAATTTTAATGATTATAAAATTATAAAGTCCCGCTCAAAAATTCGAGCGGGACTTTATAATTTTATATTATCGCCAAGCGCAGCGCTTAGCTATAAGAACAAGGAAAATTTATCTCCTCTTTCCCTTTCCTTTCTTGGCGACTTTTTTCACTTTCTTCTTTGCCATTTATTTTTTACTCTTTATCTCAAAGAGCAATTAAGACCAATAATCTCAAATTGCCGACTATACAATTTGAAGTTATTTAGAAATAATCTCAACGATCTAATTCTTATATTAATTATAGTAAACTAATTTTTAAAAATACATGTGGATAACTTTCATTGCTCTTAAAAATTTCAAAAGGCTTTCAAGATTCATTTTAAGTGTTCTATTTCTTCCTCCAGTTTAATATTAAATTTTTTCTTGACCTCTTTTTTTGTTAAATTAATTAATCTTTTTACATCTTTGGCTTGAGCGTCCAGAATATTAACAACAAAATTTGAATGTTTGGGCGAAATCATCGCTCCTCCAATAGATATTCCTTTTATAGAGCATTCTGAAATCAAATAGGCGGCGGGCACAACTGGAAAAGGATCGGTTTTTACAACTGGCATTAACTTTTCCTGCCAATCTTTCGAAAATTTTATCAGAGAAATATTTTTAAAAACGCTTCCGGCATTGGGGTAATCAATTGGATGGTT
>CAYIWJ010000005.1:0-45368 GCA_964367145.1 uncultured Candidatus Saccharibacteria bacterium | reverse complement strand
ACCATTGATGATCTGCAGGAAAAAACTCGGCACTTTTCTCGTCATCATCTTACTTTTCTGATGGCTTACGACGGGCGCAGGGAAATGCTGGCGGCGATAAACGAAGCGCGAACACTGGGGCAAAAAGTTAATGAAAAAATACTGCGAAAACTAATGTGGACCGGCGAATTGCCGCCGGTGGATTTGGTTATTCGTACCGGAGGCGAGCCCCACTGGAGTTCCGGTTTTATGATGTGGAATACGGCGGATGCCGAATTTTATTTTACCCGCGACCTGTGGCCAGATTTTAAGAAAGAGCAGTTTGGGGCGGCTTTAGCGGAGTTTGAAAAACGGAGACGGATGGGTGGGAGGTAGGGATTTAATACTAATACGGGATATCGTTGATAACACTCCAATTAGAAGGAATATATGCTGATCGCTAAATTGAAACAAGCACTTGAACGCTAATCGCTGAAGGTTTTGAGTTAGTTATTTAATTAGGGTCGCTTAGGAGCCAAGGAGAAAAGTTTATATTGCCCAAAATCGCACTACCGGCGCCAGTTGGATTTAGGGTCGGATGATTGGGTCCCGACGCGCTCCCCCACCAGTTATTTGCGGCGGTCGTGGTGGCGAGGTTGGCATTAAAGAGCCCAATTATATTGCCGTAGATAGAACTTTGACTAATAGAAGTAGTGCCAAAGGAATGATAAATTCCATACTGGTTATTGGTCATTTTGGTGTTTGTCAGATTGAGCGCTCCGCCGAAGTTCTGAATGGTGGCCAGATAGTTCGGCGGGAAATAGTTTCCACCATAACGCAAAACGGTATTTGTTAGGCTTCCGGCGGACCCAGAAAGAAAACGAAGTCCGTTATAGCTACCAGGCGCCGGTAAAGTTGAGTTGCCATTGCCGTTGGTATCGCCGCCAATCGCGTCATCGTTAATGGATGTAAAATAAATTCTGGTTGAAGTGGAGGCGCCGCCTTGGGCGACTAGATTGCCGATTACGGTAATGGAACTAGATGGATTGAATTTTACAACGGTTCCTGGGGACATGGTTAAAGTCCGATTACTGTTCACTGTAAGACTAGAGGTGGGTATAACATAGGGAATGCCGGGACCTAGTTGTTGCGAGTGATTAAGAGAGCCGCTTAAAAAGATTCCGTGGGGGCCAGATAGAAGCGCGAGATTTCTTGCTTCGTTCCAAAATGCCGAGGCATTGATGTTGATATCGCCGAGGCCATGACTGTTAAAAGCATTATCATTGATGGTTGAGCTGCCGTTTTGCAGACTGATGCCGTAGTTTTGATTGCTAAAAAATGATGAGTCTGCAATGGTGGAAGTGCCATTTGTTTGCTCAAAACCACTGCCACTGTTGTGGTGAATCAAGGCGCCGGTTAAAAATGTATTGCCTGAAACTTGCTTGAGACCGTTGCCGTAGGCAAAAGAAATATCCGGCGCGGTTAAGGTTAGTATACCGCCAAGATTTTTAATCACGCCAAGGTAGGAGGTGAAAAAACTTTCGGTCCCGCCATAGCGGAAGGTGGCGCGGGTCAGGTTGCCGGTTGAGCCGGGGTAGAAATAAATACCCCGATAATCATTGGCCGCTGGCATGGTTGTCGCGCCATTGCCATTCGTATCGCCGCCAATCGTGTCATCGTTAATGGATGTAAAATAAATTCGGGTTGAAGTGGAGACACCGCCTTGGCCGACAAGGTTGCCGAAAACAGAAATTTTGCCAGCTTGGCCAAATTTTATTATTGCACCGGCTTTGATGTTAAGAGTGACACCGGCGTTAACGGTGAGATCGGAGATAACATAGGCAATGCCGGGCTCAAGTTGTTGCGAGTGATTAAGAGAGCCGCTTAAAAAGATCCCGTGGGGACCACCTGAAAATGCCATATTTCCAAATTGCGTCCAGGAAACTGGAGAATTGATGTTTATGTCTCCGGTGCTGTGATTGCTGAAGCTGTTATTGATGATGGTTGAGGTGCCGTTCTTGAGATATATCCCGAAGTTGGGATTTCCGGAAAAGTGTGAGTTTATAATGGTAGAAGTACCGTTGTTTTGATTGAAACCGACCTCAAGATAAGGCGAAATGTCACTCCCGCTGTGAAGACTGTTGTTTTGAACTAGCACCGTATCTAGATTGAGAATACCGCCGGTTTGCAAGAGACCAATACCAAGATTAGAGCTAATTTCACTGGCAGTTAAGCTTATGGCACCGCCAAAATTTTTGATAACGCCAAAGGATCCGGTATAAAAAGTTGGCGGATTAACGTCGTTTCCACCATAACGAAAGGTGGCGTTCGCGAAATTACCACTTGATCCAGGATAAAAATAAAAACCGAAATAATCCCCCGGGGCAGGAAAGGTGTTTATGCCATTGCCATTCGTATCGCCGCCAATCGCGTCATCGTTAATGGATGTAAAGTAGATTTTGGTGGAGGTTGAAGTGCCGCCAAGCGAGATGAGGCTTCCATATATCTGGAAGCTGGCTATATTTTCAAACTTCACCACTACGCCGGGATTAATGGTGAGTGTGGTGCTGGTGGAAAGCGTTAGGTTGCCTTGAACAACATATGGACTACCTTGGGTAGTCCATATCGTATTTTGCGAGATATTTCCGGAGACGTAGGTGGCGGAGTTGGGGTTCAATGATGGCGGATACGTAGTCCAAAGGTAGCCTTGGTTGTGTGGCCAGGGGTCGGTGGTGGTTCCGCTCCAGCCGTATGGGTCGAGGACATTACCGCCAGTTTGGGCGTCACGAACGCCAAAGTGGAGATGGGCTGCAACTGCGCAACTTAAATCCGCGGAATTACCCGAGTAAGCTATAAGCTGTGATCGAATAACGCTTGTATTCTTAGCGACTAAAAATTGATTAAGATGAGCATATAGAGTTGATACACCTTGTTGAAGGTGCCAGATTCTCGTCGTATTGCCGCCACAAAGATCGTAGTAATTTGCTTCTAGAATTCCTGGAGCTGTGGCAAGCACATTTGTGTTCATAACCGCCTGAAGATCAACCTCATTATGTCCGTCATAACAATTTAAGCCGAAGATACAAGAAGCAGTATTAGTCCAGTGCATTCCGTCATATCGAGTGAAATTATTGTTACTAACTAATGTTGGATTATCGTGGTCAAAGAAACTATTTATTTGATAAGTTGAAAGTGGACTCGTAAGAAAAAAAGCCCCTGCATCCAAAACACCAAAAAAGAACAATAGATTAAGCGACGCCACAAAATACAGAATTCTGTGATTCTGCATAAAACCCTAGGTTTTGAATTTAAAACTTTCTAAAATGATATCGAAAACTTGCTTAAACTCTTGCAATGAAGGGCTGATGTTTAGAAGGTAGATAGATTTATCACGCTTCACAAAAATTATCGGGTGGATTGAATTCACGGGAACGATTTTTATAATGTGATAGAGTCCCTCATGTCCGTCTACGATTATTTTATGCCCATCTAAAATGTCTGTTTTATAATCTTGGTTTGCTATGTATGTATTCACCCAAGTTTGAAGTGGTTGATCTTCCTCATTATTTAAACGCACAATTTCTAGCTTGAAGTAGCTTCCTTGTGGAGATGGGGTCTGGGTTAATACGTTTGGATCAAAATTAGAAATTTGCGTGTATGAGTTAAGACTGTCTTGAATATCCGAGATAAACCATTCTTTTGGATATTTAATCCAGAAATATCTTGATTCGTGTTTTTTATACTCTGTCGGAATAAGATTGTCTGATCTGACTATGGAGGCTACTCCTCCATCTCTCTGATACGCATAATATCCCAGACTTCCGAGTAGCACCAAAACAGCTACAATGAGTGTTTTTTTCATATGGGTTTAGTATAGCAAATCAGGGGCAAGGTTTAGGGAGGGGGTTAATTGATAGGGATTATAAGATTTCCGTCTCCGCGGGGATGAAGACGCCCCGCCACTCCCCGACTTCCGCGCCTAAAGATTTTAATTTTTCCATAAAATTTTCGTAGCCGCGGCTGATAAGTCCGATATTGCCAATCGTAGAAGTTCCTTGGGCAACGAGGGCGGCGACAACATAGGAAAATCCCGCGCGCAGATCGGGGACGGTTATTTTTGCCGCGTGGAGAGGCGTCGGGCCGGTGATAATCGCGCTGTGTTCGTAGCCTTCTTGCGAGTAGCGACAAATCTTGCCGCCAAGACATTCGGTGTGAAGCTCTATTTTTGCACCCATTTCGTTTAGAGCGTGAACATAGCCAAAGCGCTCTTCGTAAACCGTTTCGTGAATAATAGAAGTGCCATTAGCTTGAGTGAGTAAAATAGTCATCGGCTGTTGCCAATCGGTCATAAATCCGGGATGGACGCCGGTTTCAATTGTAATCGGCTTGAGTCCGCTTTGACCTCGGAGAAAAGTAATACCATCGTCTTCAACTTCGAACTCCCCACCCACCAGACGGAAGGTGCTTAGAAAGGTCATGATGTCCGCCTGGCGCGCATTTTTGACTTTAATTTTTCCATCGGTCGCGGCGGCGGCGCAGGCCCAAGAGACGGTTTCGTTGCGATCGGGAATGGCGCTGTGTTCGTAGGCTTTGAGTTCTTTGACTCCGGTAATCGTAATCGTGCGATCAATATCAACCGAGATAATCGCGCCCATCTTTTGCAAGACGGAGATAAGATCTAAAATTTCCGGCTCAATGGCGGCGTTAGTGAGCGTGGTTACTCCTTCGGCCAAAACTCCGGCGAGCAAGACTTGTTCGGTGGCGCCAACGCTAGAAAATTGCAGGTGAATTTTGGCGCCGATGAGTTTTTTGGCTTTAAGATGAACGCCTTTCGGAATCATTTCTATCGTCGCGCCCATTTTTTGCAGAGCATCCAGATGAAAATCAATCGGACGCTCGCCGATGCCACAACCACCAAGCTCTGGAAGCATGGCCTCGTGAAAACGCGCCAGAAGCGGCCCGGCAAATAAAATTGGAATCCGACTTTTGCCGGCAATGTGTTTGAGTTCGCGATAATGAACGGCGTGCAGGTTGGCAGATTTTATTTCGAGCGTTCCGTTTTCTTGACGAAGCACTTCCCCACCCATAGCTCTAATCATGCTTGCGACGATTTCGGTATCTTGAACATCGGAGACGTTTTTGAGGAGGCAGGATTCTTTGGTCAAGAGCGCGGCCACCATTTCTTTGGCCACGGCATTTTTGGCGCCGCGAACGACAATCTCGCCGTTAAGCGGTTTCCCGCCGGTGATAGCCATCGAGCTTGGGTCATTCATTGTTTAGATATTACGCTCATTTTGGGGAAATATAAAACGGCGGTGAAGAAGATGAATAATTGCACAATGGGCAATGTTGACAGAATACTTTTTCAAAAATATAATCCAGCCAGTACGTGGTTCTTGATTGGGCTTAGGAATCGCTTTGACAATTGACCATTAAGAACAAGGAGTATTTATGTTAAATAAAACTTATGTCATCACCGCCGCGGGTGGCAATGGAACTGCAATCCGTATTTTGGATAAACCGTTGTCGCGCGCAGAATATGCGGAACAGGGCAAGCAACTTGGTCAGGAGATGGAAAAATTCGGGGCTGAGCAAGCCGGTTTTTTGATTGACTCAATCAGTATCCCGCATTTTGAGATGGCCGGCGGTGAGTTTTGCGGAAACGCGGCGCGTTCCGTTGCCATTCTGATCTCGAGAATCCAAGAAAGACAATCGGTGTCTTTTACTATGTCTGGTTTTGCCGGAGTGGTGCGCGCCTTTGTTAGAGAACTTAGTTCTAGCGACTACTTTGTAGAATGTGTTTTTCCGGAGTTGCCGACTAAAACGGAAAAAATAGACTTGGAAGATGGTAAGCAGGCAACAATTGTTGATCTCGGCGGAATCGTTCATGTAGTGATTGAGGGTGATTTTCCCGAAAATCCAGAAGAATACAAGGCCAAGCACCGAAATTTTGTGCACGATCTAAGTTTGGGTAATCGAGATGCCGTAGGCGTGATTTGGTTTAAGATGGCTGGAAATTCGGTCAGAATGCACCCCGTGGTCTGGGTAAAAGAGATTGATACCTTTTTTTATGAAAAAGCCTGTGGCTCTGGAACGATTGCAGTTGCAAAAGTGACTGGAATCAATATCGTTATTCAGCCGACTGGGCAGACCATTGAGGCATTAATTGGTAAAAATTCCGTTACTCTACGAAGTGAAATGGAGGTGGTGAATGAATCCGATTAGATATGTTCGCGTTGATTCGCGCAAAACAGAATCGGGGAATTTTGAGACTGGATTTGTAGCGGCTTACAAAGAAGCTTTCGGTGGGCCACCGTATAATGAAGTTTACACCGACGAACAAGTGATCGGTGAAGTTTGGAATCCTCACTTGGAACGCGGCATTGTTGTGCTAGCGTTGGATGCTGACGTGGTTGTCGGTTTCGGCTGTGCAAAACCCATCAGACTGGCGCCGCAAGATGTTCAAGATTTTCTTGCTGAAAGACAACGCGCGGGAGTGTTTCCCGTCAACCTTCACAACCTTTGGTATATGTCAGAGATCGGAGTTCTGAACAGATATCGAGGTCAAGGAATTGGCTTGCAGTTGGTTCGCCATCGCTTGATCTGGATCAACGAACGCGGTATGACCCATAAGTTGGATGGCGGTAATTTTGTAATGCGAACAGCGGTGAGAGATTCTAATTCCGTTAGAATTTACAGCTCAATCGGCGCAAAACAGTTACCTGGACTTCAGGATGTTTCTGATTCGGATCAAGTACTGGTCAACAAGTCTCAAAGCAACGAGCGTGTTTACCTCTTTGGTTCTTGCGATCTAGCGCTGTGGAAGATCGCGGAAATCTCACGCTAGCCTAAGAAAAATTCTCTTACGCCATCACTTCAAAAGAATGATGGCTTTTTTATTTAGAAAAATTCAGATCAACCGGAGAATAGAGAGATCTAGTTTTATCATAAAAACAGGCCCATTCCCGGTCACCAAAAGAAAAATGCCACCATTCACCATAAAATGGCGCGAAGTTCTCTTGAACTAAGACATCGCGCAAGAGAAGTCTATTCTTTTTTTGTTGGGGTGATAATCCGCTGGCAAATGTTTTTATTTTTTCTGGATCGCCAAAATCAGCAATCTTCGTTCCCATATCTAAATTATTTCCTCCGCTATCAAGAATCGTGATATCAACCGCTCCGCCGGTTGGATGGCCAGCTACCTCCGGCAAAGCAACAAAATTATGAGTCAACGCATCAAGCTCCTGATTGTTCAATAAGGGGTTTGCGATCTTTAATTCATTGCGTTTTTTGTTAAAATATTTTTTTTGAACTTTTGGGTGGCGGTAGCCATAAACCACCTTTAGCCGGCAATTCTTTTTTTTTAGAAGGACCGTATTTGCCGAAGCTAATTTTTGAGCAACAACATCCCGAACTAAAATAGTTTTCCCGGTATATGGGAACATATCGAATTTTTCGTATTGGGCGATAATACGAGGATCGTAACTCCGAACATCAACAAGTTTTTCATTATTTTCACCGGGAGTTATTGTCAACAGCTCATCGGGGGCGCATATTTTTCCCTTTTTTAATATCTTTTTGGTCATTTTCTAAAATTTTGGCTAATTTTTTAGCGGCGATTATTTGCTGAACGGCTACAATATCATAATGCAAAATGCGGTCGTGGGTAAGCGGGGCGACTTTGGAACGAATGATTTTGTAGGCTTTTTTGGTTCCTTGTCCCAGTTTTTGCGGGTCGCGGAATTCCACGGCTTGCGCGGCGGTCAAGAGCTCAATCGCCAGAATGTTCTCCACATTTTGCGCCACTTCGAGCGCTTTGCGGGCAGCGATGGATCCCATACTCACATGATCCTCTTGGTTGGCGGAAGTCGGAATGGAATCAACCGAGGCGGGATGAGAAAGAATTTTATTTTCGGATACGAGGGCGGCGGCGGTGTATTGCGGAATCATAAAACCGTTGTGGAGTCCGGCTTTTTCTTTGGGGATCAGAAAGAGTGGCAAACCTTCGTTGGTCGCCGAATCCACCAGTTTGGCGGTGCGGCGTTCGGAAATGTTGCCCAATCCAGAGATGGCGATTTTGAGGACATCCATGGAAATTGAAAGTGGCTGGCCGTGGAAATTGCCGCCGGAAATGGCGTAGGGTGGTTCGCTAAAAATCAGTGGGTTGTCGGTAACGGCGCGCAGTTCGCGTTCCAAAACTTTTTCAACATAGGAGACGGCATCGCGCACCGCTCCATGAACTTGAGGGGCACAACGGAGCGTGTAGGAGTCCTGAATCCTTTGGGGAAACTTATTGACCAGTTTGGAATTTTTGGTAAGAGCGCGGATGTGTTCGGCAACTTTGACTTGCCCCGGATGTTCGCGGAGCTTGTGAATACGCTCATCAAAAGCGGTCGGCATACCTGCCACGCCTTCTAGGGTCAGAGCGCAGGCAATATCGGCAACGTCGAGCAAGTGCTTGGCTTTTTCAAACGCCAGCGAGGCGATGCCGGTCATGAAGGCGGTGCCGTTAGTCCAGGCAAGGCCTTCTTTGGAGGAGAAGGCTATGGGCTTAATTCCGGCGCGAGTCATGGCTTCTCCGCCCGACAGACGCTCGCCGTTATACCAGGCTTCACCCTCGCCCATCAGCACTAAGCCGAGATGAGAAAGTGGTGCCAGATCGCCCGAGGCACCAACCGATCCTTGAGCTGGCACCAAGGGAATAACACCCGCGTTGAGCATTTTGAGTCCGGTTTCCACGAGTTCCAGACGAACCCCAGAATAACCTTGAGAGAGCGAGTTGAGTCTTACCAGCATGATGGCGCGGACGACTTCTGTGGGTAGCAAAACACCAACGCCGGTCGCGTGACTGCGAATCAAGTTGCTCTGGAGTTCCGCGGTGTCTTTTTCGTTAATCGCCTTGTCTTTAAACTTACCGAAGCCGGTGGAAACTCCATAGACCACCATTTTTTCTTTGACGATTTTTTCTACCACTTTGCGCGAGGCGGTGATTTTATTTTTGGCGCGTTTGGTGAGCGCGACTTCAATTTTTGGATCTTCGGCCACGAGCTTGACTAGCTCTGTGGTAAGGCGCTTATCGGGGCCGATTTCGATGATCTGTTTCATGTTTAATTAAAAAAAGAGGGCAGTAAATACTGCCCAGTTGGTTAGGAGTGAATGTCGCGGGGAGTCGCTGTGAGCTGGCTGCTCGGTCGGCATATTTTTAACTTGCCCCTATAGTATAGGGAGTCAGGAGGAAATGCAACTATAAAAAACCCCCGCAACTTTCCAGTTGAGGGGGAGGGGTGTAACGGGCTTTGAACCCGTAACCTTCGGGACCACAACCCGACGCTCTACCAATTGAGCTATACACCCGGCGGAAGCAATCTTAGCGGGCGCGAGTCCTTAAGTCAATATCTTTTGAACCGCGGAAATAATCTCGCCTTGCGGAACTTCAATTTGCAGTTTGGCTTTCAAGTCTTTGACCTGCGCCATTCCGGAGTTCTTTTCGGTGGCGCCGATAATCACCACGACCGGAATATCCTGACTCACGGCGTAAGAGAGTTGGCCTTTGAGCGTCTTCTCTTGTCCGAGGTAGAGATTCGTCGACACACCAGCAGAGCGCAAAGTTGAGACAATCCCCTGCACCGTTGCCGAGCAGGTCGGATCAAAGTTCAAAACCACCACTTTGGCAACACTCTTTTGTTGCCTTACCAATTTTAGCTTTTCCATGGCGGCGAAGATGCGATCAACGCCGACCGAGGCTCCAGTAGCCGGAACCTTGTTGGAACTAAAACGCATTACCAGATCATCGTAGCGACCGCCGGAAAAAACACTGCCAAGTTCGGGAATGTCTGTCAGGATGGTTTCGAACACGGGGCCGGTGTAGTAGCCGAGGCCGCGAGCAACCGACAAATCGATCACCCAGGCGGAATCGGGAACTTTCAAAGCCTTGAGGTTGTCCAGAATCTCTCGAAGTTCGGCTACGCCCTGCATGGCATCGTTTGAATTGCCCATCAGCGCGGAAACCGCTTCCAGTATTCCAGAGTTATCCGCGGCTTGAATTTCCACGAAGCGCCTAAGAGCCGCTATCTGAACTTCTGAAAGTCCAGAGAAGTCTTCGGTCGCCGTGGCAAGTTCTCGAGCCACGCCCTCCCAGCCGATCTTGTCCATCTTATCAATGGCTCGCAGAATCATCGGGCTTAATCCAGTAGAGAAACCAGCGTAGGCGGCGAGGCCATTCAAAATCTTGCGATTGTTGACGCGGATTTTGAAGCGATCACCAAACCCGAGTTCGATCATGACGGCGTAGATAATAGCGATGATTTCGGCGTCCCCCATCATTCCGGGCGCGCCAACAATATCAGCGTCAAACTGAATAAATTCGCGGAAGCGGCCGGCTTGTGATTTTTCGGCCCGCCAGACTGAACCAACTTGATACCGCTTGAATGGCATCTTTATTTCTTGCGGGTAGGCGGCGATAACTCGCGCCAACGGCACGGTCAGATCAAAGCGCAGAGCCAGATCTTTGTCGCCAGATTGGCCGGCGATGCGAAAAATCTGCTTGTCAAAATTCGGATCGCCTCCGGTCAAAATCTCTTCACGTTCAATGGCGGGAGTGGCTAATGGCTGATAACCAAAGAGTTCAAAAACTCTTTGGATGGCGGCAAACATTTGCTGGCGCGGAATGGCGTCCTGGGGCAAATAATCTCTGAAACCCGCTCCCAGTTCTGGCTTGATGGTCATAATTGGCTCCGTTGATTAGTTTGTTTTAAGGTTCAATCAGAAGCGGCAAAAAGTCAATCGTGCGGACGCCTGTAGGTTAGTTTTTTTATCGCAGTTTGTCAATTTTTTTAGGCGTCTAATTCGGGTCGCTTAGAAGCCACGGGGCGAAAAGGACGTTGCCGAGAACGGAACTACCGGTGCCAGTGGGATTCAGGTTTGGATGATTAGGTCCCGACGCGCTCCCCCACCAGTTATTTTGGGCGGTTGTGGTGGCGGTGAAATTATTATAAAAGAATGGACTGTTGCTCGGCAGTCCGATGAGAGAACTTTGACTGATTGTCGTGGTGCCGCCATTCAGGATAATGCCGTTGCTGTTGTTCGCGAATTTTGTATTGGTTATGGATATTCGGCCGCCATTATTTTTTAGAGTCGCCACTAGTGGATAGCCGCCGTAGCCACCATATTCAATTTGGGTATTTTTGATTTCTCCGGTTGAGCCGGGTTCAAACAAAATCCCTCCGTAATCTCCAGGGGCTGGTGTTGTGGCATTGCCATCACCGTTGGTGTCGCCACCGACAGCATCATTTTGGATTGAAGTCAGATAAACTTTGGTTGTGGTTGATTTCTGACCCTCAAGACGAAGATCGCCGAACACGTCGAGATATGAATAGGCTGAAAACTTGAGGATTACTCCGGGGTTCGCTGTAAGTTTTTTTTGCGGCTGGATATTAAGAAAACTTATTACATACGGCGTTCCAGAAGCCAGAACCTGATCGTGGGTTAATATACCACCAAAGACAATGCCGTGGGCTCCGGCGCCCAAACTAATATTACCCGCTTGCGTAAAGTTTGCATTGGCGTTTATTGAGACGTCGCCATTATTGGCGTTGGTAAAAGTATTTCCAGAAAAAGTCGTTGTTCCATTTTGGAAATTGATATTATAAAAAGTGGAACTCGTGCCGATAAATTGATTGCCGGTTATATTGGACTCGCCCCAGGCTTGAAAAAAGCCATGGCTTCCGATATCGGGAGCAATAAAGCTGTTCAAGATGGTGGTTGAGCCACCGACTTGAATTACTCCCTCTAGGCTTTTTTCAATCTTGGTGCTGGCGAGGGTTATGGCGCCGCCGAGATTTTTGACAACACCCGAAGAAACCGACCAGTTGCCACCGCCGCCATAACGAATGGTGGAATTTAAGATGGTGGCCGTCGCATTCGGTTGGATAAAAATTCCGTAGTAGTCCCCGGCGGTTGGTAAAGTGGCATTGCCGTTTCCATTGGTATCGCCGCCAATTACATCGTCAGATATTGAGGTGAAATATATTTTGGTGGAGGTTGAAATTCCGCCAAGGGCGATGAGATTGCCCAAGACACTCATTTGACCACCGTAGGGGAACTTAACAACAACACCAGGGTTTATCGTGAGAGTGTTTTGGGGAAATACACTAAGATAACCGATAACATAGGGTATGCCAGAAGTTAAGGTCTGATCATGATTCAAGAAACCGGATAGCACTATGCCGTGCCCGCCAGTTGTTCCGCTTTTATTATTTGATTGAGTAAATATGCTATTAGCGTCAATATAAACATCACCTTGGCTTGTGTCGGAGAATGTATTATCAGAAAAAGTTGTTGTTCCATTTTGGAAATAAATGTTATACGGAATGGAACTCGTGCCAACAAATTGATTGCCGGTTATGATTGAGTTTCCCCAGATCTGTAAAAACCCATAGCTTCCGCCATCTGGAGAAATGATGCTATTGGAGATGGTCGTTAAGCCGCCAATTTGCGCCATTCCAGCCAGGCCACGTTGAAAATTAACGTTATTAACCGTAACAGTTCCGCCAAGATTTTTTATAGCTCCATAATATTGCTGGTATAGCGAATAGTGTCCGCCCCCATAGCGGAAGGTGGTATTAGCGATAGTCGCATTTCCTCCGGACTGAACATAAACACCATAATAATCTCCGGCGACTGGAGATGTAGCAGTGGCATCGCCGTTTGTATCACCACCGATAGAGTCATCGGACATTGAGGTGAATGATATTTGGGTTGAAGTTGAAGCTCCGCCGACAGAAATGAGATTGCCAAAAATATCCATTCTTCCCCCATAAGGCATTTTGACTATTACTCCAGGATCGATGGTGAGTGTTTTTTGCGGGAGAACATTCAAATATTGAACGACGTAGGCGAGGTCTGGCACCCAAACTTGATCATGGTCTAAGGTGCCGGCAAATTCCATGCCGTGCCGACCATTGCCGATACTAACGTTGTGACTATTTACCAGGCTAACAGAAGCGTTGACATAGACAGCATTTAAATTAGCGTTGGAAAAAATATTCCCGATTAACGTGCTGGTACCATTATTGAGAAATAGATTCTGGTTGGTGGTTGTCGTGCCGATGAATTGATTGCTGTTGATAGTGGAGATACCCCCAATTTGTTGGAAATTATATAATCCGGTGTCGGTATTGATAGTGTTATTTGTTAAACTAAGCGAACCAGAGATATTGATGATTCCGTTTTGGCCGTGTTCGATGTTGGCGTTGACGAGAGTTACTGTTCCCCCAAGGTTTTTAATCACGCCAAAGTGATACGGATAATAGTCATTGCCCCCATGGCGGAAGGTGGTTCGGGTCAGGTTGGCGGTGGAGCCGGGATAGAAGTAGAGACCCATGTAATCTCCGGCGGCGGGAGTAGTGGTGGCGCCGTCGTTGTTGGTGTCGCCAACAAGGGTGTCGTCCTTTATAGAGGTGAAATAAACTCTAGTGGTGCTGGATGTTCCGCCGAGTGATGTCAGGTTGCCGTATATATAGAAGCTTGAGTTGTTTTCAAACTTTACGACCACGCCGGGGTTGATGGTGAGCGTGGTGCTAGCGGAAAGAGTGGCGTTGCCTTGAATGACATATGGACTACCTTGGGTAGTCCATATGGTGTTTTGCGAGATTGTTCCGGAGACGTAGGTGGCGGGGTTGACGTTCAGCGACGGCGGGTTGGTGGTCCAGAGGTAGCCTTGGTCGTAGGGCCAGGGGTCCGGTGTGGTTGTTCCAGTCGGCCAGCCGTATGGGTCGATGCGGTTACCCCCGACTTGAGCATCAGAGACGCCAAAGTGGAGGTGGGCACCGTTTACGCATTGCTGCCCCGTTGCACCAGAGAGGCCAATTTGCTGAAATCTTGCTATCGATTGATTTTGTTGAACAATAAACGGGATTGAAAGGTGATCATACAACGTTAATAATCCTTGGTTTCCTATTGCAGGATGCCAGATTTTAACATAATTACCATTGCAAGAATCTGAATTTACATCTATAACCGTTCCATCTGCCGGCGCAAAAACTGCCGTCCCCGCAGTTACCGGATAGTCAATTCCATTATGTCCATCATATGAATAACATGTAAATGCATTGGGTCCACTGCCATAGTATTCAATATATGGCGTTGATGCTGGACTACAAATTCCATTTGCTTGAACCGCGGTCGTGCCATTGTAGATCTTTATAACTCCATCAGTTATCGGGGAAAATGTTGAGGTATATCCAGGATTAGTGTGGTCAAAATAACTCCCAATAGATGGAAGCGGATTAAGTGGACCTGTAAAGTATGTGGCCTTACTTATGAGTGGAACAAAAAGAAGGCTTGATAAAAAAATTAATATCGGCACCCTTCTCAATAACATAGACCTATTTGTTAATAAACTTTATCCTTCCCAAAAATTCATCGAAGAATTTTTGAAATTCTTCCGTTGATGGGTTGGGTCCTAAGAAATATGTCCCCCCATTTGCTTGAATGTAGACCTCTTGAGACGGAAGATTGTTGACAGTGAAGCGCTCACGGATTGCTCGGAATCCATCCACTGAGATTTCCTCTGATGACTTAATGAATGGTTTGAATTCTGTTTTTTCTTTGTATTCTCTTAGCCAATCATCAAGATTGAGATTTTTAGGATTTGTAGCGGTAAAAATTTCTATACGGAAAAGCTTATCATTGATAGCGTGTGGATTGTTAGAATATAAGTTAACATCATAGTTTGCTATATCAACATAATTACTTCTTGGATCATCCAAAACAAACCAATTTCCTGGATACTTAAACGAATAATCTCCGGCAGAGTGAACGTGGGTTTTCCATTCAGTTTTATCGCTAATAACCTCGGTTGATTGCGCGATGTTTTTTGTTTTTTGAAAAACGGCGTAACCAAGGAAAACCGCGACAACCAACGCCACTACGATAAGTGTTTTTTTCATATGGGTTTAGTATAGCAAATTAGGTTAGATTATGTATTTATTATAAATTTTTGCGAAAAAGCGGGTTTAAATTTATTTTATTGTTATCCGATTTATGAATTCCCCTTCTAAATCTTCTAGTGTCTTTTGATTAAAAAGGGATGGGGGCATGGTAAAAGATAATTCTAAAATTTTATCCCTAAATGGGAGAACTAATAAATGATGCGGTCCGTTTTCGTAAGAAATATTAAAATAATAAGCGTCTCTATTATTTTTTGAAGTTATTTTTTTAGGAAAAACATATTTACTAGCATCCGGTTGAGTTTCTTGCTTTAGCCATTCGTCTGTTTCTGGATTATAACTCCACTTAATGCCATACGGACCGAGCCCTACGGTGTATTCAGAAACTGGAAACACAGAGATAGCAACCCATGGCAAAGGAAGAAAATTTTGTTTTCCACTATCGGATAGATATAAGCCCGTTAATTGAGACCTAGCGAGCGATGATGGTATTGTTAAATCATATACATCGGGATAACTAAAACTAAATTCTCTATCGCTAAAATCTTTCCAGTTTATCTCATCCAATGAAAATACTCTGAAGTTTGAAACTTGTGCGGTTTTAAATACTTCTTCGGAGATCAGATTATTTTGGGGATATATGAAAATCAATTTTACCATTCCACCATCCACAATAGATATCTTCTTAGTGCCACCTACAAAGGTGTAATAACCGCATACTTCATGACCATTGGAACCACTATTTATACAATTCGTAAATCCGGTTCCTTCCATGCTGAAGGTGTATGCTTTGGCTTCTCCTATTTTTTCTACGACTAAATCTTTTACTTGGTGATTTGCCATCGCGACTGCATTGGCATAAGTTTTTAAATCGATATCATTAATTACCGCAAACACTCTCAAAGCTTGAGAATCGTTTAATTTCAATCCAACATCTGCGGCGGTTTCTGGCCCGCTAAATTCCTCTCCGCTAAAAACTTCTCCCGCCGACGGGTATCGAAATGAAAATTTGAAACTTGAATTTTTAAATTGTTTATTTAAAATACTAAATTTTTGTTGGCTAGGTTGAATGGCTTGTGTTTTGTTATTAAAATTTTCTTTCTTCAAAGAAGATGGGTTGTGAGTCTTAAAATACAACGAAAATATTCCCACGATTAGAATAAAACTAATTCCAATTAGGGCTAATTTCTTATGACCAACGAGTGGATTGAATTCCATTTTAAGAATTATTCTGTTACCACAGATAAAGTGGGGATTATTGGCGACGTTTAAATGACTTTTTTATGGGTTTATTATAGCAAATTTGGATTAGATAAATTTAGTTTTTCGGGAGGCGGAAACAAAACCGGCTCCCCTTGCCTTCGCCGTCGGATTCCGCCCAAACTTCCCCCTTGTGAGCGAGGACGATTTGTTTGGCGATAAAGAGACCGAGACCGGTGCCTTGAACTTCTTTGCTCGTTTTTTCATCGCGAATGTAGCGGTTGAAGAGGCGACCGATGAGCGTTTGAGACATGCCGCGGCCGGAATCGGTTATTGAGATCAGAACCGAAGGTCCCTTGTCTTCCAGTTTTACTTTCACGAAGCCTTTTTCGGTATATTTGAGGGCATTGTCGATTAAGTTTTGGGCGACTTGGCGGATTTTTTCTTCGTCGGCTTTGATAATTAAGCTCGGACCAATGCTTTCAAAAGTTAACTCCAGGTTTCTTTTGGTGGCGATTATTTTTTCGCTTTCCACCAGGTCACGCAGAAGTTTTACAATATCCGTCGGGGCAAGTTTTGGAGCTTCCAGTTTGCCTTCGTCAATTTTGCTTACATTAATGTAGTTGCTGACTAGGGTTATTAGGTCATCCACTTTTTCTTTAATCTTGCCGGCGGTTTCTTTGGCTTTTTCGGAGACTGGATCGTAGGTGCCGTCCATAATCAGCTGGGCGTAACCTTTGACGACGGCCATCGGGGACTTAACCTGATGCGAGGCGAATCCCAACCACTCGGCGCGTTGGGCGTCGAGTTCTTCCAGTCGTTTATTCTTAACCTCCAGCTCTTCTTTGAGGCGCTGGAGTTCATCGCGGCGTTTGACTTCGGTGGTGATGTTTCGCGTCAGAAAAATGCCGAGCAGGATTATCATGGCAAAAATGGCAATTTGAGAGGCGAGACCTTCGGCTGGTTTGAAAAAAATCATCAGCAGGAATAAAACCCAGGTGAGGAGAGTAAAGACTTCGGCGGGAATGATGCGCAGACTGAAGATGCGATAACCGACGATGGCGTAACCGATCGCAATCAACATTGGCAAGGTGAAGAGAGAGATGACTCTCAAGAAGGCGGCGATGCCGAAATAGTTGGGCAAGATAAATTGGGTAACTAGAAGACTGACGAAGCTGATGCCGACACCGATGCCGATCATAAGTATCTGGCGTTTTTCCGGTCCTTGGGATTTGAAGAAACGGACGATAATGGTAATGATGTTGGCCAAAACAAGAAGTCCTAAAATGATGGCAAAGACCGGAAAGAGCGGGCCTTGTACTGGTGTGGCGATTTCGTTTTGGATGGTGAATTTTTCAAAGACCAGCGGGGTGGTGATAAGAAACATTAGGCCGAAGACTACTATATATAATAGTATCAGGTGAGCGGATTTGATTTTGATCTCGTCTTTTGGGAAGTGCAGGAGAAAGAGAAACAAGAAAAGCAGTTGAGCGGGAACAGTGAAGAGGGAGAGGCGAGATTGAGTATCGAAATTTATTGATTGATTTGCCGCAACTACAAAGCTCTGAATTATTCCCTGAAAAGCGATAAAGAAGACCAGAACCAGAAAGAAACGATGCGAAAAACTTTTGGGATTATGGAGAATGACAATTAACCCCAAATAGAGCTGGGCGAGCAAGACAACGACGTTGATGAAGAAATCCAGCGAGAGGGGCATCTAGTATTATTGTAGCATTTTGCTGATGTAATACAGAGAAAAAATCACGGTGACTGCCGATTTGACTTATCCTAGTCTAGCAGTATAATGCCATTAATTCCTTTTCGAGGACGCGCTGGATGTTCCAACGCCGAATTGGATGGAAAGTGCTCTTTTCATAAAGGATTCAAAGTGGAAACAACCACCTTGGCCTCGCCGAAGGAAAAGCTCGAAGATGGGCTCAAGAAAGTTGTTCAAGTGAAACCGCGTCAAGTGGGTAAGCCGCTTCTTCTGAAGCGCGTCAGAAAAGAACGTCCCGAAAGAGGCGTTCAGATGTCGAAGATGACGCAGTGGAACGAAGAACAACCGACGTGATCTTCTAGGGGATGCAAGGCATCCCCTATTTTTTTGCAATATTTTCTAATTTTTTAACGTATTCTTGCACGACACTCTTCTTGAGATCCCAATGTCGTGGTGCTAGCTCTAGGGCTTTTATGGCAAATTCTTTCGCGGACCCACTCATGCCGATTTCAGAAAATCTAAATGCTCCATTAACGTAAACTCCGAAAGGATCTTTGAGTTTTTTTACGGCACTTTTTAAATAGCCGCGAGCAGTATTGATGGAACCTTGACTAAATTTAATATTGGCCATTAAAGGAAGAATTTCCGGGTCTCTGTTGGAAAATTTATAGGCGGATTTAATCGCTAAAAATGATTTTTTGAGGAGTTCTTTTTTTAGCTCACTTTCACCTACCCTTAACGCCTTCGCTTGATACCACAGAAGCATGCCCAACCCTTGATGCCCGCATATAGACTTTTTATTAATCGCTATTGCTTTTCTATACCATGATTTTGCAATTTCATACCGTTTTTTTTCTGTAATTTCTTGGTTGTGATCATAAGAATATCCAAGATCGCAGTATGCTTTTTCATATGTCTTGCTTGAACAATCTTTTATAAAGTTTTCGAGCAAAGAGATTGCTTGGGAAAATCTTCCGTCTTGCCAAAGTTTTTTTAAGGCTAGTTTAGGATATTTTTTAGAAATTATTTTTTTCATTTTAGAGCCTATTTCACTTGACTTTATGTTCATAATATAATATATTTTTTTGTACTTTGCAAGTCTGTTCTTTGAAAAAAATATTCCCTGGGAGGAGATATCTCATATGGAGCCCAGTGTTTTATTGCTTTCGAGTCCCGATGACGAAGGCATTCGCGATGTGCAGAAAAAGATCGTGGCTAGCGGAGTTCCAACTCTTTTGGTTGATACGTCTTCGCCGTTTAACAGTCCTGATTTTAGCATAAGGATTACGCCTCAAGCAGAGAGCGTGCAAATTGTCGGTAAGGATTTTGTTTTTGACTGCTCTCAACTTCGATCAATATGGCTACGTAGCGTTAATTGTCTTAGCTTCCGCTTGGCAGAAAAACATGGACTTACGGAAGCGGAATCGCACTTTCTGATTAACGACTACATCGAATTCCTTTGCGGGGCTTTGCGAGTTCTTGGAACAAGAACCTTTGTTCTTAACTCGCCTGATCGATCGATGTCTTCTGCTCGAAAAATGTGGCAATTACAAACCGCGGCCACACTTGGATTCATTATTCCAAGAACCCTTGGAACGAAAAATTTTGGGGAGCTTATGCGCTGGCTTGCGAGTGAGAAGATAGAACGAGTTGCCGTAAAGACCTCCCGGATTGGCGGATATTGGACTCTTGAAGACGGGAAAGAAGTGTTGAATAGAATCTATACCAGCGTCTTTTCTCTTGAGGAACTTGAACTTGAGAGAGAAAGCATTGGGACGGTTTCTGCCACATATCAAGAGTATATTGCAAAGAAAATTGAACTACGTGTGACCGTTGTGGGTGATGAGGTCTTTTCCTGTGCGATCGACAATCAAAATAGCTCTAACCCGAATGTCCGAGAGGATTGGCGACTCGTTGACGCCGATTCAGAAATGAGATGCTATGAATATCCATTGCCAGTCCACATAAAGGAAAGATGTATAAACCTTGTCCGGCTGTGCAATTTGCACTTTGGCTGCATTGATTTTATTCTCACTCCCGAAGGTGAGTTCGTTTTCCTTGAAATTAATGCCAGTGGAGAATGGCTTTGGATTAAGAGATGGGACGCTGCTCTTGCCGAAAAAATCTCAGCCGCACTAGCAAACCTTCTAGTCAATCCGCCTCCTCATATTAGTCCGTGATACAAAACCCCTCTAAAGCCTTAGAGGGGTTTTTATAGCGCCATCCTGGAGAGAGGTGAATAAAAATAGAATGGTTTCGTAACTATGGAGATATCCTCGGGCTGTGTTTGGTCGGTTTGACGGCGTAGCCCATGCGAAAAAATATTTGCGGACGGTAATCGGTTTGGAGTATTTTTTGCAATTCTTTGTAGAACTCCCCTATTTGAATTCCAGCGGCCATGACGTTGGTATCAATCCCCAGCGCGGTTGCTTCTAGCGCAATTTTTTCGTAAAGCTGTCCCGACTTGAGCCAATTTTTTTTGTCGTCTTCTTTGGTCGCGATTATCGCGAAAAGCGGCGTGTGATTTTTGAGCAGGGCGGTGTCTTTTTTTTGACTCATGCGATTCATATTGAGACGCTTTAACATGTGCGGCGCCAAAAGAGAAATCGGAGTCGGAATGCCCATGCCGAAAGCAGGCATGCCGATTGGAGACTTGGTGAGGTTATTTTTTACGTATTCCGAAAGTTCGGCGCGAAAGCCAGTGTCATCCATGGCGGCGATGCCGGCTTTGATAACGACCTCGGCGATTTTGTTTTTTTCTTCCGGTTCGCCTACAAGATGAATAGAAATCTCGTTATTACCCCAAGTTTGTATCTGATTAAGAAAGTCTAGTGGCGGAAGTTCTGTTCTATATTGATTGCGATTGGTGTGGCGTTTTAAGATGGCGGAGATTAGGTGGCCATCGTTTTTATTTTTTGGAGAAGATTCCGCACATTGGACGCGAATGGCGCACGCTTCGTTTTCCCCATCGGGAAAGTAGATGACCTCGGTTTGAAAACCAAAATAGTAAGCGGCAATCAAGATATTTTCCAGAGCACAGCCGAGGCTGATGTAGAGCTGGCGGTGATTGGTGTCGCTTTGAGGTAGGGAACGCTTGAACTCTGGAAAAATGGCGATATGGCTTGGCCCAATTTCAAAACGCCATGGTTGGCTGTTATGGCTGGATGGGGCAAGCACCGCAAACTTGAGAAGAAATTTGAGTTTTTCTTCTTGGGTTAGACAGTTTTGGAAGTCGTGGACATTTACTTGCCAGGCGGCGTAGTTGAGGGTCATTGATTTAGTCAATGCTTTTATTTTTGTGCTTATATCATACCATTTTCGCTAGTTTGAAATTTGATGCTATCCTGATTTGACTTAATCTAGTGCAGTAGTATGATTATTTTGCTTCCTTTTCGAGGACGCGTTGGATGTTCCAGCGCCGAATTGGATGGAAGATGCTCTTTATACAGGGGTTATACCTTTATGGGTGGCAAGAATCATCAGCCATGCCGTACGCATCTTCTTCCGGCAACGCAGCTATCTCGTTTTTTAAGTCTGGGACTTGCCCAGCTTGAACTTGGGAATGTTGCGTTGGAAGACTTGCTGATTTGCGAGCTTAAAGGCGGGCAAGGCAATGTCGATCGGATTGTTTCTTTAATGGAACAATCTCGAAAGGCTCTGCTATCTGCTCGCTCTGCTTGCAATGAACTCCGCGGAAGCATGTCCAAACAACGCTATGTCGACCTTCCAACTCTAAGGACTACGGATCTTCCCATGCTCGGAGAGCGACTACGCTCTCAAAACATGGTTGATTCAGGCGCTTGGGATTGGGTTTCGACTGTCATGCTGGATTCGGGCTTCGCGGGGATACTCGATTGGTTCTGTAGCGAGATTGAAGAAATCGAGCGAAAAACCGGTCGGCTGCAAGACGCGATCAGCGCCTTGTCTTCTTCTGCGGAACGAAGAGAAGTGGTAAGTGTCATTGAGGAAAATCGCCCAGGCAACATAAAAGTTGCTTTTGCCGATCTCTACACGACATGGTCCAACTTCAATGCTCGTTTTTTGGCGTCAAGCATGCTCTCAACCTCGCTATGGTATTCTTTCAGCGAATACCCGACGCTCGTGCAAGAGCCGGCAGCAATTCCGCTTGGAAACGGCTAACCGCGCTCCATAAGCCCCCGAGGAATTTAATAGTTCTAAGGGGGTTTCTTTTTTTAAAAAAAATGAAAACAAATAAAAAAAATTCGAAGAATATAGAAACTGTGTTAAAAGTTTTAAACGCAGAAATTAGAGGCGATGTTAAGAGTGCGTTGAAATTGCTTTCAAAAGATTACTCGATGACTTGGGTTTATCAAGGGACGAAAGAGCTTTTCCCGAATACGACCAATGAAGTTCAAGCTGAACTTGAAGAAGTTTATCCGATTAAGGGCCGGGAGTATGACATTAAAAATATTACTGAAAGCAGGGATGTGGTTATGGTTGAAATGATTGAAAGCTATCCCGATCCTGAAACAAAAAAGATATATCGGACTCCACTTGTTATTGTTTTAGAAATGAAGAATGGAAAAATAAAAACGGGAAGACATTACTGCGACCCCCGTATTTCTTATATGCACCTTAGCAGGGAGCAGGTTAAAAAGGTATTTAAATAGCTGATTGAATAGTCTCCTTCATTTATTTCCCAGGCAGCGTAGTTGGTGGGCATAACTTTTATTGCATACCCGTATTTTACTCGAATAAAAGCAAGCAAGAAGGGCGGACTAAAGCAATTTCGAAATAGAGGCGATGTAGGTTTTAGTCATGTAGTGGCCTGTTCTTGGGACTAGAATATCGGCATTCATTTTCTCGCGCTTCCCGGCGAGTGTAACGAAGGGAGTTTCTAGTTTTTTTAGATTTATCTTGATTTTTTTAATATCCTTAGCGTTTTTTTGGGATTGATTTTGTTCCATGTGTTCGGCGTAATCCTTTACTAAACTGGCATAAGAAAAAGTATGGATTGGAGACAATGAGGCAAGAATTATTTTTTGGCACTTATATTTTTTTGCAACTAGATAAGCTATAACAGCGCCAAAAGAAAAACCAATTAAAATTGCATTTTTAGACGGCTGGAAAACTGCTTTGGAAAATGGTTTGTACCAGTCGGGACTCACTGGTAAAACGTTATATCCTTTAACCTGGAGAATCTTGGCGAGCGCCTTATATCGGGCTTCTCGACAAGATTCTCCAAATCCGGGAATGATATAAATTTTATTTTTCATAAAAAAGCGGATGGATCATGGATTGATTTCTTTCCAGATTGCATCTGCTATTTTGAGCCATTCTTCTGCTACTTTTTTTCCGAATTTTGAATCAATCTGTTTTTTTGTGGCTATATAATTCTTTATTTCTTCTAATAAATTTGCGCCGATTATCCTTATTAAGAATTGGGGGCTTTTTTTATGCAATCCGTTACCAATATTAAAATCCGCGTCTTCGGCTAGCTGTTCTGGGGTATGAAATAATTTTTCTCCAATCAATGTATTGAATCGAAACGAAGCCAGGGATCTCAAAACTGACTCGGTGAGGAGATAATTCCATTTATATCCCTTTGCGATATTAAATCGTTTAAGCTTAAAAATGTAGGCGGTAAAAAGTTCTTTTAGAAGTGCCTTTTTTAGAATTTTTAAAATTCCCGCTGTCCGATGATCAACTAGATGTAATATTTCGTGCCCCAGTGTTCCGATAACTCTCTCCGAATCTTCTGGCACGATATTTGAGACTCCTAATAAAATCAGGTTTTGGTGATTGGGGTGCGTGCCTCCGTTTGGCGCAATTGTTGAAGAAAATATCAATTTTATAGTAATTTCTGATTCGGGTAGCGTTCCTCCAATAAAATGAGCCGCGCTTTCCAGTGTATTCTGCATACTTTCAAAATCATATTCATCGAGTCTTTTTTTCCAATACTCAAGCTTTGGCTTCTCTTCTTGCCAGAGTTCCTCAAATCTCTTTGCGAATATCTCTTTTAGATCCCTAAAAACTTGTATATCTTTTTTTTCTGCCAAAGACTTATTCGCATAACGCCACCAAAGCCAATTTCCCGCCCCATCTTTTCCTTTGAGAGATTCCTTCTCTTTGAGAAAATTTCTAAAAGACTCCAGATGTGATTTTTCTTTATCATCAAGATTACTAGCGTTTAAATAAAAAAAGCTGTGGAGATTTTTTTGAAAATGCCAAGACCACTTTCCCGCCATGTTTTGCAGCCAATGTATAAAGCAGACTTCTCGATCTATCTCAAATTTATATTTTAGTCCCATGCTTTTATTTTAGCATTTAAAAAAGATTATTTAGAAAAAGGCTTACTCGTCGGTTACGAATAAGCCTTTTCGGCGAGGCGCTCTTTTCGCTGAGTACCTCGCTGTAGACTAGTCCTCGTTGGGATCCGGATCTTCTTCTTGCGAAGCGGAACCTTGGCCAGCCAGAGCCTCCCAGATGTCGCTCGACCAACCAATGACCGGAGCCTTTCCTTTGTTTCCATTTCAAGCCGTATCTTTAGCGCTTAGTAGAACTTCTACCAATTAAACGCTATTTTACGCGACTTGACCTAGAAACAAAAAACTCACTGAATGAGCTTTTTGTAGGATACTCAAATTGAATGCATATTGTCAACTGCCTATTTTTTTCTATCCGGCAAGTTTTTTTAGCATTGCTTTCCTCTGTCCAGCTTGCTCCGTTTCGCTGTAGTCGCCTTCAAAAATGGCGTCCAGATTGACGGCGCGGCGACCCGAAGGAATGTTGTCTTTCAAAATTACGCGGCGGGCAAGATAAGCTAAAACTGTGCCACAAAGATTGGCGGCCGTTCCAAGTTGGGGCCAAGAATATATTGACTTCCCTACTTCCCCGACGGATTCCAACATCCGAAGATGCGCCATGTCGGCGCCGGCCATTTTGGCGATAACTTTTGGCAGTTCCTGCGGTGGCACATTTTTTACATCTTCTGGCGTAATATTCCCCATGATTCCGTGGAGGATGGGTAGTTTTGGATCTAGATCAAAACGCTCAACATCCGCGATAACTCCATCGCCATTGTCGGCCGCCATAACGACGGGAATATCATTGGCACGGGCGATATATCGAGCTTTGAGTTTGAGATAGGGGTTGTCCATTTCTTCCACTAAGACATTTACCTTTGGATTGGCGAGTAGGATTTTTTCCAGATTTTCTTCGGTAACGCCCTCGGAATGAACTTCGACTTGCGCGTAGGGATTTATTTCGGCTATTTGTCTGGCTACGGCAAAAACTTTAGGCAAGCCAATGTTTTGAAATCCGGTGCGAATGCGGTTGAGGTTGGAGCCGGAGATGGTGTCTAAATCGGCCAGCTTAATGTATTTGGCGCCGCCGGTCATGGCAATCGTCAGCGCGGCGTGGCTGCCGACACTCATGCCAAAAACGGCGACCGAGGCGTTATAATATTTTTCCTGCTCGGCGGCGGTGATTAAAAATCTATTCCGACCGGTGCGAAGTTCGGTGTGCCAGTCTTCGGGGAAAAAATGAATGACCGCGTTGAGCCATGGGTAATAAAACCAACTGCCGTGAGCGTCAAAATTTTTTTGCGGGTCAATTTCGATCAAAAACTTTTCCAAGTCGGCTTGATAGTTTTTATCAAAACGATATTTGGGATGGCGAAGCAAAAAGAGTTCTTCTAAAAGTTCGGCGTAACGGTCAACGACCGAGAGTTCGGGATGATCGGAATGGAGTTGGCTAGCCTCGTCTGCGGAGACAAGGCGCGGTTTAAATGAGGCGCGATCTATTTTTTCTACCATTTTTCTATTCTATCACGAGCCGGCTGGCGGCGAAAAAACCGCAATGTGTTTAAACACCTTTTTCCCCCATCAATTAGGATCAACCGTCAGCCAAGGGGAAAAGTTTATATTGCCCCAGATGGGAGTTCCGGATCCGTTTGGGTTAAGTATCTGATGATACGGGCCGGAGGCGTCGCCCCACCAGTTGTTCGCGGCGGTGGTAGTGGCTCTAACGCCGGAATTGATAAGACTGAATTGGCCGTTGTTGTAAAGAGAACTCTGGGAGACTGTTGTGGTGCCATTTGCATCATAGAGGCCAAGGAAGTTGTCCTTGAGGGTAACATTAACAAGCGAGACGTCGCCGCCGGAATTTTTGACGGCGCCGGCGGGAACACCATAGGCCTGCGCGCCGCCGTAGCGGATCACAGCATGAGTCGCGGTTAGGGAACCGCCGGAAGCGATAGTGATACCGCGATAATCGGTAGTGCCAGGCAAGGTTGCGGCGCCATCGGTATTGGTGTCGCCGCCGACACTGTCGTCGCGGATGGAGGTGAAGTTAATCCGGTTTGCGGTGCCGCTTGCGCCTTCAAGACGCAGACCACCTTCTATATACATCGAAGAGTTGAGGTCGTTTTTGATGACGACTCCGGGAAGGAGTGCTAGAGAGGATCCAGTGGCGATAGTTAGTTGATTTTGAATCACATAGGCCTGTTCCGGAGTCCAAACCTTGCCGCCCCAGACAACACCGGTGGTATAGAAGCCGTGTTTGCCGCCGAGAAAGGCGTTGTCCGAATGAGCAAAGGTGGTTTGCAAACTGGCGTCCATAAAAAAGGCGTCGCCGGCGCCGTTGTTAGCAAAGATGGAATTGGTGGTAGTGGACTGGCCGCCGAAAAGATTCATGGCATAACCGCCGTTGCCAGAAAAGGTGACGTTGGAGTTGATAAGCGCTCCGGAATATTGAAGAATGCCGCCATCGGTACTGCCGGAGATAACCGAAGATATTATTGTAGAGGTTCCATTTTGATGATAGAGTCCCTGACCGAAGTTGTTTGTAAAATTGGAATAGCGGGCGGTTACGACCCCGCCGAGGTTTTTGAGCGCACCTAGGCGAAAAGAATAGTCGTTGCCGCCGTAACGCATTTCGGCGCGAAGGAGATTTACGAATGATCCTGGTTGGACGTAAATGCCGAGATAATCAATCGGGGACGGAAGCGTGGCGCGCCTGTCGCCGTTTGTATCCCCTGCCACAGAATCATCATGGACTGATGTCAGATATACTTTGGAGGCAGTTGGATTTATCGCGCTGGTTCGCAGGGAACCATAAACGTAGAGTGCTCCACTGGGTTCAAATTTGACGACGGCGCCGGGATGCAAGGACAAGGTAGTGCTTGAGGCGACATAAAAAGAATTTACCACATATGGCAGACCGGGAGTCCAGTCGCGGTTGCTGGTTATGGTTCCGTAGACGCGGATACCGTGCTTGCCGGAGCCCGTGGCTTGGAGGTTGGATTGAATGAGGTCGGCATAACCCGAGAGACTGATGTCGCCGTTTTGATGATTGAAGAAGGAGCTCTGGCTCACAGTTGAGGTGCCGCTCTGGAGAGAAATTCCATAAGTCTGGTTACCGGAAAAGGTGGAATTCACGACGGCGGAGACACCGCCCGATTGGGAAAATCCTTCGCCGCCGTTGTCGGTGATTAAGGAGTTGCTGATTGTCATAGTACCCGCATTTTGATAGACGCCACCTTGAAGGTTTAGCGAAATACCGCTGTCTTGTATGGTTACTTCGCCACCAAAATTTTTAACGAAGCCGGGATAGTAAGAAAAATAGCTTGCGCCACCGTAGCGCATGGCGGATTTTTGAAAGAGTCCAGTGGAACCTGGATAGAAGTAGATGCCTTGGTAGGTTCCTGAATATGGGGCGGTAGTTGTACCATTGCCGTTGGTATCGCCGCCGATCGTGTCGTCGTTATACGAGGTAAAGTAGGTTTGTGGTGAATTAGATTGAAGAGGATTTTCGCGGGCTATGAGGTGGCCGTAGATTCGGAGATCGGCAGAATTATTGAATTTGACGACGCCGCCGGGAAGAATCGTCAGGGTTTTGTCGGAGTTGATAGTTACATTCTGCACCACATACGGAATTCCCGGAGACCAGATCTGGGAGTGATCTAGGTTTCCGTAGACTTCAATGCCGTGCTTGCCGCCACCGGAGATCGTGTTGGCCGATTGGGCAAAGTAAGCCTGTCCGGAGATACTCATGTCCGCGTTGCCGTGATCAGTAAAACCGTTGCCGGTAATGGTGGAAGTGCCACTCTGGAGGGAAATCCCATAGGTCTGATTGCCGGAAAAGGTTGAGTTGGTGATGGTAGAGACGCCGCCGGATTGTTCAAAACCACCACCACCGTTATTGTGAATGGACCCCGAATTTATGGTGGAGATGCCGCTAGTCTGATTCAAACCATTGCCGTAATTGAAAGCAATATCTGATTCGGACAAGGTAATCGTTCCGCCAAAGTTTTTGATGACGCCAAAGTTATATGAATAGTAATCGTTGCCGCCGTATCTGAAGGTAGCATAGGAGATGTTCGCGATAGAGCCGGAGTAGAAGTAGAGACCCCTGTAGTCTCCGATAGCGGGGGTGGTGGTTGTGGCGTCGTTATTGGTGTCGCCGATTAACGAATCATCCTTGATGGAGGTAAAATATATTCTGGTTGAGGTGGAACTTCCTCCTTGGGCGACCAGATTGCCGTAGATTCGGAGGTCGCCGCTTGTTTCAAACTTTACGACGACGCCTGGGTTGATGGTCAGAGTGGTGCTGGCGGATATGGTTATGTTGCCTTGAATGACATATGGACTGCCTTGGGCAGTCCATATGGTGTTTTGCGTGATGTTCCCCGTTATATATGTAGCGGGGTTACTTGCGTCAACCGGCGGACACGTTGTCCAACTAAAATTTATTCCGCAGTTTGTAAAATTTGAATTTCCTGGGTAATAAATAGCTATTGAATTGATGTCGTATGGATCTATTCTTTGTGGTATTCCATAATTGTCCAACCTTGTTTCAAAGTGAAGATGCGCGCCACCAGAAATTCCGGTATTGCCGGAATAACCGATGACTTGGCCTCTTTGTGTGGCAACGCCTGTTCCTAAACTTGGGTTGGCGAAATATGGCACAAAACTATTCACACTACTCAAATGTGCATATAAACTATAGATGCCACTAGCATGACCAATCAGAACAAAGTATCCGTAACCGAATCCCAAGTTATCAAATTGACTAGATTGCACGGCAGTACCATGATCAGCTGAACGGATAGAAGTTCCCGCACCAGTTGCATAGTCTATTCCTTCGTGTGCACATGGGTTGCTTGGGTTTGGGTTCACACAATCACCAGGCGAGTAATTCCATCCTTCCGTAATTTGATAATCGCCGATAAATGGAAGGGTAAAAACACCAGTCGCAATCACAGGTTTTGAGCCTGAAAAAAATATGAATATAACCAGCAGAATGAAAAATGGATATCTAATAAATCTTAAACGATGAAAAAAGTTTTTCATAAATACTGAATTCCATGGGATTTGGTATGTTCGGTATGTAAATCAATAAAACATTATTTTTATTCTTGATAAGATAAACCCAATGATCGACTTCTCCTGACTCCATGAATCTAAGCCAGTTATTTTCGCCTATCTTTTGTTCGCTTTTGCCGTACGTTAACGATGTCGCGATGTGTTTACTAACCCAATCTTCAAGTTGAAGTTTGTCTGAATTTTCTGCCACCACTACTGAAAATTTCGGGAATCCCTTGAATGTGCCATCTTCCTTTTTCTGTGAAATTTCAAAAAAGCCAGTAGCAAATTTTTGGTCAGCGCGGTCAAATTTTCTTACTTCATATGTTGTAAAATATTCTGGATATTCTAAGGAAAATCCGAATTCATCATTTTTATAAGCGACATTTGCCGTTGGTGAGTCGGCGACTGCCTTGGATTCTGTGGCTGTTTTCGTTTTCTGCTGATAAGCGTAATATCCCAGACTTCCGAGCACAATCAACGCAACTACAATGAGTGTTTTTTTCATATGGGCTTAGTATAGCAAATTGGGTTGGTTGATAATGCAAAATCGCGAACATTCAATTTATTTTGACCGACCATTTTTGCTTACCGCCGGGTTTGAAATATTTTTCGTGCTGATATGGCCAGAGGATGATGCTGGGGGCTACCCTTTCGGAATCTAATGAATATAGATATTTATACTCATTATTTGTCTTTACTAAATTTTCTACCACTGCGTCTCTTATTGTTTTATTGAGATCTTCTCTTTCTTTCGCATTCCTTTTTAATTCCACATTCACTTCAAAGTACTCGTTCATTTTGCGATCTTCTTTTTTAATCATCGTGAATTTGCCGGTAACAACCGACTCAAGTTCTTTATGATGCAGGGCGTTTTTGATTTCTTCGGGGTAGATGTTGGCGCCGCGGACAATTATGGCATGGTCACTGCGCTCGTAGACATAGACAAACGGCAAGCGCATGATGGTTTCCGCAATACCGGCTTTTTTGGCCTCGGCAAAAATATCCACGCCGGCAGTCTTTAATTTTGTGACCATAGTTTCGAACGGAACTACCCCGCCAATATCGGGAAAGCGGTAACGGAAAAGCGGAATGGAAGAACCGTAGCCGGTTGCAATCACTTCGCCTTTTTCTTCTTCAAAATAAACAATGTCGGGATGGTATTGGGCGAGGGTCGGTGTGCGATTGGCGTGCGGAAAGATAGTGCGGAAAATCTTGTGGTCATTAACGGCAATTTTGCGGATGAGGTTGGCGAGTCCGGTTTCGTGCGCCATCGTGCCCATTTCTACGGTGCCGTACATATTAATGATGTCGTTGTATGGATTTTTGATGCCAGCCTTTTCTGCCAGATATTCGCGGAACTTTTCGGAAAATCCCTCGGCGGCGGTCAAAATCCGAAGTTTGTAGCTTTTCCAATCAATGCCGTGATCCTTGCCTTCATCAATTACGTCTTTTACAAACGGTGGGTAGCCCATCAAAATTATCTGATCGTAGAGCGGGGCAAATTTTTTGAAGGCCTGCAGATACAGTTCTACGTTGGCTCCGACCGGAATTAACGAAAATGGATAGCCCTTGGCGGCAATTTTATTGAAATTTTTATAGGTAAACATGCCACCGATCCAGATGCCTAGACCGAAGCCGATGAGACCGAGGGTTTTTTTCTGATGAATTTGAAACTGGTTGCGAAGATAGAGTTCGGCCACATATTCGTACTGCGCGTCCTGTTCTTCGCCGCGGGGAAAATAGAGCGGTGAGCCGGTAGTGCCGGAGGTGGCGGAAATGGTGGTAACCCGGGAAAGGTCTCGGTAGGGAAATAGATCTTTAAATTCAAAGGCGCGGAGGTAGTTCTGTTTATCCATCACTGGCAGGGTTTTGTAGTCGGCTATTTTTTTTATTTTTTTGCCGTTGATCCCATGTTTTTTTAAATATTTGCCGAAGGCCGGAGCGGTTTTGAGGGTGAATTTGAAAAGCTTTAGCACCATATTACTACCGCGCTTTTCCCAATACGAAGCTGGCGCTTTTTTGAGGCGAGCAAGCGTGGCATCTACGGAGGCGGGAAAAGAAAAAAAAGAAAATCGGCGCTTCATATAAGAAAAAAGACAGTCAGCAAGACTGTCTCTCGGGAGATGAAAACCCTACGCCGGAAATCATTCCGGCGGCGGGAGATTCGGCTTTTTTGAGATAAAACCCGAAGTCGTCACTCATACCATTGTTCAACTTGGAATTCAGTGTAACAAAAAACGATACGAATAACAAACGGAAACGAATTCATTCGCCGAGAGAATATTTATTCCAACTCCATCCTTAATGTTTTCGGCAGATATCTATTTTTAGGATGTAGCATTATTTTTACTTTTTTAAAACCACGGTGTTCATAAGCGCGAATGGCTCTGATATTAGTTGGCCTAACTTCTAAATAAATTTTGGAGATTTTGATTCGCTGAGCTTTTTTTATGAGAAGCCTGATAGCTTCGGAGCCGTAACCTTTTCCCCTGTATTTCTTTTCACCGATTATGACTTGGGTTTCATACCACTTATTTCGTCTTTTATTGAGCGATATATGACCAATTATTTTTCTATTAGAAATGATCATAAAGTGATAATCGGTTTTACTTTCTAGAATTGAATTAAAATATCTATCAACTTCTTTATCGGCTATGACTTTCACCATACCGCTGGTTAATTTGAGCAGCTCTTTACTTCGCCACCATCTGGCGAAATATTTTTTATATTCAATTTTAATTTTTTTTAAAACAATCATTATTTGCGATCTCTCGAATTGAGCTTACCACATCGGCCTACTTATTTAAAAAAATGAGCCGGAAAACTTTTGTTCTCCGGCTCTGCTTCACCACCATGGCTAGTGGCAGTTGCTGGGGCGTTGACAGGTGCAGAGCACCTTCAGCTTCGGTAGCGTCTTGACCTTGAGAACCGGTCGCGGCTTCTTCTGCTGTGCCTTCTGCATGGCATTCACCTCCTTTCTGTTGCGGGTTGGAGAAGGTCCGGTTCCGACACCGTCGCTTCTCGCAGTTGTTCTCGAAGAATCTCTTGGGTCATGCGGCGGTAGAAGTCGCACATTCGTTCAATCTTGGCGGTTTTTGTCGCTCGAGCAAACTCTTGCGTGATGTTGCAACCGCCGCCACACTGCCCTTCTATCATGCAACCCTTGCACATTTCCATCACTCCGGTGAGATGATCTCTCACAAAGCGATGATAGGCGGCGCCGGGTGCATGAAACGATTGGATTTCCGAGAGACTCCCGAGCTGGGTATTGCTGTAGCCACATCCATAAATGTTTCCGGACGGGCCTACGCACATGCTGTTGCCGCGAACTGCGCCACAGAACGCAACGCGACTTTCAAGCGTTGATTCGTTGAGATTCTCGACTGGCCTCGACCAAAAACCGGGAACATCAACGCCTCGTTTTGCCGCGTAGCGCCTAATGCGCATCAGCTTTGCGACGACGTCTTCAATCGGAATTTCCACCATATCGACTACATCGATATCGATTCTGATATTTTTCATGCCATGGGCGACTGCCCAATCGATAACCGACTCATCAAGTTGATGAAAATTCTTTTCGGTAACCGTTACCGCAACGCCGTCGAGCGGATATCCTACCAGTGCCAGCGCTTCAAAACCGCACATGATCTGGGAAAATGTGCCGCCTCCGGACTTCGTCAGTCGAACACGATCGTTCCCTTCGCGTAAGCCATCCAGACTGGAGGCAATCTCGACACGATACTCCTTCAAAATTTCGGCAACCTCCGACGTAATGAGAGAAGCATTCGTGTTAATCGAGAAACAAAACTTGAACTCCGAATCGTAGACGGCACTGCAGTACTCAAGCACTTGCTTGATAACCGGCCATGCCAGTAGCGGTTCGCCCCCGCCGAAGTTGATTTCAGCAACGCACTTACCGTGCCCGCGAAGAATCTTGAGATACTGATCCACCGTTTCCTTGGCCATCTCAAACCGCATAAACTTTTTGGGGTTGTTAATGCGGTCGGAAGTTTCCAGGTTGTTAAAATGGATACAGTAGGTGCAACGAAAGTTGCACGCTTCGCTCATGATGAGCTCGAGATAATCAATCAGCGAACCGCTGAAGATTTCTTTATCTCGCTCTCTCATCCGATTTTCGAGGAATGCTCGGTCATCGAAACCCTCGGGTACGAGGAAGTAGCATTGCAGTAGTTCCTCAATCGCCTCCTGATCCTCCTCGGTCAGTTCATCGCCGAGCCGTGAACGAATAGTTGTCGGCTCCGAAAATGACTCGAGAAATTTGAGCGTCTCGGCAGAAACAACCTTTGGGTAACCAAACAACGAGTGCCAGATCACCGCAGAGTCGCCCTTCCGGACGACCTGCGCGAACGACGACTTCACATAAGCGAAATCGAGATCAAATGCCATTTCAGACTCATTTCTGTTGTGAATGTACTTGCAACTCTCTAGAGATTAGCTAGTGAATCTCTAATTGTAAAGCGATATATCACAAATTAATATTTTATTCAAAAATCAACAATTCTGACTATGCTTTTTTAATGGCGGCTTCGGCCATTTCGGCGGCGACGCGATGAGTCGGGGTTTTTTCTTTTTCGGATCGCTCAAAAATCTTTTCCAGAGTTTTTGGAATGTGCTCCAGTTGCTCTAAAACGCGATCCCTTTTGTAGCCGCCCTTATCCAACTCCGCTAAAACACGCATAAGACCGCCAGCGTTAATTGCGTAGTCCGGCGCGTAGAGAATTTCTTTTTTATACAAGGCATCGCCGATTTTAGAATTTTCTAACTGGTTATTCGCGACACCTGCGACAATTTTGCATTTTAACTGTTTAATCGTCTGTTTATTGATTTCGTGCCCCATTGAGCAGGGACAAAAAACATCAACTTCTTGAGCGGCGATTTTGCGAGGTTCCACAATTTTGACGCTCCGCAGACTTTGCTTTGCGATGGCGATTTTTTCTGGATCAATTTCGGAGGCGGTGACGGAACCGCCGCGTTCCATAATTAGGCGAGCTAGCTCCATGCCAGTCTTGCCCAGACCCTGAATAGCAAATGATCGTCCGGCAAAAGTCGCGTTGCCAAAAACTTTTTTGAGCGTAACTTCCAAGCCTTTTAAAGTTCCGCGCGCTGCCCAAAGCGAGGGGCTATCACTACCCGCCTCTGGCTCGCCAATCATGTAGCTGGTTTTTCTTTTCATAACCTGCACGTCGGCGTCCTCCAATCCGCTATCGGTTCCGGTAATGAATTTGCCGCCTAACAGATTGACTCGCTCGGCATAAGACAAGAGAAGTTCTTGAGTTTTTTGTTTTTTGGCATCGCCGATAATTACTCCTTTGGCGCCACCGAAAGGCAGTCCGGCAATGGCGCACTTGTAGGCCATGGCCTTAGAAAGATTTAGAGCATCGCGCATGGCTTCCATCTCGTTCTTGTAGGGCCACATGCGCGTACCACCGACTGAAGAGGGGTGATTGTTGTTATAAATCGCCACAAAAGCCCGTAAACCAGAGGATTTATCGCCGAAAAAAGCAACCATTTTGTGGTTGTCGAACTCGGGAACATCCTCCACATTGGCGAATTTATTAGACCCGAACATAAAGGCTGATTGTAGCACAATATCTGATTTTGGCGCTATTAAAAATAGTCCATTCCCATGGCGTGTTTTACTTCGGCCAAGGTTTGGGCGGCTACCTTACGGGCGCGGGCGGTGCCGTCTGCTAAAATTTGCATCACTGCATTTTTGTCTTTGGCGAAGCTGGCGCGGCGGGCGCGGATGGGATCAAGAAAATCGTTGAGGATTTTGATTAGCCGCTCCTTAACTTCGGCGTCGGTGACCGTCCCCTTGCGGTAGCGGGTTTTGAGCTCTTCAACGATTCCCTGGTCGGAGTCAAGGGCATCTAAATAAGTAAAGACGGGGTTGCCTTCCACGTTGCCCGGCGTATCGGCGTGGACACGCGCCGGATCGGTGTACATGCCTCGAACTTTCTTCTCCACGGTTTTGGCGTCGTCGCATAAGTTGATCGCGTTACCCAGTGATTTGCTCATCTTTTCTTTGCCGTCGGTTCCCGGGAGACGCGGGAATTTTGAGAGCAGGGCTTCCGGTTCTATCAGAACTTGGCCGTAGTAGCGATTAAAGCGGCGGACAATTTCTCGAGTCTGTTCGATCATCGGCAACTGATCCTCGCCCACCGGCACCAGGTTGGCTTTGAAAATGGCAATATCGGCGGCCTGGCTGACCGGATAGGCCAGAAAGCCCAGAGGAATTCCCCCTTTGAAATGCTTTTGCTCGATTTCGGTTTTAACAGTAGGATTTTGCTCCAACTGACCGAGGGTTACCAAGTTCATAAAGAAGACCGTGAGTTCGGCGATTTCCGGAACGGCAGATTGGACGGCGATGATGGTTTTTTTGGGATCAAGACCGATGCTTAAATAATCCAACAAAACCTCGTAGACGTTGACGCTGACTTTTTGGGGGTTATCAAAATTATCGGTGAGCGCCTGGATGTCGGCTATTAAAACATAAGTTTCGTACTTTTCTTGAAGTTCAAGACGGCTCTTGAGCGAACCGACATAGTGGCCGAGATGGAGTGGGCCGGTCGGCCGGTCGCCGGTTAAAATGCGAGATTTGGCTTGAGGCATAGCTTTATACTTATAGCACAAAGCTTATATTATTTGGCTTTTAGCGTCGAGAGTGGAATTGCTTCTTCTCGCCAAAGAACCAGGAGATAAAACTATTTCATCTCTAAAACTTCCTTGATGGTCACGAGAGCCTTATCCAGATCTTCGGTTTTGTTGATGTAGCGCGCCGCGCCAAGTTCTTTAGCAAAGCTGTCGGCATCGGCTTTGATTCCGGGCCAGGGATTTTCCATGCTGGTCAAAAAAATTATTTTGGTAGCGGCGGTTTCTTGGTTGCGCTTAATATCCAACACCGCCTCGGTGCCGTTTTCGTTGGGCATCTGAATGTCAATTATTAAGAGGTCGGGCAGAAGTGACCCAACCTTTTCAAAAGCTTCTTTGCCATCAACCGCTTCCGCCACCCAAAAGCCGGAAGTCTTGAGTTTGGTGGCTATAATCTCACGGAAGGACGGATCGTCGTCGGCGATCAGGATCAGGGGAGGATTTCTCATGGACCGCTACAGTATTTTTTGAATTTTCTCTACAATCTTATCTAGATCTTCCGTTTTGACAAAATAATCAAAGGCGCCCATTTCGCGGGCGAAGCGTTGATCGGTGGCGTAGATTTCCGGATGCGGATCGCCGAAGGCGGTTAAGAAGATTACGTGGAGCGGTTTTTTTGGATTGCTGTGGATAATTCTGGTCATCGCTTCCACGCCATCCATTTTGGGCATCTTAACATCCATCAAAACTAGATCGGGGGCGAGCTTCGCGGCTTGAGCAACTCCAACTTCTCCATTTTCGGCCTCGGCAACATCAAAACCACTCGCTCCGAGCTTGGTCTTGAGGACTTCGCGATAATCCGCATCGTCATCCACTATGAGGATGAGTTTTTTATCCGCCATAGGCAGGTTTTATAAAAACAGCTTGAAACCTAGTCATTTATAATGATACTCTTTTACGAGAGCAAGGCAAGTGCCACACTCGGCGACACAAATATACGAATTCCACCCTAATGACGCGAATACTACTAAGGGGCTTGATTACCGGTAGATTGGGGTGTTAATGGTAGGTTGATATTGCTACTCTATTTTATATGAGTCAAAAAGTCATTTTGGAAATAAGAGCGGGAACCGGCGGCGATGAGGCTGCTCTTTTTGCCGGTGATTTGGTGCGGATGTACCAACGCTTTGCCTTGCGACGCAATTGGAATTTTACGGTTCTGGACTCCAGTCAAAATAGTTTAAACGGCTACAAGACTTTTGTGGCGCGGATTCGCGGCGAGGCGGCCTATGATTCATTGAAGCAAGAGTCGGGCGTGCATCGCGTGCAGAGAGTTCCGGACACCGAGCGCGCCGGACGAGTTCATACTTCCACCGCCTCGGTGGCGGTGATGCCGGAGGTTGAACCGACGGCCTTCAGCCTTAATCCGACTGATTTGGAAATTTCTTTCTTTCGTTCGTCGGGCCCCGGCGGACAAAATGTGAACAAGGTAGAAACCGCTGTGCGCATCGTCCACAAGCCTTCGGGACTCGCGGTGGCATCCCAGAGCGAGCGCTCGCAGACCCAAAACCGTGAACAGGCGCTTTCTATTTTACGCTCCAAACTTTATGAAAAAAAAGTAGCCGAGGAGGCGGCAAAGCTCGGCGCGACGCGACGGGAACTTATTGGCACCGCCGACCGTTCGGAAAAAATCCGGACTTATAACTTTCCGCAGGATCGGATTACCGACCACCGCATCAACAAAAAATGGGGCAACATTGAAAAAATCTTGGATGGGGATTTAGATCCAATAGTTGCAGCGTTTGCAAAAAATCAGTCCCCTCGTTAACAATTTTTACCACTCAAGTTCCAGTAGAACTAAGCTATAGCCCGGGACCGCGCGATCAATGGAATAGGCATCTTGAACTTCGGATGTCAGAGTGCTGTCGCCACTGTTAATTGTCTCGTAAATTTTGACCGATCGCCCCGAGGGAATGCCATAGTCGGCAAAGTTGAGATAGGTGTGAATAAACAAGGCGCCGTCTTGCGGGTTAGCCAGTAAAATACCGACTTTGCCGGAGTTTGATTTCCAGACACTGGACCAGGGTTTAAGGAAAAGTTCCTCGTTGTAATCAAGCGAACTCCAAAAAGTTCCTGGGAGCGGATGCAACATTTTGCCCTCCAGAACATAGGGGCGAGTAACGGAATAACTCTTGGCCAACATTTTGACGTAATCAAGGGTCGGGCGCATCGGGTGATTGGCCGGTAGATTTTGATTAAAGATGGGGCTGGTGTCGGCAAACCAGTTGGTAAAACTCAAAAGATTGCCATACATATAAGACAGAGTAATGTAGGCTCGAATAAGCGGAGCGGGGCTCGGATCGGCAAAAGGCGGAAGACCAGCGAAGTTGGAGGCTAAAACGGCGTCGTGATAGACCGCCGACCAAAGCGGAATCGGCAACATGTTTGGCGGGACGAAGGTGGAAAATGTCGGGTCTTCGTGCATCATATCCAGAACCGGAATTAAAGTTTCTTCTAGATGTTCGCTGGTCATAACAAAATTAGGCTTGAGGCTTTTGGCATATTCGCGAATTTCTCGGCCAAGATTTTTTTTGCCTTGATTCCAGTAATTGCCGCCGTTCTGCGGATGGTTGGCAAGCTTATTCCAGCAGTTGAGCGTGGAGACGCCGCTCCAAAAATCCAAATAAATACCGCCAGCGCCGAAGTCGTTAATGAAACGGCTAACAACACTTTTTTCGTGGTTGCGGCTAAACGCAAAGGTCGGATCCAAGCGGACGAAATCCCATTTTTTTAAACCTTCGCGGTCAATGCTTTTTGTGATACGCGGTTCGCCGTTCTCATCCCAACAAGAGGCGTTGGCGACGGTCGCGTTGTAGGTCGGCAGGTTGATATCCCAAGTTCCGGGAAGATAATAGGGAATAATTGTAAGCCCGCGATTGGCGAGTGAAGCGACGGCGGATTTGAAAGTTGACTTCGGTTCAATATCCGGCCACTTGCTATCAAACCAATGCTCATGCCATTGATACCAATAAGCAAAGATGTTGTCAGTCCCTAGAAAGTCGGCGGCTTCGCGGAACTCGTCGGCGATTTTTTGATGCTCATTAAAACCATTTGGCGTCCCCTGCAGGTACATCGCCTGCACGTTTTTGGTACGCGAGGAGACCGACGACGAGAGGGCCCAGGGTCCCCGAGAAAACATCGGCGATGTTTTGGCCCAAGCTCGATAGGTTTGCGCCGCGGCAAACCAGTCACCGCGTAAAAAAGAGATTACTACCGGATAGGGCGTTTGATAATGGCGCGGAGTTGGAACCGGCGGATAGTGAGTTGGCTCCCATTCAATGTTGCCGGTATTGGGTTTGACGCGATACTCTTTTTCATTACTATCCGGATCATGAGTCGCGAGGTAAATACCATCTTGCGAATCTTTGTCGTAAAGAGCAAAAAATTGCATGGTGTAGACTCCGGGGCTTGAAATCTTAGTTTCGAGCGGAATCGTGTGATATGGGTCCTTGATGGCGGTACCGGCATAGACCGGTTCTACGAAAATATCATTTTCTGGATTGTTAATCGCGTAGGCCGCGACTTCAGGAAAGCGAACCGAAACCAGATCGTAGCCTTCGGGCAGATCAACTTCAAAAAACCATTCAAAGTTTTTGGTCGCCGAAATATATTCAATCGTTACCGCCGCTCTTAACTCTTTTTCTGGCGCAATAAAAACCTTATCCCAAGCAAACTTGTAGATTTTTTTATTGGCACTTTCTTTGGTAGTCAAACGAATCGGCACGCGAAGAGTTGAAGCATCTAGAGTGCTTTTGACGCCATCTGAACGACGCAGAGTTAACTGCCAGATTTTTTTGGTGGTAATTTTTAACTCTTTGTCACCGCGATTGATAGACTGCAAGATTAACTGATTTTGTTCGTAGGTGAACTTAAGGCGATTGACGCCGTCGCCCACGGTTACGCTTGAATTCAATTCCGGCGGTGGGGGCGGTACGTTGGCCGAAGGTGGCGGAGTTGGTGTGGGCGGCGGAATAATAATCGGCTGAGGTGGCGGAGTTGGTTCAACTATCGGAGTTGGCGTGGGTGGCGGAACTACGCTTCCCGGGTTTATCGGAAATGGATTGGGGGGTGGAATGGTGACGCTGATATTTTTTAGGCGATAGATAACCAGGCCACCGGCAATAATAACCGCGATAATAATAAGGAGATGGGTAATTTTTTTCATATTGAAAATTTATGAGTTGAGAATCTGAATATCGCGGTCAAAGCTATCGGCGCGATCAACCACCGGTTCGCCGTAGGCGAACCGATATGAGTACCAGCGCCCGCCGGCATAATATTTGGCGGCGGCGCAACGCTCCTGGAGCCGAACTGACTCGGCCGGAATTTTGGCGCCATAGTTAACGCAATCACGCGAAGAATAAGCATCTTTAAGATAAAGTGCGGTTCCAGCAAAGGCGTCGGAATTTTTCCACGGTGAAGCCGGATTGCTGGATGTAATCTCTTTGATCTTCTCTTTATAAATATACCAGGTTGAGGGAATAAATTGCGCCGGACCCATTCCCCCGCCATAGGCGCCATCTTGTGGGATGGGACAGGAGATGAGGGTTGTCTCGGGATTTAGCCCAAGCGTGGCGGTTAATTCCAAGAATTTAGGAATGTCGCGTGTCGGGTGCATGGAGGTTGGATTTTGAGCGCGTTCCGGATAATATGGATTTTTGTTGTATTTACAACGCCCGACGTTTTCACCCAAAGAAGATTCGCGGTCTAAGACCGCTAGAATTAGCGACGGACGCAGACCAACGGCGTTGCCGGCGAATTTGGCGAACTCATAGGCTTCTTCAAACGTTAGCTTGCCCCCGCCCAAAAGTTCAAAGATACGATTACGAATTTGCGCCGCTGTTTTTTGGGTTTCTTTAATCAGTTTTTGATATTCCGATTCTTTGCCTTTGGTAACTTTGAGGATGCTATCTTTTTCTTTTTTTGATTGTTCAACCTCGTTTTTTTGAGCGTCTTGATATTCTTTGAGCTTGGCGGTGTCGCTCCGCTTGAGCGCCAAAATTTCTTTTTCATCGGAAAGCTGGTTTTTGAGGTCGGTAATGCGGTTGATGGTAATCGCCAAACTTTGCTGAATCTGAAGCAGGTGATTGATGCCGCCAAAAAAATCCGACAACTTGGGATTTTCTAAAAGTACTTGGACGAGTCCGGTGTTGCTAGATTCATAGTTGGCCTGCAGGGCCTCGCTTAAAGCATCCTTGTTGAAATCTATTTTTTGCTTGGTGTCGGTAATCTTGGCGACTTTCTCGGAGATTTCGCCATCCAGTTTTTTGAGGGAGAGATTGACGGCTTTAATCTGCAAATTAAGTTTGCTGACTTTGGCATTGAGGCGGGTAATTTCCGAGGAGAGGCTCTGACCCTGATTTTTATAGACCGCCAAAGTTTTTTCGTAATCGCTAATTTGGCTTTCAAATTCTTCGAGTTGTCTCTCCAACGAGGCGCGCTCTTCGGCCGCGCTTAATGTTTGAGCCAAGACTTCGGCCTTGAAATTAAAAATAAAAAAAAGACTGGCGAGTAAACCGATAAATAAAAACGCGCCGTTCCAAGTATGGAATCGTTTTGGCTTAGGGGTTGAGTTGATATTGAATTGCATGAGACGATTGACTCGCGCCGTCGTCCGCTGGATTAAAGAGCTTAAGAGGCAGAATTCTCGGTGGTCGCTTTTTCGGCGGCTTGCTTGGCTTTCTCGGCCCGTTTTTCTTCGCCTTCAACTTTGATTTCGTCTAATTTAACTTCGGCTACCGGTTGTTCTTCCTCCGCTATTTGAGCGGTGACGGTTACGATTACGGCTTCGGGCTCAAGCATCACCCTGACCTTAGCGCCCAATGCTAAATCTTTGACGGCAATACTTTGACCTATCTTAGTCAACGATCCAAGGTTCAAAATAATTTCATGGGGGATGTCGGCTGGCAAGGCTTCGATTTTGATTTCCTGAACGGCTTTGACCAAAATTCCACTTTCGCTTTTTATCGCGGGCGCTTCACCGGCAAAGGTTAAGGGTACGCTGATAACGATTTTTTGATCCATTTTGACCTGATAAAAATCCACGGAAACGATGTCGTCGGTGACGGGATCATTTTGAACATCGTAAACGAAGACTTGACGGCGGTCCTCTTTGGCTCCATCGGGAATAACCACGGTAACGAGCGAGGTTTCGCCCGCGCTTTTAAGTACCTTAGTTAAATTTTTGACCGGAATCGTGAGATGAAGGTTCGCGACTCCAGGGCCATAAAGCTCGCCGGGAATCATTCCCTGACGGCGCATTTCCGCGGTGGCTTTGCCGAATTTTTCACGCTTTTCCACGACTAAATCCATAGTTTGGGCAGTATAATTCAAAATGAATAAAACCACAAGAGAGGGTTGACTTCCCATGGGTGTTTTAGTATGCTTTGTGCCAGCTCTTTCAAACTGCACCACGGAAGACGGTGAGGTCTCCGCGCACTCTCCCTTTCCCTCTTCCTTCCTGCCGGAGATGAGATGATTGGCTGGGGACCATCCAGACGCAATCATTTCTCTAAACTCACGCGACCACGTTTTTCCCCCGTGGCGTAACGTCTTCCGGGTGCAGGTCTTTTCCGCCGCCGTTGGTTGTTCTAGCCAACGGCGGCTTTTTTATGCCACGAGACCGCCCTTGACAGGGTTCTTGTGTCTGCTATCTTGTTTTTAGTTCTTTATCGAATTTCGCCGGACGGGTATGGCGGTTGAATCCTGCTTAGCGGCGTTGTTTTTTTCCATGGGATAACGCCCCAATAGTAACGCCTTTTCGAGTACAACTCTAACGCGGCCAGTGGTAATCCACTGCGGAAACTTAACTGAACCATGAACGGAGCCCCACTTATTTCTCCATGGGGCTGCGAAGTTCGTGCGGATGTTTGGTGTTAAGGCGACTGCCGTTACTACCCGTCCGGCATCTCTATAATCCTCGCTTCGATGGCGAGGATTTTTATTTTATACCACTAAAAAGCGCCAGACGCGCCGTAATGATTGCTTTCATATTACGCAGAGAGGGTTCCAAGATTTTATATGGCGCCACTTCGTTCATGGAGGCGGCTAATCCTTCGGCTATACCTTTTTTCCAAGCCAGACGAATTTCGGTGTTGATGTGAATGATAGAAATGCCGGCTTTGATAGCCGCGACAAAATCGCTATCCGTCACGCCGGAGCCACCGTGAAGCACTAGGGGAATTTTAACGGCTGATTTGATTTCTTGAATGCGGGCAATTTGCAAGGCGGGGTTTGGGGCGTTCGCAAACATACCGTGCAAGTTGCCGACAGCCGGAGAAAAGAGATCAACGCCGGTTTCTTGAACAAAGCGCAAGGCTTCGTCGGACTTGGTGGCGTGCGCCAAGTCAAAAACCGCGCCTTCGGGAATGTTTTTTAAAATTTGAGACGAGGAGCCGATGTAGCCCAACTCGCCTTCAATAATGGTTTCTGGGGCATGGGTTCGGATATAATTCGCGGCTTCTTTGGTCGCGGCGATGTTTTCTTCCAGCGGCAATTTACTGCCATCAAAAATAATCGCGTCGTAGCCCGCCTCAACCGCTTCTTTGATTTTTTCCAAGGAATGAGTGTGGTCGGCGTTGATGAAAATCGGATAATCAAAACGCTCGCGTAAACTTTTGACCAATATCACGGCTTCGTTTGCCCCGACAAAATCCCGCTCGCCTTCGGATGTTCCGACGATGACTGGCGTTTTGTGCTGGGGTAAAAAATCGCGCGCCGCTTCAAAGATCGCCCGCAGACCGACGAGGTCGGAGATATTAAAATGCCCGATGGCAATTTTTTGCTGTTCGGCTTCGGCTATTATTGTTTTGAGTGATCTCATATTTTTTGCGGGTGATAATCCGGCGGAGCTTGGCGCAAATAATCCTCCAGCTTTTCGCGGGACAGTAGACCGGCTTGGGCGCCAACTTCTTGAACCACCGCCATGGAATTAATCGGTCCCCAGCGCAAAGCCTCCTCAAACGACAAACCCAAAGCCAAGGCGACGGTTACAGTGGCAGAAAAGGCATCACCGGCGCCGGTTCGTTCGTAGGGCGGTTTGGGGTCGGGGTAACTGCGCATTTTCCAGACTTGGCCTTCGTGGAGCGCGTAGGCGCCGGCGGGGCCGTCGGTAATCACCACTATTTTTGGCCCGAGGGCGTTGATGGCCTTTAACAAGATTTTGATGTCGGTTTGGGGCAAATCTAAAATCCGCTCCGCTTCTTCTTTGTTGCAAAAAAAGATCTCGCTTCGCTGATAGATTTTTTTGAGGCGTTCCTGGCCAAACTTAATCTGAAAAGTTCCCGGCTGAAAAGCCAACTTGATTTCGGGATGAGCGACTAGATATTCGGCCAGCGTGTCGTGGAATGGCAAGGAATTTTCGCTAAGCGAGGAGAGGTAAATCCAACGCGGAGAATCAATGCGCGACAAGGTGTAATCGTAAAGGTAGTGCTTGATAAGAATAGTTCGATCGTCTTCGTACCAAAGAACATAGTGGTAATTGGTTTTTTTGCCGCGATGACTTTTGATAAAACGAGTACTGACTCCTTCGGTGGAAAACTTTTTAAGGCATTGCTTGCCTTCGGCGTCGTCGCCGATATTGGTTAGGAGGGCGCTTTTGAGGCCGAGGCGGGCGGCGGCCACGGTGGCATTGGGACTGTTGCCGACACCGGGGATCACATTAACACTCTCGTAAGGAATCTTGTCGGCGAAGCGCAAACAAAGTTCACGATCACTCCCCTGGCCTTTGACTTTCGCCTCTCGGAGGCGAATAAAGGCGTCGGTAACCGTGTCGCCGATTCCTAGAAAGTCGAATTTCATGAGATAAGTATAGTTCGCAAAGCGCAAAGCGCAAAGCGCGAGGAAAATAATCAAAATAGAAGCAAGCTATACGAAGTAGAAAAATAGATATTTGAATTCTTTCGGCGAGTAAAAAAATGCCCTCTCCACTGATTGTGGAGAGGGCGGAGTGCTAAGACCAAAGGGACTGAAGCCTGCCTACCGGTAGGCAGGTCCCGAGGGTCTTAGATTCAAGAACTTTGCGACGCGGCAAAAGCGAACCCGCTGTCACAAAACCACCTGAAGTCAGACCTGCCGCTGAACGCGCTGAGACAGCGTCCATTGCAGCCACGGTTCGCGCTCTGCAAGTTCGGAACGCCGCCCACGCCGTTGATCGGTTCGTGCATGGCGACGACCCACAAGAGATCCATGACTATGATCTCCGCGTCGGTGAACTTCTCACGGATGAGACAGGCCACTTCGGGGTTCGGCTTGGACAGCTTTCTCCTGTCGGCCTCGGCGCGGATCGTCGACGTTGTCCGGTCGTTGTCTTCGAAGAGACAGCCCTTCAAGACGGCGACTTCGGTCGTGAGGCCCTTGGTCGGCTTGAAGCTTCGCGAACGGAGCAGGTACTTCGCGAAACCATCTACGAAGAAGCCCTTGCCTTCCAGACGATTGATCCAGTCCTTACCGGTCGTGCCGTCGGAGGTGACCGAGAAGTAGATGACGCCGTCCTTTTTGCGCCACCTTGGGGATTTCTTGGAACGACTCAATTTCTTTGCCTTC
>CAYIWJ010000004.1:0-51148 GCA_964367145.1 uncultured Candidatus Saccharibacteria bacterium | reverse complement strand
TGTTGGAGAAAAATGTGAGTGAGGGCATGGCGAAAATGAGCAGAGAAGATGAGTGAAGTGATAAGGACTTTGGTTTGCGCTGATTTTCTGTTTGACGTTTGGTGGTTTTGAAAGTAGCTTGAGTAAGGGTTTTTTGGAGGAGTGGCAGAGTGGTCTAACGCGCCGCACTTGTCCTCCGAAGGAGGATCCGCCTCCGGCGGAAAATGCGGTTGATTAAATTTTAGTTGGAGGAGTGGCAGAGTGGTCTAACGCGCCGCACTTGAAATGCGGTAGACCTGAAAGGGTCTCGTGAGTTCGAATCTCACCTCCTCCGCCAGTAGTTTTTACCCTTTGTTCTCAACGTTTAATAAAATAGAGGACAGAGGGATTCGAACTTATATGAAGAATATTAGTCAAAAAGATGGGTTCGGTTGTGGGATAGCTTGTGCTGCATCTGTTTTAGGAATGAATTATGAAAGTGCAAAAAGCCTTTTTCCCAATTCCAAACAAGCAAAAGGTTCTGGATTTTTATGCAGGGATATTGTCAGCGCATTAAAGAAGAGAGGGTTGCATTACGAATATAAGTATGTAAAACCTAAAATTAGAAAACAGATTTATATACCTGGAACGATTGTTTTTATCGCTCGTTCTAAGCGATTTCCAGCAGGCCACTATCTTGCACGAGATTTAAAAGGATGGATGGATCCCTGGATCAACTTCCCGGAAGATTTGAGTAAAAGCAAATCTGGTTTTCGCAAAAGACTGCCTGGAAAACCTATCTATGCAATTTTACCAATATAGGTTGTATATTGGATTATATTGGTAAATTTATTATAATCCTTGTATGATAAAGTCTAAGAATACAAAAAAGAATCTCAGTATCTCGTCAAAGCGACTAGCGGAACTTCGTCGTGCTACCCTAATAGTCTCTACTGGTTCTTCTCTTCGTCTCTCGGGTTCAAAAGTTACTAATGAGCAGGTTGAGCAAATTCTAAACGCACTTAGTAAACCTTCTGTGCAAAAGTAGGTACTTCGAACAAATCTGGCTTTTCTTGGTAAATTCGCCTTAACTTTCGTATAATCCTATCAACATTGCTGTAGTTAAACCGTCCTATCAGTTCAAAGTTGCGCCAACCATCACCGCCAGTAATTTTTATGAAGTAGACAAAGGGTTTTAGATACAGCGAAAAAAAGGTCTGAACTATCTCACATTTCCTTTACCTTTAGTAATCAAAGATATTAAATTTGAAGCATCAATCTCTGGCGTATTAACATTCTCGTATATAACACCCGGCCAATTTTTAACAAAATTCTTATCTTCTTGATTCTTTTTCAAATCAATTAATGAGTGATGCCCTCTTGCGTGGAGCCTTTGTTCTCTTAATTCAAAAGGAACGCTTAAATGATAAAGATAGGCGGGGCAAGCTATTGATATTCTAGAAACAATTTTTTTGACATCACTCTCTGTTAAAATGCTTTCTCCTATAGCAATTACATTGTAATCTTGTTCGAGATGTTTGTTGATATCTTTTGAAAAATTAATCCTCGCATTTATTTGATCCTTTTCTTTTTGTTCCGGGCTATCCCATACCCATTTTGGATTGCATTGCTCAACATAAAAATCAAGGTCCAGCAGAACAGCTTTATCACCAATATCCTCAAACTTTTTTACAAGCAATTCACCAAGCGTGTTTTTACCAGAAGCGGGGCCACCCTCTAAAAGTATTAATTTCATAATCATCAGCATTATAATATGGACTGACGTATTTTTAAAGCATTAGCAGTAAATCATTTTGTCTAAAACTAGTAACCTTTTTGAGTAAAAGCCGGAATATCAAACCATTCTGGATGAACCTTATAAATCCATCGCAACTCCTGTATACTTTTATCAAGATCCTCGAATTTGAGCCGTACTTTTGGTTCAAAGTTCCGGGCATCGTCCCCGCCAAAAATTGGATGTTTTTTTTCGAATCCTCCACCATTTCCCCGTTTGTTTACCAGAGCACCGAGCTAAGCTAGAAAATTTGCTATTAAAAAAACGAGTTGGTTTTATGAGCTCTAAAAAAATAATTTTATGAAGACTATTTTAGTTGATGCGGTTGATGTTTTAGTTATGCGCGCTGACGGCGGTTTTAGGATTTTTAAAGGAATGCATGATTTACTGGAGACCTTTCCTAATCGAAAAATTATTTTAACCGGAGCAAATGATGAGCAATTTAAGAAATTTGGATTGGATAAAATGCCGTATGAAGTTTTTACGCTAAAACATAATCCCGAAAAAACTGAACCGAAATATTTTGAGGCGATGCTTAAACATTTTGGCTTGAGCAAAGACGGTGTTATTTACTTTGAGCATAACCTTGAGGCGGTGAAAGCCGCCGAGGCGGTCGGCATTGAGTCTTATTATTACGACCAAGAAAAAAGAGATTTAGACGAGCTAAGGATTTTTCTTGTCAAAAATTTGGGTTAAAAGTTGAATTTGGCGGTTTTTGATGTTAGAATGCGGCGGTTGCGTTTTAGTTCTTTTTTGGGGGATGGGCATGACCAAAGAGCAGGTGCGGGCGGTGCTGGTGTTTTATCGCGCCAAGCTGAGCAAGATGAAAGTTCCGCGACGGAGTTTGTCGCATAGCGCCTTGTTGGGTCCAGATTCGGCGACGGAAGCGTTGGCTCATTGCCATCAGATGTTAGATGAAATGGAAGTTTTTTTGGCCGAAGGGCAGATGGAAAAGCTCTTTCGGTGGTTGGGCTTTGTTCAAGGATGTTTTTGGGTGGCTGGGCTTTTTACAATAGACGACATGCGCAAGCACAACCGCTCTTAGGAGCGGTTCTTTTATATGTGTTGCTTACCAGAGTGCTTTTGCCTATACTGCGCTTGGTTCGTTGACATACCAGTTGGTTTTACTTTGGAGGTGTTATGTTGTTGGATCAAGGGTTTCTGAAGCAGGCGATATCGATTGCCCGACAGTTTGTGGGCGCTCCGGTGCCATACCAATTTTCGGCTCGTGAAACTGCGGTTCTGAATTTGTTTTTTACCAGCACGACGCGACGGGTTTTTTTCTTCAAGAATTTGCCGCCGAATTTTTCGGCAGCATTGCTTGCGATGTATTCGCGGCTCAAGAACCAGCGGGGGATTCGCGGGCATTTTGTGGACACACTGCTACCGCTTTTATTGACCGGACTCTTGGAGAATTTTTCCGAAGTGTCGCCAAGTGGCGCCATTCATGCTTACCAAGCTTATCTTGATGGATTGGGCATTAAGTCGCTTGATCAGTTTTGCGAGGCCAAGACAGAGCATCGGATTTTGTTTGAAGATTTTGTAGCGAATGCCACCGGCGATCCGCGGTTGGAGAAACAGCTAGCTGATTCGCCAAAGATGAAGGCATTGCTTGACGTGTTTTTGGATAAGTATGGACACAATTCAATCGCGCGTGGAGCGGCGCTTACGTTTGCAGTGGAAGATGTTTCGATACTCGCGGCCAAGTCCTTGGAGTGGAATCGCTTGGGTTCGGGATTTATTGAGTTGAGTACCCGGTTCGTGGATGTTTCGCGGGCAAGGCAATATCCGATTTGGGAGGAACTTGCGACGGTGAACGAAGAAGCGGCTTGCGCGGCGCGGGAGGCGATCATTGAATCCAGCGCGGCCTACAAGCGTTTGCTCGGTGAAAAATTTGATGGCGTCTTGCCCAGCTTTTTGGAAACTCACCTAGCCAAGTTTTTGCCGATTAAGGATTTGAAGTCCGCAGTTTTGGGCGAATCGTGCGATGTAGCGGGAAATGTTTTGCCGTGCGCGACGCTGACTTCGGTTGGAGTCGCAATCTCTGGTGAGGCGTTTGATGCTCTGCTGAAGCACTTGATTTTGGATGGGACTCCGGAAAATTATGCGCTGGTGGAATTGATTCTTAGCGAGGCCGCCAAGGTTGGCGGGGATCAGTTCGCTCGGCATTATGAGCCGTCGGAGTGGGATGTCGCTATGTGGCGATATTTGGGGGTTTTGGAGTTTGGCATGAAGAGTGATCTTTTGTTGCCGCGCGTGATCGCGGAAGATATATTGGCGGGAGCTTTTCCGGGTGGATTGATTTCCCAGAGTAGTGATTTGGGAGACGGTCAATCTATTTGGGACATCGTCTTGAGGATGTTGCCTTTCAACATTCGCGGCGAGCACGACAAGTTGCCGCGGGAGTTTGAGGTGGTGGGCGCTACTTTTTTTGACGCAATGTCTTTCCGTTCTTGGCGAGATCTCCAACGTCATGTTTTAGTAACACATGCCAGAACGCTAGTTTCTCCATCAATTGGTTTTTACCATTACGACAAACCGGCTCCCGTGGAGCTTCAAGAGATTTTTTCCGAGATTCATCAGATGAATGGTCGGACTTGGGTTGAGCTTACGGGGCGAGGAGTATCGCCGCTTATCGCGCAGTATGCAATGGCGATGGGCAATTTGGTTGGGTTTTCCTGCGGTGCCAATTTGCGTGAGTGGGAGTTTATCTTCTGGCAGAGAAGCAAGTTTGGGGTTAATCACGAGGTGCGACAAGTTGTTTTGCGGCTAGAGAGCCGATTGCGCCACGAGTATCCGTGGTGGGAAAAGATTTCTCGTACCGATCGGACTCCGGCTTATGTGGCCGCTCGCGGTAGCGCGGGTGTGCCGTTGCCGCCGACTGTGGAGTAGACAGCGAAGCCCTGATTTACACTCGGGGCTTTTTTATAAATTAGAACCTACCAACTTGACGCATTTTTTTGTTGCGGGGCTGTGGTGCTTAATTTCTTTAAGCCCTGGCGGCAACGAGGGCGATGATATTTTTGCTTCCAGCTTTTTTGATAACGTTTGCGGCTTCGAGCAGGGTGGCGCCGGAGGTGGTAACGTCGTCTACTAAAATAATGGTTTTTCCAGAGACCAATCCTGAATTTTTTACTTGGAAACAATTTTGGATGTTTAGAGCGCGTTCTTCTCGATTTTTACATTCGGCTTGGGGTTTGAGATAGCGAACGCGGCGGAGCAGAGAGGTGTTTATTGGGAAACCGACTTTCTTTGCGAAACGGCGAGCCAAAAGTTCGGCTTGATTGAAGCCGCGGCTTTTGAGGCGACGACGATGCAGGGGAATGGGAATGATCAGCGCATTTTCAAACTTTATTCCGAGTTCAAGCCAATATCGAGTCATCAAATGGACAAGGGGGCGAGCGGAGGCGGTTTGGTTCTGATATTTTAACTGCCAGATCAAGCGTTGAAGATTTTTGTCTTCATATTTAGCGCTGGCGGCGAGGATGTAGGGAGTTTCGCGGTGACAGATTTTTTTGCCTTCCGGAAGACGAGCGCCGCAGACGGCGCACTCAAATCCGGTTTTGAGGTGGATTTTTTCCTCGCATTCGGCGCAGAGATTATAGGTTTTGCGTAAGTCAGAGACGGTTGCGCGGCAAACGGCGCAAATTGGCGGGAAAATAATGTCTACGAGGGCATTTTTGAGACGTCCGATAAGGCTCATGCTATACTTTTAATATATCATTTTGAGCCATGTCATTTTTTAATTCACTGATTCACCACAAGCAGTTTTTTAGTTTGGATATCGGCACGACTTCTATTAAGGCGATTGAGCTTACGCGCCAAGGCGAGGGATTTGTTTTGAAAAATTATGCCATTTTGGAGACTTTTGGTTATTTGGAGCGTTCCAATAATGCTTTGCAAACCAGCAATCTAAAACTTTTGGAAAATGAGGTGGCTTTGTATCTTAAGTTGCTTTTGAAACGCTTGAGTCCAACGACCGACGCGGCGGTGCTTTCGGTGCCGACTTTTTCCACCTTCTCCACTTTAGTGGAACTTCCGGCCGTACAGGAACACGAGATAGCCAAAATTATGCAGTATCAAGCGCAACAATATATTCCGTTACCGATTGCTTCGGTGACGGTTGATTGGATTAAGGTTGGGGAGCGTGTTGATGAAGGCGGGGCCCGAAAGTTGCAGATTTTGTTGATGGCGATTGTTAACGATCATATTGAAAAGTATCGGAAGGTTTTGCAAACGGCTGGAATTCGGATGTTGGGCGTGGAGGTTGAGGGTTTAAGTTTGGCGAGGGCACTGACATCCGGTTCCAAAGAGCCGACTTTGATTTTAGATATCGGCGGGCGCTCAACCGGTATTTTTGTGGCTCAAGATGGTTTTTTGAAGTTTGCCGGACAGACTGATTTTTCTGGCGGTTCGCTCACGCAGACCATTTCTACCGGACTAACCATCTCGCCGCGCCGGTCGGAAGATCTAAAGCGCGAGCGCGGACTGTTGGGTTCCGGCGGGGAGCAAGAGTTATCCACACTAATTGAGCCCATTTTAGATGTTATAATTGGCGAAGGAGTGCGGGTGAGGACGAATTATGAGAAGGCTTATCAGCAGACCGTAACTAGGGCGATTCTTTCCGGTGGAGCCGCTAATCTTTTGGGAGTTGAAGAATATTTTGCCCGTGAGTTGGGTTTGCCAGTTGAGAAGGCCAATCCTTTTAAATTCGTAACTTATAACCAGGCGCTGGCTCCCGTTGTAAAGGATCTTGGTCCTCATCTGTCGGTGGCGGTGGGTCTTGGCCTAAAGGATGTTCGCTAGCTTTTAGCATGGCACTTCCACAAAGTAATTTTAATCTTGATACACGCGTCGCACCTTCTCCGAATGGCGGAACCTGGCGCCTTTTTTTGTTTTTCTTTTCTATTTTAATGCTTCTGGTTTTGGGTTATGTCGGTTTGCTTTTTGGTTACAAACCATATTTGAAGCGTGAAATCGCGGCGCGTGAGCAGTCGCTGGCTGATCTGGCGGCTCAAGTCTCGCAAACCGAACAGGAGGATTTCTTGAGTTTCTATTTTCAGCTGGTTGATATTAAAAATCTTTTATCATCGCACGTGATGACTTCTCGTTTGCTTGGCTTACTGCAGGCTCGGATTTCGCCGGGAGTTTATTTCTCTAATCTTACTTTTAACACATTTGAGGGTAAGGCGACGATTGAGGCCTTCGCTGATTCTTATGATTCCTTTACCGAGCAGTTACAGGCCTTTGCCACGACGCCGGATATTGCCTCTTACGCGGTCAGTAACGCGGTGCAGGATAAGGGACTGGTTAAATTTCAGGCGATACTGACAATGAAACCGGAGGCTTATAAAAATAAGAATTAATATGCGCGCATCAACCCAACGAGTCTATGTTTTTCTTTTGAGCCTCTTCTGTTTTGTGGCGTCTTTTGTGGTCTACGCTCTTTTAATTAAACCGGCTTATGCCGATCTTAATATATTGCGTGGTATTTTGAGTTCCAAAACCGAGGCATTGGAAGTTCATGGGCAAATTGCTTTGAAAGTTAAGGACTTGATAGCTAATTATAAGGGAGTGCAAAACCTGCAGGAGAACATTTCGCTGGCTTTGCCACGAGAACAGTCGCTTGCGGCTCTCTATAATCAATTTTATGCCTTGGCAAGCGATACGAATCTAACACTTAAAGCTTTGTCGGCTGGCGCGGGAACTTTGCGGGCAACCGCCGAAGACAAGAGTGCTTCCAAAACTCCGGCTAAGATTGGAACCGTTCAAGTGTCGCTGACGCTTTCCGGAACTTATGAGTCTTTCCGAAATTTTTTGGAGAAGCTGGAGACTAATATTCGTATTTTGGACGTGGCGAGTTTTGCGATAGCTTTGCCACAAGTCCAATCTCGAAGCGCTAACTCTTTTGATTTTAACGTGGTGGTCGTGGCTTATTATCAATCTCGCTAAATTTTATGGCTATTGTTTTTGAAAAGGAAAAAAAGACTTTTAATTGGTTCGCGATTTTACTAACGATTGTCATTGTGGCCATAGTCGGCGCCGCGGCTTATTATCTTTTTTTTGCTCCATCGCCAAAAATTGAAGCTATTATTCCCGCGGAGCTCCAGCGAGCCGGTGAAGTTTCGCAAATTGATTTTACCGATCCGTCCTTTGTGGTTAACAGTCAGGCTTATAAGAATCTACGGCTTTATGTCGGTATGCCGGTTCTGGGGGCTTTGGGCCGCAACAATCCATTCTTGCCCTTTTAATTTTTTTATGATTTTAGCCGCTCACTTGGTTTTATTTAGAGGCTGGGCGGGCGGTTAGTTTGGTTACGACTATTTTTCTTTTTTTATGGACGACAAGGCACTTTTTGACGCATTAGTTTCGCAGGGGTCGCTCAAGCGAGAGTCGGCTGATTTGTTATTACGGGAGGCGCAGTCAATTAAGCGCCGTCCGGAGGATCTGCTTTACAGTCGCCGATTAGTAGACGATGGGGAGGTGGCACGACTAAAGAGTAGTTTACTAAAGATTCCCTATAAAAAAGTTGACGTGGAGGCGGTTACGGCCGAGGTTTTAAAATCAATCCCCGGGGAAACCGCCAGAACTTATCGGATTGTTCCCATAGCCCGCAGTCAGGACTTGTTGATTGCTGGGATGCTTAATCCCGACGATAACGCGGCGCGCGAGGCGTTACGCTTTTTGGCTAAACAACAAAAGATCAATCTTGGGGTCTATGTGGTTTCGGCTTCCGATGTTGAGTCGGTGTTGAAAAAATATTTTCTTTTTGGCGAAGATATCGCGGCGGCTTTGCAGTCAATGAATCTAAAGCCCGGTGAAGGGCTGACGGATATTCAACGGATTGTAAAGCTGGAGGAGGGAATGACCGAGAACGATAAGGCGCCGGTTATTCGGATTGTGAGCTCTTTGCTTAAAGAAGCGGTCAACATTGGTGCTTCGGATATTCACATTGAACCCGGGCGTTCCAAATTGCGGGTGCGGTTTCGGATTGACGGCGGTTTGCGCGAGGTTTCTTCCTTGCCGGTGGAGTTGCAACAACCCATTATTTCTCGGGTTAAAGTTTTATCCAGCTTGAAACTTGATGAAACTCGGATGCCGCAAGATGGTCGCTTTCGGAGTATTATTTTTGACCGTGAAATTGATTTTCGCGTGGCGACTTTTCCAACACCCAATGGGGAGAAGGTGGCTTTGCGCGTTTTAGATCCTACGACCGGACTCAAGAGTCTGGATGATCTTGGCGTGGCCGGACGGAATTTAGAGATTTTGAAGGCGGGACTTGCCAAGCCTTATGGCGCTGTCTTGTTGACCGGTCCGACCGGATCGGGCAAGACGACGACGCTTTATGCTTTGATGCAAATTTTAAACAAACAGGACGTGAATATCGTGAGTTTAGAAGATCCGGTGGAGTATACGTTGGACGGCGTCAATCAGTCACAAGTTAAACCGGAGATCGGCTATGATTTTGCCTCTGGTTTGCGGGAGATCTTGCGACAAGATCCGGATATTATCATGGTCGGTGAAATTCGCGACAAGGAGACCGCCGAGCTTTCGGTGCACGCGGCTTTGACTGGACACATAGTGCTCGCAACGCTTCACACCAACAGCGCCGCCGGAGTTATTCCGCGCTTGGTAGATATGGGAGTGGAGCCGTTTTTGTTGCCGTCGGCCGTTAATTTGATGGCCGCTCAGCGCTTAGTCGGTAGATTGTGTTCCAAGTGTCGCAAAGCCGAAGACCCGTCACCGCAACTTTTGGAAATTATCAAGACTGAACTCAAGCTCATTCCGCCGGAGGCGGTTGCCGATCTTGCGACGCCCTATAAGATTTATCATGCCCCAGGTTGCAGTTCTTGTGGGGGCAAGGGAATCGTGGGACGCATCGCCATTTTTGAGGTTTTTCAGATGACGCCGCAACTGGCCGATATTTTGAACTCTGGCATCAATGAGAATAAAATTTTGGAAGAGATGCGCCGACAGAAGACGGTTTTTTTGAGATCCGATGGAATCCTTAAAGCTTTGCAGGGGATGGTGGCGATTGAAGATGTTCTTAAGGAGACTAAAGAGTCGTAGCTGGCAGTTGGAATATCCGATTTTGCAAACGGGTGTGAAGAACATATTTTACCAGTCTGATATATACTTTGAATATGGATGAAATACAACAAAAATTGAGTGACTTGCTTTTGACCACGGCGCGGCAGAACGCTTCCGATCTTCATATCTCGGTTGGGCGCAAACCGACCTTGAGAATTGACGGGGTTTTGATTCCACTCCAGAAAGAACCGGCGATTACGCCGGAAGTTGCCGAAGGTTTGATCATGGCCTTACTTACTCCGGAACAAAAGGAGCTTTTTTTGCAGAATAAAGAGTTTGATTTTTCTTTTGCCTTTGAGGACAAGGCTCGTTTTCGCGTGAACGTTTATAACCAACGTGGTTTTAAGGCTGCGGCATTGCGCTTGATTCCGGCGGAGGTTCGCAATATTGAGACCCTGGGTTTGCCTCCAATTTTGCACGATTTTACCAAATTATCCCAAGGGTTTATCTTGGTTGTCGGTCCGGCGGGGCATGGCAAGTCCACTACGCTCGCGGCATTGCTTGATGAGGTTAACCACAACCGAATGGATCACATTATAACGATTGAAGATCCGATTGAGTATTTATTCATTCAGGATCGGGCAATTATATCGCAACGCGAAGTGGGAGCGGATACCGTGTCTTTTACCGCTGGTTTGCGTTCTATTTTGCGACAAGATCCAGATGTGATTATGGTGGGTGAGATGCGGGATCCTTCGTCTATCGCTACGGCGATGACCGCGGCGGAGACTGGTCATTTGGTTTTTTCCACGCTTCACACTAATTCGGCGGCGCAGACGATTGACCGAATTATAGACACCTTTCCGGCGGATCAACAAAGCCAGGTAACGTCGCAGTTGGCGGCGACTTTGGTGGCCATTGTATCCGAGCGTTTGGTGCCCAGGATAAATGGCGGTCGGGTTCCGGCTTGCGAGATTATGATTGTGAATTCAGCGATTCGAAACTTGATTCGCGAACGCAAAGCATATCAGATTGATCTCGTGATTGAGACTTCTTTGCAGGAAGGAATGGTAACGCTAAACCGGTCGCTCGCGACGCTCGTAAAGCGGAAGGAAATCTCGCTGGAGAATGGCGAGCTTTATTCTATGAATCCGTCTGAGTTAAAGATATTATTGGATAGAGTGTAAGACATCGGCGGATGGTGGATGGGCATTTTTGAATGTTTCAATCCATTTTTAAATTCGTATATTCGCAAAGGGTTTGTTAGTGGTTGATATCCATATTATGAAATTCCGTTATAGCGCGCGAACTAAATCAGGTGAACTTCAGGTGGGCTACGTTGAGGCGCTCCATCAGGACGCCGCGTCCAATATTTTAACCGGTCATGGCTTGTATGTGCTTTCACTAGAAAGTGTCCGCGAGCACCGAACTTTTAAGGCGCTCTTTAATTTTTTAAATCGAGTTAAGGCGAAGGATCTGGTTATTTTTACCCGTCAGTTTGCGACTCTGCTTGAGGCCAAAGTCCGAATTGACGAGGGTTTGCGGACACTTTTTTCCCAAACGAAAAATCCGATTTTAAAAGAGGCGATTTTTGAGGTTTCGGCGGATATTGATGCCGGACTGTCTTTGTCGCAGGCGATGGAGCGGCAAAGCGCGGTCTTTTCCGAATTTTATGTTAATTTGATTCGTTCGGCGGAGGTGACTGGCCGAATTGAAGAGGCAATGCAATTTTTGGCTGACCACTTGGAAAAGGAGTTTGTGCTCACGACCAAGGTCAAGAACGCCATGATCTATCCGGTGTTTGTTATTCTGTTGTTTTTTGTAGTCGGTGGGATTTTGGTTGGATTAGTTTTTCCTCAGATCACGCCGATTTTTACCGAAACCCAGGTTGAGCTTCCGTTTTTGACTAAGATTTTGCTCAATTCCGGAACTTTTTTGAGCGAGTGGTGGGTGGCCGTGGTGGCAACTTTTATCTTTTTGGCGACGGGGGTTTATGCTTACGCTAAAACCGCCGAAGGGCGAGCCTTGATTGATCAATTTTCTTTGCAGGCTCCGATTATCGGCGGTCTTTTTAAGAAGCTTTATCTGGCGCGGTTTTCCGAGACGGCCAGCGTGTTGATTAAGGGCGGAATTCCAATCGCGCAGGCGATGGAAATTACTAGTAGAACTATTGGCAGTACTTTTTACGGCGAGATGTTGCACGAAGTGGCCGAAGGGGTGCGAAGAGGTGAACTGTTATCGCAAGCCTTAGACAAAAATCCGCGTTATTTTTTGCCGCTTTTGACCCAAATGGTAGCGGTTGGAGAGAAGACCGGAAAGCTGGAGGATATGTTTATTCGGGTTTTTCGGTTTTATTCGCGTGAGGTAGATACGGTGATTGATAATTTGGTGGAGTTTATTCAACCGGCTTTGATTGTGGTGATCGGCGGAGCAGTGGGAACCCTTTTTGCGTCGGTGTTATACCCCCTCTACAGCCTTATTCAGAAGTTCTAGGGACTTTTCATCTTTTTTGCGAATTACTTTGTCGTTCGCTCCGTTACTCAATCGACGCACTTTATCAAAGTGCACCTTTTTCCTTACTCACTCACTCCTCGTACTTCGCAAAAAATATAGAAAAGTTTTTGTTGTAGACGCCACTTAGCAGATTACTTTTTTCTCATCTTGCTTTTTATATCGCAAATACTGAATCCGTTGATTGTCTAGAACCCACCCCCTTTACCCTAAATCCCACCCGACGACCTGTGAATATCTTATTTGCGGTTTTGGGTTTTGGCCGTGGTATAATCAGTTCAAATCTTTGAAAGGTCGGTTTCTATTGTTTTGGGAAAGTTTAATTTACAAAGATATTTCGATTGTTTCGGTAAAAATTACTTCAACTATAATGACTACAAAATTCAAGAAAGGTTTTACGATTATTGAGTTGTTGGTGGTTATCGCCATCATTGGACTTTTGGCTTCGGTGGTTTTGGTCGGTTTGGGTGGTGCGCGACGTTCGGGACGGGATGCGAAGAGAATCGCGGATTTGAGGCAGATTCAAGTTGGTTTGGAGGCTTATTTCACCAAAAATGGTGTTTATCCGGCAACGCTTAGCGTTTTGACCACTGCAGGCGTCGGTGTGTCTGTAGTTCCTAATGATCCAGCTGGCGCGGCTTATGGTTATGGAGTGGCCAGTCCTGCAACTACATATACTCTTAGCGCTCAATTGGAGGATGCGGGTAACCAGGCGCTAAATAACGATATTGACGGTACTTCGAACACTCTTAACTGCGGAACGGCTGGTCCGACCGATCTTACCTATTGTGTTTCCCTCTAAGCTTTTCAATTAATTCCTTGGTCTGATGTCTCTAATTTCTTCCAGACGAGGTTTTACACTCATAGAACTACTAGTTGCCATAGCCATTGTTGGGCTTTTGGCTTCGGTAGTTCTTTTGGGTTTGGGGGGCGCACGTCTTAAGGGTCGGGACGCGCGGCGGATTGCCGATTTGCGTACAGTGCAAAATGCTTTGGAGTTTTATATCAGTCGGAATGGAGTCTATCCCAATAACACCGGCAATTGGATTGCTCTCACGACAGCTCTTAATAACAGCGGAGCTGGTCGAATCCCTACCGATCCGCTAAACAGCGGGGTTAATGTTTATAGTTATTACACGAATTCAGGAGTACAGGATTTTTATGTTTTAAAGGCGATGCTTGAAGATATTTCCAATCCAGTTTTGCAGAATGATATTGACGGCACTTTTGGTTCTTTAACTTGCGATGATACGGTGACGGCGGCCTATTGTGTTCGTGGTGGCTTATGAGTTTTTTTATTTCACTTTTGCTTTTTTTTGTGGGTCTGGCTGTCGGCAGTTTTCTAAATGTATTGGCGGTGCGTTATGACCCGGAGCGACCTATTTTTTCCCGGCATTCGTTGCTTGGGCGCTCTCACTGTCCGCATTGCAGTAATAAACTTTCAGCTTTTGAGCTTATTCCGTTGGCGGGCTTTTTGTGGCAGAGGGGAAAATGTCGTAGTTGCGGAAAAGCGATCTCTTCCCAATATTTTTGGGTGGAATTACTGACCGGAATCTATTTTGTGGCGGTGCCGTTATTTTTGACATCTTTTTACGCTCTGACGCCGCGCCTCGCTCTTTATGGGGGGGCGTTTATTTCTACAGTATCACTGTGGGTTTTGGTGGGACTGGCGTTGCTCTTGATGTCGCTTATTGATTTGCGCTTGATGATTATTCCTGACCAGGTGGTTGTTTTTATTACTATCCTGGGGCTCATTCAAATTCTTTTTTTGCGACAATATGAGCTTTTTGGTTCTTTTAGCGGTTCATTTTTGGGAAGCTCAGCAGGAATTTTTGCTTTTCGCGAGAATATTTTTTGGAATCATATTTTGGCGGCATTGGTTGGCGGTGGGGTGTTTGGTTCGGTTTGGGCCTTGTCGCGGGGTCGAGGCATGGGTTTTGGGGATGTGAAGCTCGCGGTGGCACTTGGTTTTCTTTTTGGCTGGCCTGATATCTTGTTAATTTTGATGTTGGCGGTAGTCATTGGCGCCATTTGCGGTCTGGGGCTAATCTTTCTCCGGAAAAAAGGATTTCGTGATGGTATTCCGTTTGGGCCGTTTTTGGCGTTGGGTTCGGTCTTGGTTTTTTTCTTTGGGGAGGCGATTTTTACTGGCTATCTGCGTTTTTTTGGGCTTTGATTTTTAACTTGGAGCAATGGTTTCGCCTTTTGGTATTTTGGGTCGCGGGGATTATACTAAGCTTATGCGTTTTTTGTCAGATAAATCGAAATTTGGATTTTCTACGGTTGAGGTTTTGGTAGTGGCGGCTGTTTTGGGAATGCTGATTACGATTTCTATTCAGTATTCGCGCAAGAGCGAACAGCAAATTGTTTTGTCTACCGCTCGAGCGGCTTTGGTACAGACTGTTTTGCGCAGTAAGGCGCTAGCGATTCAAACTTTTCGCGACGGCTTGCCGGTTTGCGGTTATGGCGTCAGATTTACCAGCGCTGGCTATACGCTTTTTCGTGATTTTCCCGCGCCTCAGCCGCCGCTTGTAAGTGGAGCGCCACCGCCGATTGATTGTAGCGGCTCCTTGGCTTTTGGCCCAAAATATTCCGGTACTGATGAAGATTTTTCGGTGGCTGTACTTGATCCTCGCCTGCAGATTCAGGTTTGTTTTCCGTCGGATGCCAATTTGGCGACTGGCGCTGATGAGTCGCTGACTTGCCCGGGGGTTTCCGGTGAAGTTCTTTTTGTGCCGCCAGATCCGACTGTTTTTTTTGATCCGGGACTTTCGGGAGATTCGATGGCGATTATTCTTTCGCTAGCCGACGGGAGCACCTCATCGCGAATTGATATCGGTTCGGGCGGGCAGGTTTCTATTCAATAGTCTATGAAGTTTTTTAAAAAAAATCTTAATGATAGACGCGGACAATTGATTGTGGAATCTATGGTCGCGATCGCGGTGATGGTGACCGGAATTTTGGGTCTTTTTGTCTTGCTTTCCAAATCACTGGCCGCTACAAAACTTGTCTCAAGCCAGTATGTTGCCGTTCACCTGGCGAGTGAGGGGGTGGAGTTGGTTAAAAATCTTTTAGACAAAAATGCCATCACTCGCGGAGCGACCGGCGGAGCCAACTCATTGACGCCTTGGAATCAGAGCATGGGACCGGGAACTTTTGAGATGGATTTTAACGATGGAGCGCTTACGCCGATCGTGCCTGGGCAGGCTCGCTTTTTGTCGTTTGGTGAACAGAGCGGTCATTATTTCTATACTTCAAACGCCGGTGGCGCCGGTATTGATGATGGGCAGTCCCTCGCGACACCGTCAATCTACAAGCGCGAGATAGCGATTACCTGGTTGCCAGCGGCGAGTCCTAATTCTATAAACGTTGTTTCCACAGTTTGGTGGTCAATTCGCGGTACCGACTATTCGGTGGCGTTGGAAGATGTTTTTACCGATTGGCGACCCTAAATTAAATCTATGATTCTTTTTACTAAAAAATTAGAGTCGCGTCTAGGATTTACTTTGGTTGAGCTAATCGTGGCAGTCGGTATTTTTGGTATGGTAATGGCTTTAGCAGTCGGTATTTTTGTAAAACTTTTGCGTACCCAACGAGCGGTAGTGGCGCTTATAGCCATGAATGACAATGCCAGTCTGGCGCTGGAGCAGGTGGCGCGTGAGATTCGTACCGGTTCAGGTTTTTCTTTGGCGCAGGGAGGATTGAATTTTTTTAATGCTAAGGGGGAGGCGGTGCAATATGTCTTGGATCAAAATGCCATTGGGCGATCTGTTGCCCAGGGTCCGATACGCCATATTACCGGTAACAATGTTCGGGTTGATCGGTTGGATTTTTTGCTAACCGGAGCATCGCCAAGTGGGGCAGATGGCTTGCAACCTAGAGTTGCTATTGTGCTTAGCGTGAGCACTGTGGCTTCGGAGGCGGCCGGAGTGGTTAATCACTATCAAACCGTCGTGAGTCCGCGTTTACTAGATTCCTAATTTATATGCTTAGATTTATTTTTAACAACTTGTTCAAACCTTCGGCCCAAACAAAAAAAATAGCCCAACAAGGGCAAGTGTTATTGTTTTCGGTGCTGATTCTTTCCGGCGCGCTTTTAAGCGTTACCGTTATTGCTGGATTGCTGACGCTTTATCAGTTAAGACAGGCGGGGGATGTGGCGCGTTCGGCGCAGGCGATTTATGCCGCAGATGCCGGACTTGAGATGGAGTTCTATCGTTGGTTTAAAGATTTTGATAATTGTCATGCTCCATCGCCAGATCTTTTTGTGGTTCCCGGGTCTTATCCTACGACGCCGGCTTGTTTTACAATTCCGAGTCCGCTCACCAATGGCGCCAAGTTCGTGACTTCAATCGAATATCGCCCCGGTTCCGGTTCGTTGCCGGTTACGCTTGGGGTGATTCGCTCCACCGGACAGTCCTCAAATTCATTCCGAGCTTTTCGAGCCGATTTTTAAGCGTCTCAAGGTTTTAGTTTGAGGCGATTCTTGTTATAGTTTTAGGCAATGATGCGTATTTCCGAGGAAAAAAAGGAAGCTAGTGAGCGGATTTTGCATTTAAGAAAGGCGATTAACAAGTATCGCTATCATTATCATGTTTTGAACGAGTCGCTGATTTCTGATGCGGCGCTCGACACGCTCAAGAAGGAGTTGTTTGACTTAGAGGCGCGTTTTCCGGAGCTCACGACCCCGGATTCGCCGACGCAACGAGTGGCAGGGGAGCCACTGGAGAAGTTCAATAAAGTTACGCACGAGATTCGAATGACCTCGCTGAACGACGCTTTCTCGGAAGTTGATATTCGTGATTGGTTTGTTAGGTTGGCTAATTTTTTGGGGCGTGAGCCGAAGGCTGAATTTTATTGCGAGCTTAAAATTGACGGTTTGGCCATAGAGCTTATTTATGAAAACGGGGTTTTGGCGCAGGCTTCAACGCGTGGCGATGGATTAATCGGTGAGGATGTAACGCAAAATTTGCGGACGGTGGAGGCGGTTCCGCTTATCTTGCGAGGCGACTTTCCAAAGCGACTTGTGGTGCGCGGGGAGGTTTTTTTAACCGCGCAGGAGTTTGAACGGATAAACCGCGAACAACTTGCTCGGGGCGAAAAGCCCTACGCCAACCCGCGAAACGTAGCCGCCGGTTCGGTGCGTCAACTTGATTCCAAGATTACCGCTTCGCGGCGGTTAGATTCTTTTGCTTACGCCATCGTAACCGATCTTGGTCAGAAAACCCACGAGGAAGAACATCGCTTGCTTCATAATTTTGGTTTCAAGACTAATTTGCACAACAAACTTGTTAACTCAATTGAAGAAGTCATCGCGTTTCGCAATTATTGGGAATCGCATCGGGAAAAATTGAATTATGAGATTGATGGCGTGGTGATCATTTTGAATGATGGTGAATTATTTGGGCGAGCGGGGGTTATCGGAAAGTCGCCTCGGGCGGCGATCGCCTATAAATTTGCTTCGCGCGAGGCGACGACCATAGTGCGAGAAATTATAGTCCAGGTTGGGAGAACCGGTGTTTTGACTCCGGTCGCGGTTTTGGATGCGGTTACTGTCGGCGGGGTCAGTATTACTCACGCGACTTTGCATAATGCCGATGAGATTGAGCGGCTGGGTCTTAAAATTGGCGATACGGTGGTGGTGAGTCGGGCGGGAGACGTCATTCCTAAAATAATCAAAGTTTTGCCAGAATTGCGGACGGGTAGGGAGCGTGATTTTGAAATGCCACAGGTTTGTCCAGTAGACGAGTCCAAAGTTACGCGGGATGGCGCGCTTTATCGTTGCAGTAATCCAGTTTGCGGTGGGCGACATCGGGAGGCGCTTTATCATTTTGTAGGGCGCGCCGCTTTTAATATTGAGGGAATGGGGCCAAAAATTATTGATCGTTTTTTGGACGAAGGTTTGATTGCGGATGCCGCCGATATTTTTTCTTTGCGCGAGGGTGACGTTGCTGCTTTGCCAAGGTTTGGCGAGAAGTCCGCGAAAAATTTAATTCAAGAAATTGCCAGTCGAAAGAGAATTGATTTAGCGCGATTTATTTTTGCCTTAGGGATATTACATGTTGGTGAAGAAACGGCCCGAGTTTTTGGCGAATGGTTTCTTGGGCGATTAGCCAAAACGATCAAAGAAGTTAAGCCAGAAGCTTTGACGCGTGTGATGCAAGAGGTTAGTCGCGAAGACTTGCAAGCTATTTCCGATGTCGGTCCGGCGGTAGCCGAGAGTATTTTTTCTTGGTTTTCACAGGCGCGAAATATCGCGCTTTTGAAGCGGTTGACCGAGGTTGGTATTATGATTTTGGTTGTCGCGCCGAAACAAAAAGGGGTCTTGACCGGAATGTCGTTTGTGATTACCGGCACCTTATCCCAAATGAGTCGGCCGGAGGCTAAAGAACGAATTCGGGGTTTGGGCGGCGTGGTTCATGAATCAGTTTCGCGGACGACTAGCTATGTAGTGGTGGGAGAAAATCCGGGTTCCAAAGCGGAAAAGGCTCAAGTCCTCGGGCGACCGATGTTGACCGAGCGCGAGTTTGCCGAAATGCTTAGCGTTGCTCAAAAGAAAGCTGCGTCGTAAGATGATGGGGTATGTTACGCGAAGGCGGTCTGATGAGACCGGAAAAGAAATATACTGGCCACGAGCTGGAGTGGGATTTGTTGGGGTATGGGGTGCCACACGAGGCGCGCTATGACGGTCGATATCTTAATTTTCGTGAAGCGATGAAGCTGGTTAGAGATAATCAGCCGGAGGACTGGGATCCGAATGATCCACCGGCCAAGCCGACCTCTTTTCCAAACGATCTTCACTTTGCCGTTTGCGAGGAGTTGGAGAGGCGTCTTACGGAACATCAAGATGATTTATCCCCATTGGTTGCTGGGGCTTTGCAAGATGCTTTTACAAAACATGGAGTTAGAATGTTCAACGCTTTGGGCAGTCATTTAGATCGTTTGCATGGAGTGGACTCATTTTTTGAATTTTCGGTTCCGTTAAACCAGCGTTCGCTAGCAGAGGGTTATAGACAAGCCGTGGTTACGCTTGATCTAACTCAAAATCCAGACAAGGCGGAGCATGGTGGTAAGGCTAATGCGGTTTTGTACCTGCCATCGTTTGAAGATTATACCGCAATGGACGCAGAGAAGCGGGCTGATTTTATGAAGCGTCAGGCGGAGAATATTGTTAGTAGTTTGATGTTTGAGTTAAAATACTCCCACGCCGCTTAAATCAACATGGCCGAGATTACACCCACTTCATTAGCTCATCTGGCGAAATTGGCGCGTTTGCGTCTTGATCCGGATGAGGCGACCGTTCTTTTGGCTGATCTAAAAAAGATTTTGGATCATTTTGCCGAGCTGGTGACCTTGTCGACCGATGGCGTAGTTCCGGTAGCCGGTGGCACCGATTTAAAAAATGTGTTTCGAGAAGACGCGCCAGGGGTTAAATTATTTCCGGCGGAAGAGTTGAGAGATGCTTTTCCGGAAGAGCGAGACGGTTTTTTGGTGGTGCCGCCGGTTTTTGAGTAATTTTTTTTATGCCGCACCATTCTTTGCATAATTTAACCATTGCTTCGTTGCACGAGGGTTTTCGGCGCAAGGAATTTAGCGCGGGAGAAATCACCAAGGCTTATCTTGATCACATTGACTCCCGTGATTCGGAGATTGGCGCTTATCTCTCGGTTAACGGACGGGGGGCAATGCTTCAGGCGGAGGAGGCTGACTTGGCGATAGCGAGAGGCGAGGATTTAAAGTTGCTGGCAGGCGTACCGTTTGGCATCAAGGACGCTATTTTAGTAAAAGGAGAGCTGGCGACATCAGGCTCAAAAATTTTGGCCGAATATTCCGCCGCGTACGATGCCACGGTTATTTCTAGAATGCGAGAGCAGGGAGCGGTTTTTTTGGGCAAGACCAATATGGATGAGTTTGCCATGGGATCATCAACCGAAAACTCGGCTTTTAAAAAAACGAAAAATCCGCATGATATTGCCCGTGTTCCGGGTGGTTCTTCGGGTGGTTCGGCGGCGGCGGTTGCGGCACATATGGCGCTAGCGGCTTTGGGGTCGGATACTGGTGGATCAATTCGCCAACCGGCGGCTTTTTGCGGGGTGGTTGGACTCAAACCGACTTATGGCGCTGTTTCGCGCTATGGACTTACAGCGATGGCTTCCAGTTTGGATCAGATTGGGCCAATTACTCGGACGGTGGCTGATGCCGCGATTGTTTTTCGGGCGATTGCTGGGCGCGATTTAAAAGACGCGACTACCAGTGACCCGTCTTATCCGGCGAGCGATTTTGAATTGAATTTTGAGAAATTACGGAATATGACTTTTGGTTTACCGGAGGAATATTTTGTTGACGGGCTGGAAGAGTCGGTGCGGGTAGCGATTGATCGAGTGATTGGGGTTTATAAAAGTTTTGGCGTGAAGTTCAAAAAGATTTTTTTACCGCATACGAAGTACGCCCTTTCCGATTATTATATTATTATGCCGGCGGAGGTAAGTTCTAATTTGGCTCGGTTTGACGGCTTACGTTATGCTCCGGTTTCTGGTGTTAGTCGGTCGTCTAAACTTGGAGAGCTTTATCTAGAAAATCGAAGTCGCGGATTTGGGCGCGAGGCTAAACGGCGAATTATTTTGGGGACTTTTGTTCTTTCTTCTGGCTACTACGATGCTTATTACAGCAAGGCGCAGAAGGTTCGACGTTTAATTAAAGATGATTTTTTGCAAGCTTTTCGTGAGGTGGATTTAATTTTGGCACCGACGACACCAACGCCGGCTTTTAAACTGGGCGAAAAAACGAGTGACCCGCTTTCTATGTATCTTTCGGATATATTTACGATTCCGGCTAATTTGGCGGGTATTCCGGCGATCTCAATTCCGGCCGCTTTGCCAGTCGGCGTTTTGCCGATCGGCTTTCAACTGATGGCGCCACATTTTGCCGAGGCTAAACTCATTAATGCCGGCAGTTATTATGAACAGGCGGTAGCGCTTAAAACTCTATGATTTTGCTTGATTTTTTGCTTAAGGTTAGGGCTTTTTTTGAGTTTATTCTTAGTCCGGCTTTGCCGACTTTGAAGATTGCTTCGGTCTTATTGTCGCTTTTATTCATCGTTTTGAGCGTGGTGGTAAGTATTAAGGCGCAGTATGCTTTTGATTTTTATGATGCCTACACCCAAATTTTTCGCGGTGGAGATCTATATCGCAAAGATTCAATTCGCGGTTGGAAAAAGATTTTACGTTTGGTGCGCTCGGACAATCCCGAAGATTGGCGTAAAGCGCTCATGCTGGCCGGAAAAATTTTTGACGAAGTTTTGAAATTGGCGGGTTATCGGGGAACGAGCGTTTATGAGCGACTGGAACAAGTAACGCCGGAAGTTGTAAAGAATATTGAGGCGCTTAAACAGGCGCACGCGTTTTCCGAGCGAGTTGCGGCTGAACCAGAGATGCCTCTAACTAAGAAAGAAACGGTGAATGCTTTGCGTGCATATCGCGAAGCATTTCAAGGTCTGGAATTACTTGATTCGGCCTAAACTCCGGCAAGTTTGATGGCAATGTAGAGTACCACCACTCCGGCTACGGTCATGACGGTAGTTAAGTGCCGAGGGTGATTGTGATAGCTTTCGGGGAGCAGGTCGCTTGTTCCGATGTAGAGGAAGAAGCCGCAAAAAACTGCTAGGATAACGCCCAAGACTTCGGTTGGGACGCTAAAGAATAAGGTTGAGATAACGCCCAGGACTGGAGTTAAGGAATCAACCACGAGCCAACGGAGCGCTTTTTGATGACTACCGTGGTTTTTGAGAACAAGGTTGACCGTGTTTAAGCCATCCGAAAAATCATGCACTAAAACGGCGGTGGCGATGATGGCGCCAACGGCGTTAGAAACCTGAAAGGCGAGACCGATTGCGATGCCATCTAACAAGCTATGAAAAGAAAGACTGCCGGCTCCTAAGGTTCCGCGATGAGTATGTGTCTTTTCGCCCTCGTCGTCATGATGGGCGTAAAGCATAACTACTCGATCTAAAATCATAAAGGCGAGATAACCAATGGCGATGATGGAGGTGATGGCGCTGACGCCAAAGCGTTCGCCGCCAAGCTCGATAGCTTCGGGCAAGAGATCAAAAAAGGTAACACCGATAATGGCGCCGGCGCTAAAGCCGAGCACGAGATGAAGTTTGTCTCTAAATCGTAGAGCGAAAAGTCCGCCTAAAAAAGTAGAGACAACCGTTGCGAGACCAAGAATGATAACCATGTTTTAAATTTTTAGTTTTATTTGATTGAAAGACTGTTGTTTGCTCTGTCGAACTAATTGCGCGGACGACCGGATTTTCACTACTCGACCGCTTTGCGGCCTGCGTTTTCAAACCCTTCGGTTTGAATAATTCCGCCACGGGAAAACTCCCGTTTTCCCGACCCCTTTCCCGTTCAAATCATTTTTTTTGGATTGAATGTCAAAGTTGGCGCGGACGACCGGATTTGAACCGGCGATCTCTACCGTGACAGGGTAGCGCTTTGGACCAGCTAAGCTACGTCCGCAATGGAAACATCTTATACCAAACGGCTCGCTATTCCAAGTGCTTATGGTTAAGCGCGCGGACTAGTTTTTTGAAGTATTGCCCTCGTTCTTTGGCATTGTTGAATTGATCAAAACTGGCGGAGGCGGGGGAGAAGAGAATGCAGAGTTCGGTTGGTTTTGGGTTGATGGCGAGGATTTTGGGCGCGTCTTTTAAGGCCGCGCTAAAGGCTGATTTTAGGTTTTTGACGCTGACTATTTTTTGCGCGATGTTTTTTTGAGTAAGAGCGGAGTTTATTTTTTGCCGATTTTCGCCGTAGAGAATAATTTTACAGACTTTAGACTTATTGATGGCTTTGGCTAATTCGGCATAGGAGAGGTTTTTATCTTTACCACCCAAGAGCAGAATGGTTGCTTCTTCTTGGGCGCGAATTGCCGCAATGGTGCTACCCGGGTTGGTGGCGGCCGAGTCGTTGATGAATTTAATGGTGCCGGTTTTGGTTTTAATCTGGCGGACAAGTTCCAATCGGTGCTCCAAGCCTTTGAATTTTTTGTTTGTTTCTTGGATCACGATTTCTGAAATTTTTAGGTAGCGACAGACTGCGGCGGCAAGGTCTAGATTTTTTAGCGGAGTGTCGGCACTGGGAATTACCGGATGGCGTTCCGCCGGGCTATGTTTTAAGATTTTCGCAACATTTTTATTGTCGGCGAAAAAGAAGACTGGTTGGTTTGCGGATTGAAAAGCGGTGAGGTTTGACTTGGCTTTGAAATATTCTCCGAGGCTTTGATGGCTGTCTAAGTGATCGGGAAAAATATCCACGAAAACCGCGATGTCGGGCGAGGTTTGGAGATCCTGTAGTTGAAAGCTGGAGAGTTCCAGAATGATTATTTCTGGAGTCGGCTTGGTTTTTACGATATCCAGCATGGGAATCCCAATGTTACCGGCAAGCGCTACTTTTTTGCCGGCTTGTTTAAGAATTTGATAGATGGCCGTGCTCGTCGTGCTTTTGCCCTTGGTACCACTAACGCCGATTAGAAGTGGCTTAGGTTTTTGCCGGTTAATTTCTTCAAAAAATATTTTGGTAGCGCTGGTAAGAATGGAGGTGTTTTTTGCGGCAGTTTGAAGCTCCGGAGTTTTGAACGGGATACCAGGGGAGCGGATGATTAGATTATAGCTTGCAATATCGGCGAGATAGTTTTTGCCGACGCGCAGTTTTATTTTTTTGGCCACGGCTGTCGGAATGCCGGCGGATGTTTTGGGGTTGCGGTCAAGAACAAAAACTTCGGCCGCGCGATAGGTTGGGTGAGACATAATAAAGCGCAGAGCTGATTTTCCTTCGGCGCCGAAGCCCAAGATGGCGATTTTCATGTTTTTTTGAGTATAAACTTTCGCCGGTTAAGGGCAAGTAGTTTTTGGCGAATTTGTTTGATAAAAAACCCGGCTTAATGCCGGGTTGAGTGGTGAGCTAATCTCATTCGTTCGAGCCAACCTGCGATTTCTCGCAGGGCGACGAATTCGGGCGTATTGGGATTGGCGGCGTCTTCGTGGGTTCCAAAAATACTCTTGTGAGTGAAGTTCTGGGCCATGATTAAAGTTTTTCCTTGCGCTTGTTTGGCGGCTTCGAAATACATTTGCGGTATTTCGCGAGGGACGACCTCATCGGCGCCCCATTGTAGAACGAGCAATTTTCCGTTGAATCTGGCCATGTTGTCCCAGGCATCTGACTCTTGCCAGCTTCCTTCTCGTCGAATGGCTTCTGTGAATCGCGCGCCAAAAGGAATCTTTTCCGTCACGACTTTTTTGTCGTAAGCGGCTGGTGCCACCAAAATCATGGTGTCGCCTTTGCCCAAGAGATCGGTCAAGTGGCTCCCGATATAGCCGCCCATACTTTCGGCGACGACTATGATTTCGGGGGGAGCATATTCTTTTTTGAGCTTAGCCAAGTTGGTGCGAGCATCCTCAATCCGCGTGTGCAGTCCGCTTTCCAAAAAATCTTCGCCTTGGTTCATACCTCGAAAGTCAAAGGCCGCGATTAGACCGCCATTGGCTATTCTGGCGATTTCCATCATGGTCGGCAAAGTCTTGCCTCGCCGATTATTACGAGATCCACCGTAAAGCGGAACCATCAGACGAGTGACTTTTTTCGGGCTGACATTGTCAAATGTGAGCAACAGCTGGCCGTTCTTTTCCATTCCCTGAATTTGCATGCGGTAACTCCCGATGAGAATGGTACGCATTCATTTTGAAAGAGCCACGTGCATTCTTCCATATCGTTTACATGATGTCAAAATTAAGATATACTCCTTGCTGTCGCCAAGCTTGGTTTTTTTGGCGGTGTTTTTATCCCGGGGTAGAGCAGCCCGGTAGCTCGTCTGGCTCATAACCAGAAGGTCGCAGGTTCAAATCCTGCCCCCGGAACACGGGATAAGTTTTTTACACAGGTGGTTTTTTGGATCGGCGGTATGCTGGGCTTAGAACTTTAAAATTTTTACCAAGGAGTTTTGGAATGAGGTTTTTTAAAACTCGCGTCGCGAAGTGGTTTTTGATTTTGTCGGTTGGTTCAGGGTTTGTTGCTTTTTGCGGGATTCGTCTTTTTACGACTGACGCGCGGACTCCGGCGAGCTTGGCCGCGGATTATATTCAAGCGAAGCGTGGTGACGAGTGGTGGCTTACTCGGACTCCGACTTCTTTTTCTGATGAGGATATTTTACGTTTGCGTTTTCGTCATCGCGCGATTCTGGCCGCGCTATCAAGGTTTAGAGATGTTTCGCCGCGAACGCAGAAACTCGCCGAACTTTTACCGCGAATTGTGCCGATGGTGTCCATCGCCGGGGGTTCGGCTGAATGTTCGCTTAGCGGCGAGAAAAATAGTTTGTTATCGGCGGGAGCGATTGAGTTTTGCTATATTCCGCGAGACTTAGTTGGTGAACACGCCTATCGGTTTTATTGCCGACAGGATTGGCCGGCGGTAGTGGCTGTCGCTTTAGATTATCCGCAATTGGTGGCCGCGGCTTTATTTTTTCACGAATTGGGACATCTGGCCTCGAATTTTGATTGGCATGGTTCAACTTCTCAAGTTGAGCTCAATCCTCAAATGTTACGCGAGGAGGTTGGATTGTATGAGTTGGAGACTTTGATTTTTGACGCGGGGACCAATGGATTATTTAGTCGTTTTTTGGATGAAGTTCTGGCGCGAAAATCGATTAGTGGTGGACGCGAAGCGATTCTCGCTCTGACTCCTGCCGATATGCGATATCTGGATCAATTGCTTGCCGCGAGCGATTCGGGTCACTTGCTTGGGGCGATATTGGCGTTTCATTATCAGATGGCGATCGGTTTACGTTATTTGCGGAATGTTAAGGTTTCGGATTTTGATCGCAAGGTGTCTGCGCTTTACCTTTGGATTGCTGGCGAAGATTCGGGTTGTTAAACCGGCTTTTTGTAGCCGGTTTTTTTGCGCGTTTCGCAAAAATCTAATATGATGTTTTTGTGCTTAATTTGCTGGCGTAGCTCAGTGGTAGAGCAGGGCTTTCATAAGGCCAAGGTCGCAGGTTCGATCCCTGCCGCCAGCACAAAAATAAAATTAGGTAGCTTGTCCATCTGGTTTTGTTTTTCATGTTTTGGGGCAGGAATCGAACCGGAAAGGGGTCGGGAAAACGGAAGTTTTCCCGTGGCGGAATTATTCAAACCGAGGGGTTTGAAAAGCGAGGCGCGTGAGATTCCCTGCCGCCAGCACCAGATTTTGCGATTTTAATTTCGGAGGAAGAAATTTTTTAATCATTGGAATCTATCTAAGGAGGGCCGCCGTTGCTTGATGTTCCTGCAACTTTTATGGCATGATGCGATATCCTTATCGCTGGATAAGTAGTACATTTCCAAACTAAAAATCGAAAGGAGATGGCAATGCAGACAGAGCCGACAAGGATTGTTTTCGATCTGGGCAACAAGGTTCGTGTTTCGTCGTCCATTTGGCCCGACCACAAGCTCAGCGTTCAGCCTGGTGATTTAACGAAGTCCGTTCCCTACGGCAATGGTGTCTACGGATACCAAGACCACAAGGGAAGCAACCCGTTCACGAGCGCGCCGTCGCAAGAAGCATGTGGCGGAGTCATCTACTTCGGCAACGACGTGACGAGGGCGGACTTCATGGCCTTCATGCGCATCATGAAAGTTCACGAGTTGTCGAAGGACTTCGCGGTGTTTACCGCAGAATCCAAGCAACCCGGCAATGATGGTTACCTTGTGCAGATGCGTGTCGTCTCGAAGTTCGGGCTTCGCTTTATGTTCGGTGCGCTTACAGATGCCGAGTACGAGAAGTTTCCCCAACAGAAGTTGACTATTGTGGAAGCACTTTGGTTGTTCGTCGAGCAGGAGCGGAGGCGTTGGGGTATATCGTGGATGGATGACAAGGGACTCGGTGGCAAGTTTGGCGGTGATGGCGACTTCGCTTGCGAGGAGTTGGCTTTCGGCTTCATGTTGGAGAATGGCTATCATCAAGTTTACCGAATCTGGTCGCGGGCATGGCTCGTTACCAAGTAGGTAGTAAGTTCGCACGGAGGGTTGGGAAACCAACCCTCTTTTATTTTTAAGGAAAATTTTTATTGGTTTTTGACCAGAATTCACCAATGGAAGATGTGCATAAGAGTTTGACTTTTGGTGGCAAGGGTTTATTATCGGGGGAGTCCTTTTTCATGATTGGAGGTTTGTATGCGGCAGATGGCCTTTTTGAGTGCGAAGTTGCGCGTCATCGGCAAGTGGCTGAAAGATCAGTGGTTGACGAGCCTTTTGATCTTGACTGTGTTGTGTGTAGCCTACTTACCGCTTTTTAAGTTGTTCCTTGATAGGCCGGTTAATGGATTCCTGCTTTTTGGCTTTTTCGCCAGTCTCTCGCTGGGTTTTTGCGCGTATTTGAGTATGGCTTATATTTTGGGGCTGACGTTTGCTTTGTCCCCAAAAATGCTATTAAGGCATTTTGCCTGCCTTCTTCTTGGCATCACTTCTCCGGTTTGCATTTTTTCTTGGCTTGCGCTGTTTTGTAGAGGTGACTTTAACATTCATAATGTCTGATGGTTTTTGCTTAGCCCACCTTAGGTGGGCATTTTTTTAGCTCTGATTTTTTGGTATAATTAGACGTCGCGCCACTTATGAAATTTTTAATCCCGTCGTCTATTCAGAAGCCGAAAAATATAAATCTGATTTTACGCCAATCGGGTTATCATCCGGAGGTTAAACGGATAAGCGGTGAATTGTCTTTTGTGCGGAGTGCCACCGGCCGACCCTTTCCCAGATTTCATGTTTATGTAGACGAGGTTGCAGAAGGCTGGATGGTTAACTTGCATTTGGATCAAAAACAGCCGACTTATGAGGGAAGCTCGGCGCATAACGGAGAATATGAAGGACCGATTATAGAAGAAGAAGCGAGGCGGATTAAGTGGGCGGGGCGTTGAATTTGTTTTTTATTGCGAAACTTTTGTTTTGTCGTCTTATTTGATAGGTTTTAGGTATATTGGTTTATGGCACAAACTATGAAAATAAACCCGAGGGAGAGTTATCCATTCAAAATTGAGGTTGCGACGAGTCCAGCTTTGACGGGCGGAGAGATGATCACTTACGCTGATCCGGAAGAAGATGGTTTGCTCTTGGAATTGCAGAAGAGAAATGATTTTGAGGCGCAACGCTTACAGCGGCTTTTGGCTTTGCCGGATTTAACCCGGACCAAAAATTCGCCGGTCAAGTTGGTGATAGATAAGATTTTGACTGTGCCCGATTTACGAGGTTTTGACGTAGTGAGCATTCCCGAAACCATTAGTCCGGCGAATAATTTTGATTTGTTTGATTTTCCCGCGGATCATCCAACTAGGCGTGAAACAGATAGTTATTTTTTGACTCCCGGGCGAATGTTGCGCACGCAGACGACGTCAATGTGGATGTATCACCTAAAGAATCCGGCGACAATTAAAAAACTGGAATCGCGCGGCTTTATGGGACTTCTTTCCTACGGCAAGGTTTATCGCAAGGACGAAATTGATCGTAAACATTTTTCGGTTTTTCATCAGATTGATGGGTTGTATCTGGTCAAGAAAAGCCAGAAGGTTTTGACTTTGGAGGATTTGCAGAATGTTCTGACCTCAATAGTCGGAGCGGTTTTTGGCGCAAAGGCGGTTACGCGGTTTTTGCCGGATGCTTTTCCATATACTGATCCGAGCACGCAAATGGAGGTGAAATTCGGCGATGATTGGTTGGAGATTTTGGGCGCGGGAATGGCGCGGGGAAGCACTTTGGCCAAACTTGGGATTGATCCGGCGATTTACGGGGGGGGGGCTTTTGGTTTTGGGGTGGAGAGGCTGGCCATGCAAAAGATGCAGATTCCGGATATTCGCATTTTGTGGTCAACCGATCCGCGAATTACGGCGCAATTTACAAACATTGAAAGTGTTTACACGCAGGTTAGTCGCTATCCAGAGATTATTCGCGATATTTCTTTTATCGTTCCCAAAGCCGTGGTGCCAAATCGGTTTTATGAAGTTGTCCGTGAGCTTGGCGGTAATTTGGTGGAAGAGGTGAAGCTGATTGATGAGTATGAGAATGAGGCGAAGCTGGGGGTGGGGAATAAGAGTTATACCTTCCGTACGATTTATCGTTCGTTTGAAAGGACTTTAACTAATGAGGAGGTTGGGAAAATTCACGCGGCGGTGGAAGAATTTTTAAGGAAGGAATTAGGGGCAGTGATTAGGTAGGTAATTGCTTTGCTTTAGCGATCTATTTTTGTTATACTATTGGAGTGTTTCGGGCTAATTTTTTAGCCTCGCGGTCTCTATTTTTTTATGCCAAAAGACGAAGTTAGGGAAACCAAATTGAAACCAGAAGCGGAGAAAAAACCCTCCTATACGGCGAAGGATATTTATGTTCTAGAGGGTTTGGAGCCGGTGCGTAAGCGGCCAGGAATGTATATTGGTTCTACGGGTGTGGATGGTTTGCATCATTTGATTTGGGAGGTGGTGGATAATTCTATAGACGAAGCGATGGGTGGGCATGCCACGCGGATTCGAGTGGAACTTTTGCCGGGCAATCGCGTCGCCATTACCGATGACGGTCGAGGTATTCCGGTGGAGGTGCACGAGAAGACCAAGAAATCGGCCTTGGAGACGGTTTTGACGACGTTGCATGCGGGCGGAAAATTTGGCGGAGACTCATATAAAGTTTCTGGCGGGTTGCACGGCGTTGGTGTTTCAGTGGTCTGCGCCTTGTCTGTCTGGATGAAGGCGGAGGTGTCGCGCGATGGCGGACTCTATGTGCAGGAGTACAAGCGTGGAGTTCCGCAGGCCAAGGTTAAGAACGTTGGCAAGAGCACGCATACGGGTACCAAGATTTCTTTTGAGGCCGATCCGGAAATTTTTAAGGAGATAAATTTTGATATAAAAAAGATTTTGGCGCATTTGCGTAATCAGGCGTTTTTGACCAAGAACGTTAAAATAGAGGTGATTGATGCCAGAAGTGAGGTGTCGGCTTATTATTCGTTTTACTTTGAGGGCGGACTTTTATCATTCTTAAAATATTTAGGCGAAGGGACGCCGCCATTGCAAGAAGTGCCTTTTTATACAAACCGAGTACAGGATGAGATAGAAGTGGAGGCGGCGTTTAGTTACATTAACGATATTGAAACGCGGGAATTGAGTTTTGCGAACAATATTTACACACCGGACGGCGGAATGCACTTAACGGGGTTTCGTTCCGCTTTAACGCGCAGTTTGAACGATTACCTTAAAGATAGCATTTCCAAGACGGATGAGGGCATTACTGGCGATGACGTGCGCGAGGGTTTGATCGCGGTTGTTTCCGTGCGTTTGCGTGAACCGCAGTTTGAGGGGCAGACTAAAGCGCGTTTGGGTAACCCGGGGGCGCGGACGGCGACGGAGAGTGTTATAGGTGAGGCACTGAAGGACTATATGGAGCGCAATCCGCAGGATGCGCGCCGAATTGTAGAAAAGGGCATGTTGGCCGCCAAGGCGCGGAAGGCGGCGAAAGCCGCTAAGGATATGGTTTTGCGTAAAGGGGTTTTGGAGGGACTTACTTTGCCCGGGAAGTTGGCGGATTGCACATCTAAAGATCCGGCGGATTCCGAAATCTTTATCGTAGAGGGAGATTCGGCCGGCGGTTCGGCCAAGGCTGGACGCGATCGGCGGACTCAAGCCATTTTACCTTTGCGTGGAAAACTCTTAAATGTGGAAAAGGCGAGAATTGATAAGATGCTGGCGAACAAGGAAATTAGATCTCTAGTGGTGGCAATGGGAACGGCGATCGCGGAGTCGTTTGATCTTGCCAAAATTCGCTATCATAAAATTATTTTGATGACCGATGCCGACGTGGATGGCGCGCACATTCGAACTTTGCTTTTGACGCTTTTTTATCGTTATTTTCCGCAGGTTATAAATCAGGGTTATTTGTATATCGCCTGTCCGCCGCTTTATCGTTTGCAACTCGGCAAAGATGTGCGATACGCCTATGACGATGCGGCGCGAAAGACGATGACCGAGGAGATGCTTAAGGCTCGCGGCGAGGGCAAGGCGCTCAAGGCGTCAAAAAAAGAGGCTAAAAAGGATGAAGAAAAAAATCCCGATGGTTCGGAGGCTGTTAGTTCTCCGGAGGGGCGAGGAGTTGGTATTCAGCGCTATAAAGGTTTGGGCGAGATGAATCCAAGCCAGCTTTGGGAAACGACCATGGATCCCGCGACGCGCTTTATGAAGGGGGTGACAATTGCCGATGCCGAAGCTGCGGATCACCTGTTTGATGTTTTAATGGGGGAGCTTGTTGAGCCGCGTAAGAAATTCATTCAAACACACGCGCTGGCGGTAAAAAATTTGGATACGAGCGCGTAGGGTTTTTTGTTGACCGACTTTTGTTTTCTTGATATACTCATTTTTATTCTTTAAATTGTTCATTTATGACTAATCGTCTAAAGCTTTTCTGGGAATCTTCCAAACAAGAGTTTCGACGGGTGAACTGGCCGAATTGGGTTGAGACGCGGCGACTGACGCTCGTGGTTATTACTTTTTCGCTGGCGACGGCGCTGTTTTTGGGGGTCTTGGATTTTATTTTTACCTACTTATTGCAGGTTTTCTTTTTGAGTTAATTATATGGAATCAAAGTCAACACAAAAACTTTCGGCGGGAAACAATGAGCGACACTGGTACGCGATTCATACCTATTCCGGCTACGAAGACGCGGTAGTTCGCTACTTGCGCCAGCGCGTGGACTCGCTTGGCATGAACGATAAGATTTTTAACATTATTGTTCCTTTGGAAAAGAAGGTGAAGATTAAAAATGGCAAGCGGCGAGAGGTCTCGGAGAAGATTTACCCCGGGTATGTTTTGGTGGATATGACGCTGACCGATGATTCTTGGTATGTGGTGCGTAATACCCCGCGAGTAACCGGCTTTGTGGGATCGGACAGTACGACTCCGGTGCCGCTTTCCAAACCCGAGATAGATCTTTTAATGTCGCGCATGGGAAATCAGGAGACCAAGTTCAAGATTGATCTTCAGGTTGGTGAGTTGATTAAAATTACCGATGGTCCGTTTAAGGATTACGATGCCAAGGTTTCGGGTATTGACGAGGAAAAAGGCAAGGTCAAGGTTTTGGTGCCAATTTTTGGGAGGGATACGGTGGTGGAATTGGACTCTCTGCAAGTTCAGAAATTGTGAGGCGACACCAATCTATCAATCCGCCGGCTGGCGGACACGCCAATGACACGAATGGGTGGAAAAATTGGCCTTTTATATCCGGATATATCCTATCGAATTACGGGGCTGTGTTATAAGGTTCATAATGATTTAGGCCGTTTTTGTAGTGAACGGCAGTATGCCGATGCTTTAGAGAGGTTTTTTGTGGCCCATAAAATCCCTTTTTTGCGTGAATATAATCTGGAAACTTTGGGAAAAGAAATGAAGGGTAGTTTTGTTGATTTTTTAGTAGAGGATAAAATCATCATTGATCTTAAGGCTAAGAAATTCATCACCAAAGAGGATTATTATCAGATGTTGCGTTATCTGACTGGTAGTGGACTTAAATTGGGACTTATAGTAAACTTTCGGAACACTTATTTGCGTCCCAAAAGAGTGATTAATGTAGTTAATTATTCGTAGATTAGTGTGTCATTCGTAATTAGTGTCGCTATTGTAATTTATTATGGCCAAACCAATTAAAACAGTATTAAAACTGCAACTGGAAGCTGGCAAAGCCAACCCGGCGCCGCCGGTGGGAACGGCCTTGGGTCCACACGGCATTAACATTGCCGATTTTTGCAAGAAATTTAACGAAGCCACTAAAGATATGATGGGGGATGTGGTGCCGGCGGAAATTACTATTTACGATGATCGTAGTTTTACTTTTAAACTTAAAACTCCTCCAGCGTCTTCGCTCTTAAAAAAGGCGGCGGGAATTGAAAAGGGATCCGGTGAGCCAAACAAGAAGAAGGTTGGAACCGTAACCAAAGCGCAAGTTCGCGAAATCGCTGAGAAGAAGATGATAGATTTGAATACGACCAATTTGGAGGCGGCGGAGAAGATTATCGCCGGTACGGCGAGAAATATGGGGATTGAAGTTAGATAGCGCTTGGACTCTTGTGTTTTGAGAACCGCGGTTCGTTCTTTTCCGGCGAAGAACGACCGCTTCATCTCGGCAACGCGATTCCGTCTACGGAAACCGAGCTCGCGTCGCCTGCGATAGCTTCTCAAAACACAAGAGTCCTCGCTCGTTGGAAAATGACGCTGGTCTCTGTGGTGGCTGTGAGGAAAAAGCAGTCCTCGCTGGTTGGGGTGATTGGGATGCGTGGTAAAAATTGCCATTTCCTTCCGCGAGCACCGCGGTTTCATTTTCTCCGGCGGAAAATGAAACCGCTACCTCTCAACCTAAAAATTTCGACTATCGTCGAAAACCAATCTTTTTACGTTTCCGAGAGTTGCCGACGGAAGGAAATGGCTCACTTGGTGGAGAAATTGAAGATTGAAAACTCCGAGAACCTCTCTGAAAGGAATGTGTCCTTGCTGGGGTATGAGGTTGAAGTTCCGAGAGCTTCCACCTCCGCTAAAGCTCCGGCGAGACAAGTCTAGAAAATAAAGAGTCCTTGTTTGGGGTTAGTTGTTTCTAACTTTTTTGTCCACAGCTTAATCGGCCCTTGTTTATGATATAGTTTTGTCATGATTCATAAAAACTTTTGGTATTATTTTGCGGTTTTGATGGCGATTATTGTGGTAAACGTCGGATTTCTGAATTTTTCAACCAGCAAGATCGCGAGCGACGTGAGTTCGCTTTCCAGTGTTTTGTTGAGTAGTGCTCCGGCGCCAACCACGGGTTCGGCTTTGGCGGAAGATGATGGCGCTGGTGGTGGCGATTCGACTTCAATTCAAAGACTTTGTGTTGATGATCCGAGTCCGGAAAATGACGGGATGAAGCCAGAATTTGGTCCGGGGGGTAAAATCGCTGGAGCGACTTATTCTCTGGAGTTCCAAAATGGCATACCGGCTGATCATCGGAATCCCGATGGAACTCCTTTTACGATTGGACAGTATATTGCCGGCGCGAGTAATTTTGGAATTAACAGGAGTGAGCCAGGAGGTTTGGCAGATTCAGATTATAGTTACGACCCTGACGGTTCAATTAAGTGTGACGGAGTTCAGTTGAATAAGAACCGTCTTTTTGGGGTGTCGGCATATTATGGCGGTATCGGTGGCAAGGTGAATGGTAAACCATTTAAGGCAACTCTTGTTGTGGGTGTTGATAAGGGTAAGGATTGCAAAGAATTGGGCCCAATTACGGCGGCGGAGAGCAAGCCAGTTAATTCATCTGGAAGCGCCAATCCCGTTTTGAATTCAAATTCTTCTGCCGTAGTGGTTACCGAGCAGGGCGGATCTTCTGGATCGCAGACTGCGGTTAGCGGTTTTCCTGCGGGGGCGGTGGTTCTGGAATATTTTTGCGGTTCAGATAATCATCTGAAGGCTAAATATGTGGCGAAAGCAAACAAGAGCGTTAACAAAAGGAAGTATACCCCAACGTTTCCCGCGAGCTCTGGTTTAAGTAATCTGCTTGGTGATTTTGGCTGGGGTACTTTGATTGGCGGGAAGAGCTATGCCTTTGGTTTTAAGGATTAAACTTTTGTTGTTTGGTTTTTATTATGATCCATTCTAGGCTTTTAATCTTTTTTAGTATTTTGCTTGGAATTGTGGTGTTGAATGTTGTTGGTCTAAACATTTTTGTTGATAAAGTTACGGTGCAAGTGGCTGAAGTTAAAAATTCAATCTCTTTGGCCAATACCGTTTCTGCCGTTAGTGGCCAAGTGCTTAATTTTTGCGCTGACACGGATCGTGGGATTGATTACGGTACTTCCGCCGCCACGCTGGAGGTTATTATTCCGAGTCAGGGGTTTTTTGGCGGAGCGACTTATCCCTCAAACCCAAGACATGTAACCGATGCCTTGTCTTTGATTCGTCTTGGACATCCGACGGTTGGCAGTCCCACTAGCGTTGGTTCTTGTAACGCGGTGGCGGGTTATTTTACCGATGCGGCGGGGCGGCGACAAAGTTTTATCTTTAGAATTTGTCGTGATCAAGGGATTGATACCGGCTTGGGAGCGATCAAGCCCGGAGAGCCGCCGATTCAGGGTTCTGGAATTAAAAGATTAACAGAATTTTATTGTAGCCGAAATTATTTGCTTTCAACCGCTAAAACAGTTCCAAACTTTGCCAGCGCGAAAGTTCCTTTGTTTTATGGTTTTTTTGGGCGACTGGCGGATGCTTTGGGAGTTACTTATGCCAATCCGCCGATTGCTTCGGGTAATTTGAAGACGCAGTGGTTTGTGAACGCCGATCACGAAACGCAGTAAATGATTTATCGAGTATTAATTGCTTAGGAGCTTTTGAATTGGTAAGATTGCAATATAGTTATGCTTTATATCCCCACCATTGGGCTGGAAGTTCATGCCGAACTTAAGACGAGAACAAAGATGTTCTGTGATTCGTTGAATGATTCGCTTGAGAGGCGTCCGAACGTAAACATCTGTCCGATTTGCACCGGTCATCCGGGAACGTTGCCGGTTGTTAATCGGTCCGCCGTGGAGTCAATTATTCGCGTTGGTATGGCGGTCGGCGGTGATTTGCCGATGGTTTCTAAATTTGACCGGAAAAATTATTTTTATCCGGATATTCCCAAAGCCTACCAGATTTCGCAATATGATTTGCCATTGGTTTTTGGCGGAGTGCTAAACGGAGTGCGACTAACGCGAGTTCATTTAGAGGAAGACACGGCGAGATTACAGCACGCGGACGGAGACGGCTTCGGCGCGAAATTAGAACGGCGGGTTTCACTCGTTGATTTTAATCGAGCCGGAGTGCCCTTGATGGAGCTGGTAACCGAGCCGGATATAAAAAACGCCGATGAAGCGGTGGCGTTTGCCAAGGAGTTACAGTTACTTTTGCGTTATCTTGGCGTTTCGGATGCTGATATGGAGAAGGGTCAGATGCGGGTAGAGGCGAACGTTTCTATTCGTCCGGAAGTTGGGTCAAAAAATGAGGATTCAAAATTATTGGAAAAATCTTTTGCCGCGATTGGGTTGGAGGGCAAGCCGGTTTTGGGCACTAAGGTTGAGGTCAAAAATATAAATTCTTTCAAGGCGGTTTATGGGGCGATTCAATACGAGCTTAAAAGACAAGCCGAAGTTTTAGAGGGCGGCGGAAAGGTGATTCAAGAGACTCGAGGTTGGGATGATGTTAATCAGGTAACTGTGGGTCAGCGCATCAAGGAGTCGGCTCACGATTATCGCTATTTTCCCGAGCCTGATTTGCCGCCGCTTGATTTATCGCGGTTGGACCTGAAGGCGCTTAAAATTTCTTTGCCGGAATTGCCGTGGGAGAAGCGGGCGCGATTTTTGAAAGAGTTTGGACTTTCAGCCACGGAGACCGAGTCGTTGATTCAGGATCGGCGGGCGGCGCAATTTTTTGAAGAGGCTTTTTCGGAATTTAAATTAGAGCACCGAACTCCGGGATCTCGCGAAATTAAGTTGCTGATCAATTATTTGAATACCGATTTGCGCGGACTTTTGACGGAGAAGGCGTCCAGCTGGGATGATTCAAAAATTAGTCCCGAGCATTTCGCGGATTTAATAGTTCTCATTTCGGAAAATAAAATCACTAGCCGATCAGCTAAGGATATTTTACGGCGGATGAGTGAATCGGGACTTGATCCGTATGCTATTTTGCAAACAGAAGGATTGGAGCAGGTTTCGGATGCGGGGGTGCTTAGGGGGATGGCGATGGGGATTGTTGCCGCCCATCCGCAGCCGGTGGCGGATTTCAAAAAGGGCAAGGAGAATGCCTTGCAGTTTTTAGTCGGCAAGGCGATGGCGGAATTAAAAGGCAAGGGAAATCCAGCGGTTTTGCAAAAGGTTTTTCGGGAGTTGCTTGGGCAAGGAAAATAAATTGACAGCTTTTTTTCGGGCATACACTTAGAACAATGCGCGCGACAAAAAAACTTAGAAATAGAAAACCGGATGTTCTTGTTGAAATTCGGAAGCTTGGTGTTTTGTTTGAACATACCGATCATAAGGTTTATCTTATCGCCGAGCAGTGTGGCGATATTAAAAAAGACATTGGTGAACTGAAGTTTGATGTGCATGAAATCAAGGAAACTCTTGATTCTCATACAAAGATTCTGGATTCTCACACCAAGACTTTGGATTCGCATACAAAGATTCTTGATCTTCACACAAAGACTTTGGATTCTCACACGGAAATGATCGGCGGGCTAACGATGGATATGGGGATTGTTAAGGAAAACATTGAGTTTATGAAAAACTCACTTAAGCGAAAGGTTGATGTGGAAGAATTTACGGCCCTGGAGCGGCGGGTGGCATTTTTGGAGAAAAAAAGTCCGCGGACCAGTTAGGTGGTTGTGGGTGCGAGCTAAAGAATTCCGGTCGTTCTAGACGGTGGTAGTTTTTGGATTTGACGCTTTGGTTTTTGATCTGTTATGGTGTCTAAAGTTCTTTGAATCACTTGGATGGTTCTTTTTTTTGGAGCTTCTAATGAGCGGAGAAGTTAAAGCCGTCAATTGCCGGATTTGTGAGCGAGAGACCGACAAAAAGGGTTATTGCGAGGTTTGTGACATTGCCACCGTGGAATCGTGGCTTTGCGCTCAATGTGGTTTTAGGAGCAGAGCTTTTTTTTGTGAAAATTGTGGTTTTGCCAAGGCGCCTCCGTTTACCCAGCCGCTTGCAACCGAGGAAACGCTTTTTGAAGAAGATGACGGAACACCTACTTCTGGCTGGAAGTGTGATGTTTGTGGGAGGCTAAATTTTGAGGATAAGGAGACGGGGATTTGTGGGTATCCTCATGATGCGGCTACCAAAGCGGCTATTAAAGAAGTTTGGTCTTGGTATGATCCGATTAGCACTTTGGCTACCTTTGTGGTTGTTCTTATTGGTGCGGCGGTGATCGGCGGTTTGATTTTTATTGTGGTTCAGGCTTTTTAGCTGAGAGTTTTTTGTTCAATCAGTGGGCGGCTTACCTTTGGTGGGCCGTTTTTTTTGGATACTGAAATCGGATATGAGACTAAATTTGCTTGGTTTTAATTTCGTGGTTTATTTTCTCTATAAAATTTTCTAGGTTGATTGCTTCTAGATTCTTTCCGTTTTGGCGTGGTGTAACTGTTTTAGATTCGGCTTCTTTTTCGCCGACGACGAGAATGTAGGGAATCTTTGCGTGTTCGGCGTTGCGAATTCGCTTGCCTAGGGTTTCGTTCGCTAGGTTGGTTTCAACCCGAATGTTTTGTTGATTTAGTAGATTTTCAATCTCTTTGGCATAGTCGGCCTGTTTTTCGCTGATCGGAACTATGACGACCTGCACTGGAGCGAGCCAGACGGGGAAGCGTCCGGCAAAGTGTTCGATGAGTACCGACATAAATCGTTCGATCGAGCCCATGATCGCGGCGTGAATCATCACGATTCGTTCCTTCTCACCTTTTTCGTTGATACAGGTCAGATCGAAACCTTCAGGCTGATTCATGTCCAATTGAATGGTGGCGACTTGCCATGTGCGTCCGATGGAGTCGTGAGCGATAAAGTCTATTTTGGGTCCATAGAAGGCGGCTTCGCCGATAGCTTCTTTCGGGTTTATTTTTTTACTTTGGGCAATGTCGCGGAGTGTATGTTCGGCTTCATGCCACCGTTCGGGAGAGCCCAAATATTTTTCGCGTTCTTTTGGATCGTGGAGCGAGAGGGTTATGTCGAGATTAAATTTGAACGCACCGTAGAACGTTTCGATGATATCCCATACTTTTAAGATTTCTTCCTTGATTTGGGTGTAGCGGCAAAAGACGTGCGCGTCGTCTTGGGTGATGGATATGACGCGCGAGATACCCGCTAGTTCACCGGATTGTTCATCGCGGTAGACTTTAGTCGTTGAGGCGTAGCGTTGGGGCAGTTCGCGGTAGCTCCACTGTTTGCGAGCGTAGATCTGCGCGTGGTGCGGGCAATTCATTGGTTTCATGGCGAAGAGGTGTCCTTCGCGGGTCGTGATTTTAAACAGATCGTTTTTGAATTTTTCCCAGTGGCCGCTTTTTTCGTAGAGTTCTTTTTTGGTAATATGGGGAATATCCACTCTTTGGTAACCATGTTTTTTCCTTAGTTCCCAGACAAAGTTGTCGAGAGAGTCTCGTAGGATCGTGCCTTTAGGCGTGAACAGTGGCAGACCGGAACCGACAAGTTCGGAAAAAACAAAAAGATCTAATTCGGGGCCGAGTTTTTTGTGGTCCCGCTTTTTTGCTTCTTCTAGTTGCGCTAGTTTGGTGTCGAGCTCGGCTTTGGTGTTAAAGGCGAGGGCGTAAATGCGGGTTAGCATCGGATTTTTTTCACTGCCTCGCCAATAGGCTCCGGCAAGACGAGTCAGCTTGAACGAGTTCGGATTTATTTCTTCGGTGTTTTTCACGTGGCCGCCGCGACAGAGGTCTATAAAGGCTTCGCCGGTTTGATAGGTGGTTAGTTCTTGACTTTCCTTAGTGAATTCGTCGGTTAGCTCCAACTTGAAAGGCTGGTCGTGAAATAGCTTTTTGGCTTCGGTCGCGGTAATCTTTTTTCCGGAGAAGGCGAGGTTTTGTTCGATGAGCTTTTTCATTTCGACCTCAAGTTCCGGCAGAATTTCTTCGGAGATTGGCGTGGCAAATTTAAAATCGTAATAAAAGCCATCATCAATAACGGGGCCGATGCCGAGTTTGACGTCGGGGAACTTTTTTTGAACGACGGCGGCTAAGATGTGCGCTAGGGAGTGACGGATGTTATCTAGATTTGTGGATGGCATATAGTAATATAATAATTATAGGGAGGCTAATCACTAATGATGCTGATATCCACGGTAGGGGATTATTGATTATGTTTTTGAATAGAAGATAGATAGCTACTATGCAAGCTATTAAGAATAGCGCTTTTAGTAACTTTTTAAAAGATGCAGAGTCAAATTCTACCTTACTCCAATCAACTTTAATTTTTTTCTCTTCTTCTTTCTTTTTTAACATCCTTTTTAGTTCTGGTAGCTCAATCTTCGCGTAGTACCAAATAAGAATAGAAAGGCTAAAAATAGAAATAAAGAATAAAAAGATGTTTTTTGTTGCACTCATGCATTTTTTCTATGGAAATTTTCTAAACCTCTCGGACGCTGTCGCAAATCAGTTTGGTTTCGCCGTCGCGGGTGGACATTTTGCCGGCGACGAGGATAACTTTATTTTCTTCCCAGACGCGACGGGTTTCGTCTAGTTTTTCGGGAAAGACGATAACCTCCATAGTATTCCAAAAATCTTGGATTTTCGCAAAAGCCATGGCCTTGCCGGTTTTGGTAATGATATGTTGAACGCTCACAATAATTCCGCCGGTGATGACACTGCGACGATTGGGCGTAAGTAGAGCGTCTTTAATTGGTTTGGCCTTAATCTTTTCAAACTTTTCGCGGTATTGGTTTAAAGGGTGATCGCTCACGTAGAGTCCCAGCAGTTCTTTTTCCCAGATTAGTTTTTGCGATGAGGGCGCCGGTTCGGTCGGTTGAAGTTTGAGCGCTTGACTTGAAGAACCGACGCCAAAGAGACCCATTTGGTTTTGATTATTTTGGCGTTTGTAGGCGGTGGCGAATTTTAGGATTTCTTCAATATTGGCTATAGCTACGGCTCGTTCCACGCCGAACGAATCAAGAGCTCCGCATTTAATTAGGCTTTCTAGGGATTTTTTGTTGAGGTCTTTATGTTGGACCCGACTTAGAAATGATGGGAGATCGACAAAATCTCCGCCGCGAGTTCGCTCATCAATCATCGCTTCCACTATTTTTTGACCGACGTTTTTGATGGCGGCGAGGCCAAAGCGAATTTTGCTGCCTTCGGGCGTAAAATCGGCATCGCTGTGATTGATATCTGGCGCCAAGATTTCGATTTGTTGTTTTTTGGCTTCACCCACCAGGTAGGTGATTCGATCGATGTCTTTGGATTCGGCGTTCAAAAGACTAGTCATAAATTCCACCGGATAGTGGGCGCGGAGATAGGCGGTTTGGTACGCGATCATGGCGTAGCAGGCGGCGTGCGATCGGTTGAAGCCGTAGCGGTCAAAGGGTTCCACTAGCGCCCAGAATTCATTGGCGGTTGTCTCCGGAATGCCATTTTTAATACAGCCGTTAATCAGTTTTTCTTTTTGCTCCATCAGAAGTTTGCGGATTTTTTTACCGACGGCTTTGCGTAAAACATCGGCTTCAGAAAGAGTAAAACTAGCCAGCATTCTGGCGCCGTTCATCAGCTGTTCCTGATAAATCATGATGCCGTAAGTCTTGTTGAGCACCGGTTCCAATTTTGGGTGCAAGTAGGTGATGGTTTTTTTGCCGTGCTTGCGGGCGATGTATTCGGGGATAAGTTCCATCGGACCCGGGCGATAGAGGGCGACCATGGCAATTAAGTCTTCGATTTCGGTCGGTCTCAATTCTTTGAGATAGCGGGTCATCCCCGAGGATTCAAACTGGAAGACACCGCTGGTTTCGCCGCGCTGAAGCATGGCAAATGTTGGCTGGTCTTTGAGCGGAATCCGATTGATATCAATCTCTTCGCCTTTAACCCGACGAACAAGACGTAAAGTATTCTCAATCGTGGTTAAGTTGCGCAGTCCCAAAAGATCAATTTTGAGGAGGCCGAGATTTTCTACGGCGTGCATCTCAAATTGCGAGACGATGACGTTGTCGTCTTGTGGAGCGCGTTGGAGGGGTAGAAAGTTGACTAGCGGTTCACTAGAGATGACTGTGCCGCAGGCGTGTACCGAGGCGTGGCGAGCGACACCTTCCAAATGCATGGCCGCGTCCAAAATCTTTTTGGCGTCCGGATTGTGTTCATAGAGTTCATGCAGTTCTCGAACTTCTTTAATCGCTCCCTCAAGTCCGGTTTTGACCGATTGAACAAAAGGAATCAGCTTGGCGATTTGATCGCAGAAGGTATAACTCATGCCAAGCGCGCGGCCAACGTCGCGGACGGCCGCGCGAGCGGCCATGGTTCCAAAGGTGATGATGTTGGCGACTCGATCTTCCCCGTAAGTTTCTTTGAGATAACCCATCACTTCGTCGCGGCGAGTGTCGGCAATGTCGACATCAATATCTGGCATTTGAATTCGGTCGGGGTTTAGAAATCTTTCAAAAATTAGATCGTAGGCAATTGGATCCAAGTTGGTGATGCCTAAGATATAGGAGACGATACTGCCGGCGGCGGAACCCCGACCAGGGCCGACGACGATGCCACGATTTTTAGCCCAGTTGATAAAATCCTGCACGATCAAAAAATAGTCGGCAAAGCCCATGCGCTCAATAACTCCTTGTTCAAATTCAATTCGCGCCAACACTTCGGTTGATGGCTCTGGATAGCGCCATTTAAGTCGATCCTCCAAAAGTTTTCGGAGATAGGTGGTGGCGGTGTAACCTTCGGGAGTATTAAATTTGGGAATCCGGATTTTATCCAGCTCTAGGGTTATGGAGCAGGCTTCGGCGATTTTGACGGTGTTGGTTATCGCCTCGGGTGTGTTTTTAAAAAGTTCGGCCATTTCTTCGGGGCTGCGCATGGAAAAATCGTCGTTTTTTAAAGTTAGGCGATCGGGGTCGTCTAACTTATTGCCGGTTTGAACCGCGAGCAGAATGTCGTGGTAGTAGGCGTCCTCTTTTTTGAGATAATGAATATCTTGGGTGGCGACGAGCGGGATGCCGGTTTTATGCGAGAGGGCGATTAAGTCTTCGCCGACTTGAATGGTTTCTTTAATGCCGGGGTGATGGCCGATTTCAAGATAAAAATTTTCAGCGCCGAAGATGGATTGATATTCTCGTGCCGCTTTTTCGGCTTCGTCGGGTCGCTTGGCCATGAGATTGCGAGATACTTCGCCAGCCAGACAACCCGAGAGCGCGATAAGGCCTTCGTGGTATTTGCCCAGAAGTTCTTTATCCATCCGCGGTTTGTAATAAAAGCCCTCCAGATAAGAGGCGGTGACTAATTTGAGTAGATTTTTCCAGCCGGTTTCGTTTTTGACCAGCAGAATCAAGTGATAATATTTTTCGCCGCCGTTGAGATTTTTTTCGAGGCGACTGCCGGGGGCGATATAAGCTTCTACGCCGAGGATCGGTTTAACGCCGCTCGAAGTGGCTTTTTTGTAAAATTCAACGGCGGCGTAGAGATTGCCGTGGTCGGTGATGGCGACGGTATTCATTCCAAGCTCTTTGACGCGATCCACCAGTTCGGGGATTTTGGGTAGGCCGTCGAGTAAGGAGTAATGGCTATGCGTATGAAGGTGAACGAATTTTTCCATTTGAATCTTGGCTCGTCTTTTTCCCGCATTTCTTTGTCGGAAGTTCCGTCGTTTATCGGTGTACTTGTTTTAAAGTACACCTCTGGCACTTACTCACTTCCTCCTTGAACTTCGCGAAAAATCCTTCGCCATTAAATTTAATGAATTTTTGATTGTGCGGTTTAGCGATTATAGCCTCTATTTTTTCTTTCATTATACTTGGCTTAGGTGAGAAAAGACAGGCAGGTGATTGACCAAAATTTTTAGTTAAGCTAGCATGGAGAGACTTAAATAATATGGGAGGCGTACCAGTTAAACATCATTCTAAATCAAAGGTAGGGCGAAGGCGATCGCATTTGGCGCTCAAGCGCGTGGTAATTGCCGTTTGTCCAAAGTGCAAAGGCCCGCGGATTCCGCATCGTGCTTGCGCGCAGTGCGGGAGTTATAAGTAGCAGGTATTTTTATCGGAGTTGTGGTACTATTTTTTTGTCAGTTGATTTGTCGGAATTAGTGTTTTTTAAGTCGCTTGTATGGCAACTCGACAACTCGCCCGTTCAGTCGTTCTGCAATCCCTCTACGAATGGGATTTTTATGGTCGCAAAACAGATTTGGTTTCCTTTTTAGAGAGAAATCTTGGAGAGTTTGCTCCGGGACTTGATGAGCCGCAGTTTGCTCGAGATTTGGCCAATGGGGTCGTGGCTCATCAAGAAGAAATTGATATTATAATCACGCGTGCCGCGCCAGATTGGCCGCTTCAGCAAATTTCTATTGTAGACCGTAATGCCTTGCGGATCGGACTATTTGAACTATTGTTTGCCAATCCCGAGGAGGTTCCGCCAAAGGTGGCGATTAACGAGGCGATTGAACTGGCTAAAAATTATGGCGGACCGAATTCCGGAAAATTTATTAACGGAGTTTTGGGCACGGTTTACAAAGAACTCGCCAAGGCCAAAACTGATCAGCCTCCGACTAAAGATCAAAACCCGAAAGAGATATCCTGAAGTTTATGCCCGACTTGTCTTTATTTGAACGAAGCATCGGCTTTTCCTTTTCCAATAAGGCTTTATTGCGCGAAGCTTTGACACATCGTTCTTATTTAAACGAACGACCAGATTGGGATGTGCCGCATAACGAACGATTGGAATTTCTGGGTGATGCCGTGCTGGAGCTCACGGTTACCGAGGAGCTTTACCATCGCTTTCCCGACTATCAAGAGGGAATTTTGACCAGTTTTCGGGCGGCCTTGGTTAACTATCAAATTTTAGCCAAAATTGCCGGGGAAATTCAGTTAGAAGCGTTTATTTTTTTATCACGAGGGGAGGCCAAAGATACCGGCAAGGCGCGAGAGGTGATTATGGCGAACGCATTTGAATCGCTGGTTGGCGCGCTGTATCTGGATCTTGGTTATGGCGAAGTGAAGAGATTTATTGTTTCGCGAGTGATGATTCACCTTTCCGAAATTATCGCCGAGGGAAGCTTCAAAGATTCTAAGAGTCTCCTGCAAGAAAAGGCGCAGAGTGTTTTGAAGTTAACGCCGAAGTATAAAGTTCTGCGAGAAACCGGGCCGGATCACGACCGGATTTTTACGATGGGAGTTTATTTTGCTGAAAAACTGATTGCGGAGGGATTTGGGCCGTCCAAACAAGAAGCGGAACTTGAAGCGGCTAAGCAAGCGTTGGGGGAGATGAAATGGCAGTGAGAAAGATTGCCGGAACATTATATGAAACTTAAACGACTGGAGCTCGCGGGTTTTAAATCATTCGCCAACAAGACGGTTTTGGATTTTACCGGAGGCATTACGGCGGTTGTGGGGCCGAATGGTTCGGGTAAATCCAACATTATTGATGCCTTTCGTTGGATTTTGGGCGCGCGGGAGGCGAAGAATGCCCGGAGTTTACGGGCGGAGGATGTGATTTTTGCCGGAACTCAAACTGCTTCGCGGATGAGTTTGGCGCAGGTGGCGGTGACTTTTGACAACGCGGATAATTTTTTTCCGGTTGATTTTGCGGAGGTGACAATTCGGCGCAAAATTAGCCGCGATGGCGAGGCGCGTTTTTATTTGAACGAGGCCGAGGTTCGTTTGAAAGATGTCTTGGATTTCTTTGCCAAGTCGCGGCTTGGCTCCAAAGGCTTTTCCATCATCAATCAGGGCGAGAGCGATCTATTTGTGCGTTCTTTGCCCAGAGAGCGCAGAATGATGCTGGAGGAGATATTGGGTTTGCGTCAGTTTCAGATTAAAAAACATGATGCCGAACTAAAGCTTGATTCCACTAAAACTAATTTGGACAAAGCCAAAGCTTTGATTGAAGAAATGTTGCCGCACGTTCGGTTGTTGCGAAGACAGACGGCGAAATTTGCCAAGTTAGATGAACTTAAAGCGGAACTGGATGAAGTCGCCAAGCATTATTTTGGCAAGCGATTGTCGTTAATCTTGAGTGAGTTGAGTCAGTTCACGCCGCGTTTTGAGCTTTTGGATCGGCAGATTTTGGCCGCGCGCGAGGCTTTGAAAGTCGCGGAGACTGTTTTGCGCAAGATTGAATCCGCCGCTACTCCGCGCGGAGCGGATGCGACCAATCGTTTACGCGAGCAAGCCGAGCTTAACGAAAAACTGGTGGCTTTACAAAAAGAACTTGGCCGGGTGGAGGCGCAGATGGAGTTTGTTGAAACTAAATCAGTGAGTCGACTTGATGCGGACGAGCTGGCGGATTTTTTGCGCGACTTTAAGATGAACGCGGAGGAACTTTTAGCCGCTGAGGACTTGGACGAACTGCATTCCTATATTTTGCAGGTGGTTAAAGATGTTGAAGAATTACTGGAAGCCGAAGGCGAGAGTGACGATGGCGCGCGGAAGCGCAATCTAACCGAGTTGCATCAAAATTTGGCGGCGAAGATTACCGAGTTGAAGTCGCGGTTGGCCAGTTTTTCCGCGGCGGATGAGGCGCGAACTAATCAGCTGGAGACTTTTCAAAAAACTTTCAAAGAAGCATTCGCCGCTTTTGAGTCGGCTAAGGATAGGGTGGTAAATTTGGAGAGAGAACGACGAGAGGTGGAGTTTGCCCGAGAGCGAGGTCTTCTTAAAATGAAAGACATTGAAGCTGAAATTGAAACCTTTGGCGGACGACTGGATGAATTTAAGGCTTTTATTTTTGATCCGCATTTTGATCTGGTGTCTGGCGAGCGGAGAGTGGTTAAACTTAGAATGGAGCTTGCGGCGGCGGGGGAAGTTGATCCGAGCCTGGTTCGCGAAGCCGAAGAAGCCGAGAAGCGATATATTTTTTTGGAGCGGGAGTTTAATGATCTGCAAAAAGCGGCGGGAGACTTGCAGATATTGATTGCCGAGTTGGATTTACGGATTCATAGTCAGTTCAACGACTCGCTTACGGCCATTAACGATGAATTGCAAAAATACTTTCATTTACTTTTTGGCGGCGGCAAGGCGCGCTTGGTTTTGACGACGCGAGAAAGTTCTGCTCCAGATGCCGAGCCAGTTGATTCGGTCGCAGTTAGTGGCGCACCAGTGGATTTAGGTGGGCTTGAGGTCGAGATTTCTATTCCGCGTAAAAAAATTCATGGCTTGGAGATGCTTTCGGGCGGGGAGCGGAGTTTGGTTTCACTCGCGGTTTTGTTTGCATTGATCTCGGTAAGCCCGCCGCCTTTTATTGTATTGGACGAGGCGGACGCGGCGCTTGATGAGCAAAATAGTCGCAAGTTTGGTCAGTTGGTTAAAAGTTTTTCGGCGGGAACTCAATTTTTAGTGGTGACGCACAATCGAGCGACGATGGAGTCGGCGGATGTGCTCTACGGGGTAACGATGAGGGAAGACGGTACCTCGCGCATCCTGTCACTGAAATTGGATTAGGCGACTGGTCTTTTTTGAATATTTCTTTGTCGTTGCCTGTGCCACTTGTCGCCGTACATGCTTAAAGTACGGCTCCGGCGTTTACTCGGCTACTCCCCGAACTATTCAAAAAATCCTGCGCCGCTTTCGGGTCTCGCGATTGAGCTTCTGTATAGTTCGATGGCTTATTTTGTTTATCCCTGAAAGATGAAGGGTTTTATATTAATTTGCCTTTTTTTAAGGGTTTGGTATACTCGTTTTCTATGCTGAAAATTAAGTTTAGTCGGATTGGGCGCAAACATCAGCCGAGTTATCGGATTGTGGTGGCCGAGCGCCGCAGTAAGCTCAATGGTCAACCAGTGGATGATTTGGGCTGGTATAATCCTAAAGACGACACTAATTTAGTTCGCAAAGATCGGCTGGAGCATTGGATGCAACGCGGTGCTTTGCCGACTGATACAGTGCATAATTTTTTGGTGCGAGTTGGGGCCATTGCTGGACCGAAGCGTTCCGTCCATTCGGTTAAGAAGGCTTCCACGGAGGTCAAGGCTTAGTTTTGACAGTTTTTGATTTGTCGTGCTATTGTTTCTGGGTAAAGGTCATTTTCTGCTTGGAAATAATTTAAATGTCGAATTCTGGACCGGACAAGGATTTTCTGGAGTTTTTGGTCAAGGCGATTGTTGACCATCCCGAAGATGTGGCGACTATTCGCACCGTTGATGAGATGGGGGTTTTGCTTTCGTTGCGTGTCAACGCCAAAGACATGGGGCAGGTGGTGGGACGACAGGGGGCGACCGCTAAAGCCATTCGTTCTCTTTTGAGAATTGTCGGTATTAAAAACAACGCTAGGGTTAATTTGAAAATAGAAGAACCAGAGGGTTCCACGCACGAGTCTCGGACGGCTGTGCCAACGGATGGCGCGGCGCAATAAAAAAACGGCTTTAGCCGATTTTTTTTATTGATGGAGGCGTGGGCTTTTAAGGGTATTATTTGAGTTATGCAATTTCATATTATTTCTCTTTTTCCGGCTCCGCTTTTGGCTTATTTTAAGGAAAGTATTTTGAAGCGAGCCCAAGCCGCGGGTTTAATTAAAGTTGCTCTGCATAATCTGCGGGATTTTTCTCCTGATCTTAAGCATCATAAAGTTGACGCTCCGCCTTATGGTGGCGGGCCGGGTATGGTTTTGCAGTTCGAGCCGATCGCGAAGGCGGTGGAGTTTATTAACAGTAGAGCGGGTATGGTTAGTGATAAAAAAGCCAAAACTCGAGTAATTTTATTTTCTACGCGCGGGAAAAAGTTGGACGCAAAGATGGCGCGGAGGCTTTCAAAATATGACTCCCTGATTTTAATTTGCGGGCGCTATGAGGGCGTTGATGAACGAGTGGCTAAGTTTGTGGCCGATGAAGAAGTTTCGCTGGGTGATTTTGTACTCTCTGGAGGTGAAATTCCGGCGTTGGCACTTACGGAAGCCGTAGCTCGTTTTATTCCCGGAGTTTTGGGCAAGTTGGAATCTTTGGAGGAAGTTAAGGGTTCTTATCCAACTTACACGCGGCCAGAAATGGTTGAATATAAAGTTGGCGCAAAGAGTAGAAAGCTTAAAGTTCCGACAGAGCTTTTGAATGGAGATCACGCCAAGATTGCTGAATGGCGAAGGGGACATTAAAAAATCCCTTGAACTTGGGTTATTGACGCTCAAAACAGGCTTGTGCTATTGTTTCTTTAGCACTTATTAACGGTTCGGGATATGGGTAGGGATCTCGGCACTGCAGGCGGATCGTCAAAAGGAACTCTCGTAGTTCTCCCGGCGGTAAGCTCTGTACTGTTTACCCTTTTTGGTACTTACTCAATTTGTGGGGAAGGTGGTTGGCTTTGTTTTGGCCAGCTTCTGCGTGAAAAACGGTCCTTCGCTTCGGTCATGTGGCTCTGCAGTTTCCTTAGGGTCAACAGGCCACCGCCTTCCCCGCATTTTTTTCCGATGACCACGGGCATTTATAAGTCCCGTTGAGGAATGGTTGCTTGGTGCGCTCTGCGCGCTTCGCACTTTTTTCTGTGGCTCATTCGTGAGCCACTTTTTTTGTTTCTGGAACGCCCGCGGTCGAGCGGCGCGAGAAAATTTAATTTTTACGATGTTAACCAAACAACAGAAGAAGGAGGAGGTCGTGGTCAATAAAGCCCTGATTACGGGAAGCGCGAATTTAATTTTTGCGGATTTTACCGGAGTTCCGACTTTGGCTACTAACAAGCTCAAGGCGGCGTTTAGAACATCCGGCGCCAAATATCGGGTTATTCGCAAGCGGCTTTTTGCGGTGGCCCTAAAAGATAAGGGAATTGAATTTGACCCTTTGCAATTTAGCGCTCAATTTGGAGTAGTTTTTGTGCCGAATGAACTTGGTCCGGCGGCTTCGGCGGTTTACAAGTTTGGCAAGGAGTTGTTAAAAGATAAAAAGAAAGAATTTAAAGTTTTGGGCGCGTATGATTTGGCGGCGCGAGCGTTTGTATCGGTGGCGGAGTTTAACGCAATAGCTCAATTGCCGTCACGCGAGGTTCTGCTTGGTCAAGTGGTCGGGACAATGATTGCGCCACTCAAAGCTTTTATGAACATAGTCGATCAATTGGCGAAGCGAGAGGTTGCGCCGTCGGTCGGTTAGGGCGAATTTAGGAGAAGTTAAATTATCGGTCGCAGTTTAGTAAATTATTAGAGACTAAAAAAAATTAAAAGATATGGATCAAAAAATGCAGGATATAATCGGAATGGTAGAAAAATTGACGGTCACCGAGTTGGCGGCTTTGGTTAAGGCGATGGAGGAGAAGTTTGGTGTTTCGGCGGCGATGCCCGTTGCGGCTGCTGGCGCCGCGGTGGCGGTGGAGGCGGAAGAAAAGACCGCCTGGGATGTGATGCTTAAAGACGGTGGCGGTCAGAAAATTCAGGTTATTAAAGTTTTGCGCGAAGTAACCGGATTGGGACTTAAAGAGGCCAAGGATTTAGTTGATGCCGCGCCCAAAGTAGTGAAGACCGGACTTAAAAAGGACGAGGCCGAGGATTTGAAGAAAAAGTTAGAAGCGGCGGGAGCGACGGCGGAGTTAAAATAGATTTTGGAAGTGTGGTTATATAAAAACACCGTGGTTTGCGCCGCGGTGTTTTTATTGTATGCTCAAGTTTATTCCGCGCTTTTAGCTCAGTGGTAGAGCGTTCCGTTCACATCGGAAAGGTCGCAGGTTCGATCCCTGCAAAGCGCACAAAAATCTGTTTTTTTGTGTTATTCTACGAATAGTTCTTTAACTGACTTCTTTTGCTGAAAGGGGTTCGATGTGTCTTTAACTCGACTTGATGTTTTGGTTTGGTTGTCCACAAAACGAGCCCGGCTTTTTTTGTCCTGCGCTATCGTTTTCTTTTTTGCGGTGGTTGGTTATGTGCTTAGCGATAGGGTTAATGCAAGCGCGAAGATGGTGGACCGAGAGGTGACGGCTTTGCGGAAGAATTTGAACGAGCTTCAACTTCGGATTGATTTTCTAAACAAGGCTTGGAAGGAAGCACGCGACAAGAGCATTGAAGTTACAGAAGAGGAGACTGGGCGCGGTTTTGATAAGTTGAGTGCTCGTATTGACGGTATCAAGTTTCCTGAATCTAAAGCCATCGAGAGTCGCTGATTTTTTTGTTTTGCGCCCGCGATACTTCGCGGGCTTTTTGTT
>CAYIWJ010000003.1:0-51366 GCA_964367145.1 uncultured Candidatus Saccharibacteria bacterium | reverse complement strand
AGGCTTTGGTTATGTTGGTTTTAAAGGTACGGGGATATTGTACTATATATGTAGGCGGTTTGTCAATGGAGAGGGAACCCCTTGAAAGGAATGTGTCCTGGCTGGGGTGTGGTTGGTGGAATGCGGGTGGTTGTTATATGGAAAAATCTTCCTCTAGTTGCTAAGTTGGGCTTGATGTGTTAACATCCGTTTCAGCGCGGAAAGAGACGAGAGTCATGGTGTGGCCGTAGGTCACTAACTAACCCCTGTTTTTTTCCGCGCGCCAGATTTAAGAGGCCTAGACGATGGGCAATTTGTTCCCGAAGGGCAACTTAAAGGGACATGTTTGGCCTCTTCTTATTTGTCGGGCGAGGGAACGATTGTGTTTTTGTTTTTTTTAAAACGACGACTTGCGTGTTCTCCTCGCCTAACTTCTTTAGGCGACTACTTCGGTGGTCGCTTTTTTTTATTTAATTTACGAACTATAATTTATGGGTGGGGAGCAATAAAATAAAAATAAAAATATGAGAAAAGATTTAACTCCGGAAAAATTTGATTTTAAGGATGGCGTAGTTGGCATGAGCGCCAAGATGCTTGCCGAACACGTTAAGCTCTATGAGGGTTATGTGAAAAAAGCCAACGAGATTCAAGCCAAACTGGAATCGGCCGACAAAACCGAGGCGAACGGAGCTTATAGTTTTATAGGGGAATTAAAGCGACAAGAGACTTTCTCGGTTAATGGCATCAAACTTCACGAAGTTTATTTTGGCCATTTGAAAGGCGATGGCACTCCAAAGGGCGAGTTGGTAAAAATGATTGAGCGTGATTTTGGTTCGCTTGAGGCCTGGAAGTTAGATATGGTGGCTACGGGGATTTGCGCTCGTGGCTGGGCGGTATTGGCTTATGACTATCGCGACCGAAGGCTCCATAATTACGCGGCGGACGCGCATAACGTTGGCGCGGTTTGGGGGGCGATACCTTTAATAGTGCTTGATGTTTATGAACACGCCTATTTTATGGATTATGGCGTGGCGCGAAAGGATTATTTAGAAGCTTTTTTTAAAAATCTGGATTGGGATTTTGCGAATAAGATCGTAGAAGAATATCGATTGGTGAGTTAAGAAGAAGCTGGGGATATAAAAAAAGGCGGGTTCTGGTGGTCAGAACCCGCCTGTCCGGAATGAGTCAGCCAAACTCCATTCCGAACTCTTTTGAGACACAGCCGTGCCAAGGACGATGAAGCACCGTGGAGATTCGCATGGACGCGGAGAGTTGCCGTTTTTACGGCCGTGCCTACCCGAAAGTACTTTTTTTATTTTAGTCGTGGATTATTTTGATGTCAATTCACAATCACGGGTTTTTTTCCTTCAACCTGGAGAAGGCGCGGAACAAAGATGCCGTTTCGCAGAAATCCCTTGAGAATTTTGACTCGTTTTTTGTCGATGAACTTGTGGGCGACGAGTTCCGGTGTACCCATAGTCCAGACGCCGGGCTCGGGATTTAGGGCGCGTACTAGACGATCTAATACTTGGGCGGCTTCACCGGTTTTGGTTAACGCGTCGCAAACTTTATCCGGTGGAACATAGGCCTCGGCAGTTGTGATTTTTTTGGTCATCGTGGCCTGACCGTGATTCTGTTCCTGTGGCGTTATTTTCCCAGATATAAATTGCGGGATTGAATCTAAAATCAGGCCGGCGGCACTTAGGGCGAGTTTGGTTTCGAGCGCGATATAGTCATCACTAGGCTCAATAGACAAGGAGCGGAGAGAAATTGTCGGGCCGTGATCGGTTTTGGCGTCCAGGGCATAGAGCGTAACGCCAGTCTCCGTATCACCGGAAAGTATGGCTTGCTGAATAGGAGAGGATCCTCGGTGGCGAGGCAAGAGTGACGGATGAACACCAACCGAACCGTGACGTGGAAGTCCAAAAACGCTGGCTGGAATTATTCTGGCATAGGCGGCGACAAGGAAAAAATCCGCTTTTAGTTCCGTTAGTTCGTTAATAATTTCCTCGGGGCGTTCCGACTGGAAGATGGGAAAAGTTAGTTTTTCGGTCAATGTAAATTGCTTAGTGGTCGGCGCGGTTAGTTCGCGGTGTTTGCCGGCAACCCGATCTGGATTACAGACGAGCGCCAGCGGAGGATGACCAGCGCGAACCAGTTCCTGCAAAATTATTTCCGCGAATCTGGGACTGCCAAAAAAACAATAATTCAGTTTCATACTGCGTCTTCGGAGATCAGGGGTTCCTCGGCCGGCGGGAGATAAATCTTTTTCGCCTTATCAATAAAAAGTGTTCCGTGGAGGTGATCAACTTCGTGCTGAAAAATATGAGCCAAAAGTCCCCAAGCTTTAATCCGAATTGGTTTTCCCTTGAGATCAAAACCACTAAGCGTAACTTTGGCCGAGCGAGTAACCAAGCCCGTAGCGCCGATAACGCTCAAACAACCCTCATCTAAATCCTTAGTCTCCTTGTCTAAGCGCAAAGTTGGATTTATAACGGAATAAAATTTTGGGCGGCCGCCACCTTCGGCGGGAACTTCGGCGACAAAAAAACGCAGGTTGAGACCAATTTGATTGGCCGACAACCCGATACCGCGAGCGCGTTTCATGATGGTCCGCATAATCTTGCCAACGCGCTGGAGTTCTTTGAGATCAATTTTCTTAAAATCTATCAGTTCGGTTTTGAGATGCAAAAATTCCGCCTGGCGTTTATCGTCAACGGTTAAAATCTCGGTTTTGGGCGAAATATCTTGGAGACGCAACGGGATCATGCTGAAGTTCCGCGAGGCGGGGTTTTTTTGCGGACTAAGCGCATAAAATAAGCGCCGTGATTCTTGATGTCCGGTTTTTCGGCGATACTTTTCGCGAGACTTAAAAGATAATCAGGATTGCCCTCTTTGGCAAGTTTGATGTAGAGTGCCCGATGATCCAGATCGCGAAGGGTTGTAGCGATCATAAGGCCCATCAATTGATGCGAGGTGGTAACGCGCGTGTTTTTGGAGCGAGCTCGAAGATTGCTCAAATACTCACCTGGTGCTTCCCGAAGATCTTTCATGTATGCTTAAGTATAACAGAAGGAGGCAGAAAAAAGATCGACGAATAATGAGCCTCTCGCGAATTTGCAAACGAATATTGGAAAATGAAAAAACGACTTTTTATCGGTTTGACTTTGCCCGAAGATATTAAGCGCCGACTTAAGCGGGAGACAGACAAAATCTGGCCGCAAGTTTATGGCGTACGCAGAATCGTAGATCCTTCGCTCTGGCATATAACGATTCTTTTTTTGGGATACCAGGAGGACGAATTTTTGCCCGCAATAATCGCGGCTCTGCAAAAGGCCGCCGAAACTTTTTCGCCGCCGCTTATAGAGTTTTCTAAAATAGCAACCTACCCGGTAAAAAATCCCAGAGTTCTTGCTATCGAGACTGAAACAAAAACCGCCCAAGTTTTGGCGCCGATTAAAAAACTCTTAGAGGAGGAGGTGCTTGCCGCGAGTCTGCCGCTTGCACCAGACATTCATCAGCTTCGGCCACACGTAACTCTCGCGCGACTTACGGAGGCGGCGCATATTACACCGGTTCCATTTGTCGCTTCTTTTGAGGCCGAAACATTGGAACTTTTTGAATCTGCTTTAACGGAAGATAATCAGCCGGAGTATTTTAGCCTACAGAGGTTTGCATTTGGGGAAAAAGAATTGTAAAGTAGTCCTACTTGGTTCCATGACTGAAAATCATCGCTCAATTCGTCTTTTTATTGGAATCGCGCTTGCGGCATTGTTTTTAAGCGGCGGAATTTTTTATTCCGGCTATAGAGTTGGAACAGTCCATTCGGGTAATATCGTGGTTACCGGCGTTAGTAACGGCGCGAATGCCGCGGCACCGGCTGATTTTAAGATTTTTTGGGAAGTTTGGGGTAAGTTAAAAAACGAACACTTGAACGGAGCGGACGCCAACAGCCAAGATTTGGTCTACGGCGCGGTTTCCGGTTTGACCAACGCCTTGGGTGACCCGCATACGATTTTTCTCAAGCCCGCGATCTCGCAAAAGTTTGAACAAGATTTGCGGGGTATCTTTGGCGGGATTGGGGCTGAAATCGGTATTAAAAAAGATCAATTGGTGGTGGTGGCGCCGCTTAAGGATTCGCCGGCGGAAAAGGCGGGGCTTAAGTCGGGCGATAAAATTTTGAAAATCGGCGACACTTTTACCGATGGAATTACAATTGAGGACGCGGTGACTAAAATTCGCGGGCCCGTTGGCACTCCCGCTCTACTTGCCATATTCCGCGAAGCTTGGGAAAAGCCAAAAGATTTTTCCATTACCCGCGAAATCATCCGAATTCCGACGCTTAAGTGGACGAATCGCAACGATGGCATTGCTCACATCCAACTCTATAATTTTAACGAAAACGCTCCGCAGGAATTTTTCCGTGAAGCCTCGGCTTCAATGCTTAACGCGCCCAAGGGGATTATTTTAGATATGCGCAATAACCCCGGCGGCTTTTTGGATGTAGCGGTTAATTTGGCCGGTTGGTTTTTGAAAAAGGATTCGTTGGTGGCCAGCGAGGAGTTTCGCTCTAAGGAGCGCCGAGAATTTCGCGCCACCGGTAATGCCGCTTTTGCCGAAGTGCCGCTGGTAATTTTGGTCAACGAAGGTTCCGCTTCGGCTTCAGAAATTTTGGCCGGAGCCTTGCGGGATTTGCGCGCGGCGCCTCTCGTCGGCAAAAAGACTTTTGGCAAAGGAAGCGTACAAGACTTACAAACCCTGAGCGACGGCTCCAAGCTTAAACTGACTATCGCTCATTGGCTGACGCCCAAGGATGGACTTATTGATAAAGTTGGAATTCCGGTGGATTTTGAGGTGGAGATTACCGAAGAAAACAGCAAGGACGGAAGAGATCCGCAGCTTGAAAAGGCCTTGGAAGTTTTGAAGGGTTTAATTAAATAAAGGCGAATTGTCTTATTTTTGCGCGGGGATGACTGATTGGTTGAGGTTTTTTGGCTTGGCGATAGTTTATAATTTATTCCTATGCAAGTTTTATTTCTGAAGGACGTGAAGGGGATTGGCCGAAGATCGGAGATAAAAAACGTTTCCGACGGCTATGCCAGAAATTTTTTACTGCCTCGAGGATTAGCCACGGTTGCCACAGTCGAAGCAATGCAAAAAAAGAAAGAAGCGGAGTTTGTGGAAACCGTCAGAATGGAAAAGACGGCCATGATCTCAAAAAAACTAGCTTCACTGACTTTGCAATTTGAGGTTTTAACTGGAAAAGGCGGTGAGCTGATCGGTGGCGTTTCTGGGGAAGATATTAGTCAAGAACTTGCGACTCGGGGTTTTTTGGTGCAAAAAGTTTTACTCACGCATTCCTTGCGCAAAATTGGGGAACACGTGGTGGAGCTTGATTTGGGATATGGAACACGAGTAAAGATAAGGGTGATCCTCACCGGTAAGACGAAAAAATAAACCGAAGTCTACGGCGAAAATTGGAAAGCACAAAGAGTTACTGGCCGACCACGCTGATGCGAGTGGCGTAGCGGCGATTGCCGTCAAACTTAGTCTTTTTAACCTGCTTATAGGCTACAGTTCCATTGACGACGGCATAAAGAGTATCATCACCGGCGCGGCGGACGTTTTTTCCCGGCAAGTACCGAGTCCCGCGCTGGCGCAGGATAATCTCTCCAGCACCAACGGCTTCATTGTGATTAACCTTAACGCCTAGGCGCTTGGAAATGGAATCGCGGCCTAATTTAGTTGAGCCACCTGATTTGGTATGGGCCATGTATTATATGGGTCCTAATTTATTTTTCGTGCCAGCCTTTTTCCGATGTTTTTAGTCTCGTCATTATAGTCTATACTATATATATGTCAACTAAGAAGCGGTTGGTGCTTGATATTGAAACTATCGGCGAGGATTTTGATGCTTTGGATGAAACCACCAAGTCATCGCTAACTCACTGGATTGAGCGCGAGGCCGGCGATGCGGAAGAATATCATCGTTCACTGACCGATCTTAAAAATGGTTTGGGATTCTCGCCACTCACCGGAGAGGTGGCGGCGGTCGGAGTTTTGGATATTGACCGCGAGAAGGGCGGGGTTTATTTTCAGTCACCGCATAAAAAGGTGGAGCACTTTGAGGAGGATGGCATTACCTTTGAGGCCATGCCCGAGCGCGAAATTCTGGAAAAATTTTGGGAGATTGCCGCACAATACAACTTATTCGCCACTTTTAACGGGCGAGCCTTTGACGTGCCGTTTTTGATGATTCGTTCGGCAATCCATGGGATTCGTCCGAGTAAAAATCTGATGGCGGGGAGGTATCTTTATCAACAACACGCCGAAGCGGTTCATATTGATTTATTGGATCAACTTTCGTTTATGGGCGCGGTGCGTAAAAAAGGAAGTCTACATTTATGGTCGCGAGCATTTGGCATTAAGAGTCCCAAGAGTGAAGGTGTAACGGGAGACGACGTGGCTAAACTCTTTGCCCAAAAAAAATATCTGGAAATCGCGCGATATAACATCGGCGATTTGCGGGCGACCCGAGAATTATTCCGCAAATGGGAGGAGTTTCTTAATTTTTAGTTTTATGTGGCGTAGAATACTTTGGTGGTTTGGTGAATATGAAAAAATTATTTTAATCGCGGCCTTGGTTTCTGGCGTGAGCGCGGCGAGTTTGGCCTTGGGATATCTTATCGCCAGAAGCAATATAGCTTCACCCATTATCATTGAGAAATGCGCCGAGAAGCGATAAAACATTGCATGGATTTGAAATTGTGGTAAAGTAATCAAGGCTCATTGAGACGGGTGATTGCGTCCGCCCTTAGGGGCGAGATGAGGAAAGTCCGGACACTATTTTTCGTCAAACGACGAATCAAAAATGGTAGCGATTCGACGCAAGTCGAATTCCAGAAAGAAGCGAGGGAGCTTTGACTGGAGCTAACGGCCGCCTGCCGCAAGGCACGAGGTGCGAACAGAGACGCTCCGACGCGAAAGGGTCGGGGAAACCTTCATCCCAGCGCAATAGGTTTAGCTCCGCCATAGGGAAACAAAGCGGAGGTGCAACGGCTAAATCCTTACCGAGTGCAAGATCGTGTTCCGATGCCAAATGGGTCGGAAAGAATCGCTTGAGCCGCCGCGAGAGCGGCGGCCTAGATAGATAATCACCGCTAGCCGATGAGGCTAGTTACAGAATCCGGCTTACAGCCAATGAGCGACCAACGCCCCGCAGAAATGTGGGGCGTTGGGTTTTTGAAGAAAACTATTTTGGTTAAACCGCGGATTCCGGCGGAAGCGCGCCATCAAGCGCCAGATTGACCATCCGATCAGCGGCCTTGTTTTCCTCGCGAGGAACTTTCACAAAACTGACTTTTTTAAAATCCTGCCGAAGATTCCAGACCTCAACGAATAATTTTTGTAATTCCGGTTCTTTAATTTTGTATTCTCCTAAAGCTTGCTTGTATAACAATTCGCTGTCGGTATTGATGATTAGCTCCACTTCTTTTTTGGCGATAGAACCGAATAATTGCTTAGCTTTTTTGAGCGCCAAAATTACCGCCATATATTCGGCGACGTTATTAGTCGTCTCGCCTAAAATCTTGGCATAACCGCGGCCGTCAATCGTAAATCCGGAGGCCGCTGGTCCGGGGTTGCCGCGCGCGCCGCCGTCGGTAAAAATTGTTACTGTTTTTCCCATAGAACTGCTTTGTGCGTATATTGCCAAGGAAACGCGATTTCTTCCTTCATGCGGAAACCGGAGGCATTTGAATGCCCTCCACCGCCGTAACTCGCGGCGATTTTAGAGAGATCAGCCCGACCCTGACCGCGCAGAGAAACTTTCACGCCATCTGATGTAGCATACCAGATTACAGCCGCGTCGTAACCACGAGAGACGATTTCACTACCGGCTTGATCTTGAAGGAGGGAGCTATTAAGGATGCCGACTCTTAAACCGGCAAAAGTTCCGTCGGAAACTCTGGTTAAAAGATCTTTAACTTGGGCTTGGGTTTTTTCGTATAATACCTTGCCTTCGCCAAGCGCTTTTTTGAAACCGGAAGAATTATCAAAAGCGCGCGCCATTTGATCCCAGGCGCGAAAGTCGTGAGGTAAAAGTTCCAGCGCGGCGGCGATCCAGTAATCGCGGGTGGTTTTGAATTTCCAGAGGTCGCGCATCTCGACAAAGCGCAGAAGTTTTGGAATCGGCTTGGAGCCATGAAAATATTTCCAGGCGAGAGCGGAACCGGAGTGCTTAGTGTCAAAGAATTTGTTTTTAATCAATGGAAGCAGGGCTTTGGAGGTTTCGTGGTGGTCAATAAAAACAAAGGAGGCGGCTTGCTTGACAATAATCTCTAGCTCAGCCTGATGAATGCCAAAATCCAAAAGATAAACTTCGGCGCCCTTAACTTCATCTGGAATTAAATTGTCATAGTGAAGCGGGAGATAAACTGCGCGCGTTCCAAACTTTTTTTTGGCCGCCCAAGCGGCGCCAAAGCCATCGGGACAATCCCCGTGGTAGAGGACAACGATTTTGCTTTTCATTTGGTTAACTCTAGCGGCTTTGATTGAGTATTTCAATGCCGGGCAGTTTTCTTCCGGAGAGAAAATCCAACATGGCGCCGCCGCCCGTAGAAACAAAATCAAAACGCGAGGCAAGGTGAAGACTTTGAACCAAGGCCGTGGTTTCGCCGCCACCGACTACGGAATATGATTCGGTTCCGGTTATTAGGTGGGCAAGCTCGATTGAGCCTTCGGCAAACCGGAGATCTTCAAAAAGCCCCATGGCTCCGTTCCAGATGATGGTTTTGGCTTTAGACAAAATCTCGCTGAAAGCCGGAATGGTTTGCGGGCCGATGTCGCGGATTTTTTCCTCTTCCCAAATGAAATCTATCGGCAAATGAAGCTTGGGGTGAGCGACAATTTTTTTGGCCAGTGGAAGCGAATTTGAATCTAGCGTCGAAGCCTTAATGTCTTTACCCGAAGCCGCCAGCAAGGTATTGGCCAAGACGCCGCCGACAAGCACCGAGTCGGCAAATTTTAGCATTGCCGTGGCAAAGGCTAATTTTTCCGGAACTTTAGCACCACCGAGCAGGACCACGAACGGACGTTGCGGCTTTTGTAGAAGGCCGCCCAACGCTTTAATTTCGGCGGCAAGTTGCAAACCACAGTAAGACGACAGAAATTTTGGCATGGTGGCGATTGAAGCATGGACGCGATGGCTTGCGGCAAAATCATCGTTCACATAGCCATCGCCGAGTGAGGCCAAATTTTTGGCAAAAGTCGGGTCGTTGGCCTCTTCGCCGGGAGAAAAACGAAGATTTTCCAACAAAAAAAGACGGTGGGAACTAGCGCGAAGTATGTGTCTGATATTTGCAAAATCAAAATCGGAAAAAAATACGGGGCGAATGCCAAGGTGACGAGTCAGAAAAGGAAGAATAATATTAAGACTTAAGGAGCGTGTTGGCTCTTTTGGTCGGCCGCGGTGGGAGAGCAGAATAACTCGCCCGCCACGATCTAAAATAAACCGGACAGTCGGCAAGGCGGAGAAGAGTCGAAAATCCTCACGAAGATTTTCCACATCAAAGCTGGCGCGAACGAGCCAGGTGCGTCCAGTAATTTGTCCGTGATTTAAACCTTGGAGGTAGAACACTGAATAAGTATAGCAAAGCAAACTCAGTAAATAGCGAATGAGAAGCAAAAGTTCCGTTGCGCAATGGATCGCTACAGTAGCTTTATTTAAGCTGAATTTTTTGGCATAATTAGACACATATGGAGCAGTTCCGATACAAGGAGCCTAGTGAGCTGGAAGAACAGGTAAGAGCTACTGAGTCCATTCTCGGCAAAGAACTTCCCCAATCTTCATCACGAGAGGATACATCGGGGATGTCGGTGGAGAAGTTAAAGGAAAAATATCCCCGCAGATACGGAATCTATCTTCAAACTCTTCGCTCCCAGCGCTCTGGTGAGCCAATTTCCCTTGAAGAGATTGGTAGTATGCGCGAATGGTTGCGGAGACTGAACAACTTAGATGCGTACATTGGGGAGCACAAAGCGTTTGAGAATAAGCGCACCCTTCGCGAAGAACAGATAAATGTCTTTGAAGCGATGCGCGACTATCTTGAAAATGGTGGTAACGAGGGCTATGTTAAGCTTCCTACAGGTGCCGGCAAAACCGTTCTTTTCACAGAGTTTCTTGAAGCAATTGGAGTAAAAACAGTAATCGCTGTGCCGACTCTTACCCTGGTAGACCAAACTATCAAAAAACTAGAAAGATTTGCCCCAGGCGTTAAAGTTGGAAAAGTTTCTGGAACAGCTAAAGAATTCGGGAAAAATGTTACCGTAGTTACTTATGCATCTTTAGTGAATGAAATTGAAAGAAAAAACATTAAACCCGAAGAAATTGGTCTTTTAATCCTTGATGAAGCGCATCGGAGCTTAAGTGATTTGCGAACAGGCTCGGTAAGTAAATTTACAAACGCCATCAAGCTAGGCTTTACTGCAACGCCAATATTTTCTGAAGATAAGGAGGTTCGCAATCTTCTCAATACAGAAATTTATTCAATGTCTATCCCGGAGGCAGTAGAAGAGTGCCTGCTTTCCTCTTTTTCTGTAACGCTAGCGCGAACAGACGTTGATATTAGTAAAGTAAAAATCAGTGGAACAGATTATTCAGAAAAAGAATTAGAACAAGCAATCAACATTCAAAGCCGCAATATGGCGGCGGTAAAGCTTTACAAAGATGCTTTCGATAAGAAATTAGGGATTGCATTTTGCGCGGGCATTGAGCACGCAAAGCGAGTTTCAAAATTATTTAATGAAAGTAACGTTCCATCAGCCGTAATAACCGGCCAAACAGACAGCGAAGAGTCAGCAAAAATTCTTGAGCGCTATGAACGAGGCGAAATTAAAGTTTTATGCACCGCCGACAAGTTGATTGAAGGCTTTGACGAACCTCGAGCAAGCGTATGTTTAAATCTACGACCCACGCTATCTAGGGTTATCGCAGAGCAACGCGCGGGACGCGTGCTTCGTCTTGACGAAGATAACCCTGATAAGTTCGCCCATATTGTTGAATTTCTGGATAGAAAAACAAATGAAGATACTCCTGGCCCTATAACTTTCGCGGAAATTGTCGGATCACCTGGAATAATTCGAAAATCGGATAGACCATACGCTGACAGAGAAGAGATTCGGGATATTACTAGACAATCAGAGCAGGCTGGAACTGCGCGGCTCACTGGCATACAAATTGAAGGACTACAGATTATTACTGATACACAAGAAATTTTTAGGATTGTCTCTGAAACAAGGGAAAGTAGGGGGAGGGCAATGCCTCTACCCGGATGGATGACATTGGAATCTCTGAAAAGAGAGTTAGGGGTTAGCAAAAAACCAATTCTCAAAATAGTAGATGCTAAACGGGTTACTAACCCCGAGTGGTTCGGTACATTTCAGATACATACCGGAAGAAAAATCGAGCATTTTTCTCCTCCGCTGGTCGATCTTATAAAAAAAGAGGTACTTTCACTCGAAGACGCGCCTTTAGGCTGGGAGACGCGCAAAGGATTAGCAGACAGGATCGGTAGCAATTTTACGACTGTCGATAGGGCCACTGATGCTCATCGCGAATTTCATCCGGAATGGTTCCGTGAATATCGTGGTAGGAACGGCAGTCGCGCTGAACACCTTAGCCCTGAGCTTATAAGACTGCTTGAAGAAAAACAAAAAAACGCTATCGAGGCTCCTGTTGGCTGGATTACCCGCAATAAACTAGCTGAAAAAATGGGAAGAAGTGCATTAGGCTTAAAAAATAAAGTTGAGCAACACAGAAAAGACCATCCTGAATGGTTTCGGACGTCTCACGATGCAATGGGTCGACTATTCGAACATATCTCACCTCAATTAATAAAAACCATCGAGCAAGAAGACAAAGAAATCAAGATTGCGCCCGCAGAATGGCAGCCAACTCAAGTATTAGCAAAAAGCCTAGGAGTTAGTGATAAAGTAGTTAGTCGAATAGCCTCGAGCTACAGGGAGAAAAATCCTGAATGGTTCAAAGTTATGCGCTACGAAAAGTCTCGCCCTTTTGAGTTTCTCTCACCCCGCTTGATCAGAATAATTACCGAAGAAGTCTCGTCAATGGAACCAGCTCCTGTGGGCTGGAAAACGGCGGGAGAAATTCAACGAGAGACCGCGGTGAGCAAAACGCTTATCAACACAATAGCCGGTGAATTTTTGGCGTTAGAACCTGGAATGTCATTTGATTATAAAGCTCCCGGAGGTCAAACCGCTAAACATTTTGCGCCCGAACTTGTAGATTTGATCAAGGAAGAGATTGATAAGCGAAAGAGGAGGTAATTTTGCCAAGTCTATCGCTTTTTGCTATTCTCCCTGAGTCATGAAACTCGCGATGGGCATAGTTGGCTTGCCGAATGTGGGCAAGTCAACGCTTTTTAAAATCTTGACCGCCAAGCCGGTTGAGATCGCCAACTATCCTTTTTGTACCATTGATCCGAATGTTGGGGTGGTGGTCGTGCCCGATGCGCGAGTGGCGCTTCTTGCAAAACTTTCTAACTCTAAAAAAACAGTGCCGGCGGTGATGGAGTTTTTTGATATTGCCGGACTGGTGCGTGGCGCTTCCAAGGGCGAGGGCTTAGGCAACGCTTTTTTGTCGCACATTAAAGAGGTAACGGCAATAACGCATGTGGTTCGAATTTTTGAGAGTATAGAAATTACGCATGTAGAAAATACGCTAAATCCGATTCGGGATATTGAAATTATTAACGCTGAATTGATTTTTAAAGATTTGGATTTGGTGGAAAAGAGATTAAAGCGAGCCGAGGGCGAGGCAAAAACCGGACAAAAACAGGCACAAAAGGATTTAGAGACTTTAAAAAAGATGCTCGTGAAGTTGAATCAAGGATTGCTAATCAGCGAATTTGCCGATGAACAAGTGGCGCGGGAGATGCAATTATTAACCACCAAGAAACAAATTTTTCTTTTGAACGGAAGCGAGGGAGAGGTGACTAGCGAGCTCAAACAGAAAATCGCTTCACTTGGCGCCGAATATGTGGCCGCGAATTTAAATGATACGGAAAGTCTACCGGAGTTGATTACGGCGGCATACCGGACGCTTGATTTGATAAGTTTTCTGACTACCGGAGAGGATGAGACTCGCGCCTGGACCATAAAGCGCGGCGAAACAGCGCCACAGGCAGCCGGAGCGATTCACAGCGATTTTGAAAAAAGGTTTATCCGCGCCGAGGTGGTTTTTTGGGAGGATTTAATTAAAGCCGGAAGTTGGGCGCAGGCAAGACAAAAGGGGGTTTTGCGAACCGAAGGCAAGGAATATGTAGTGAAAGACGGCGACGTGATGGTGGTTAAGCACGGGTAGGTTAATGAGGCTTAGCGGATGGAGCGGGTTTTGGTAATTTGAAGCTACTAAGCGATTCTTTGTGGTATACTTTTCTCTATGGAAGCACCATCGGAACGGCATTCGGCGCTTGAGCGTGATATTCAAGATTTGAAAATTGAAATTAATGGACGGAGCCTAGAGAAAAAATCCGACCGCGAAGTTTTGCGCGAAGTCATTGGCGAACGTCTAAGTCCTTTGCCACCGGCTTCCAACTCCGCCGGAAGTCAAACTTCGGCGAATGCAAAGCCATCGGCCTTGCCTCTATATTTAGCTTCGGAAGATCCCGCCACGCGGCTGATGGTTGAGGAATTGATTGATTCGGCTCTGCATAAAGGATTGGCTTCGGCTATAAAGCAAGCTAAAAAATCACCACCGTTGGTGTTAGATGGATTTCATGACGCTATCACCGATACGTTTTATGAGGAGTTTAAAAAACGCGGGCTATTGAAATAGATGCCACAGATTTTTGTTTATCTTGGATTGGCTGTAGTCGTGGTTTTAACTGGCGGATATTTTTGGTGGAGTTCGCGCCGACGAAAAAAATTGCTTCTGGATCTTAATTTGCGCCTGCTTTTGGTGCGTTTACCCCGCGATCCGGCGGGGAGTGGTGAGGCTAAAGATCCACTGCGTGAGATCGCGGTTTCTGGTCAGTTTTTTAATTCACTTTTGGGAATGAAGAAGCCGTTCGCGTTGGAGCTCGCGGTGCATAATATCGGTGAGGAGATTAAGTTCTATTGCGCCGTACCGACTAGCGCCGAAGAGGGGGTGGCGAAATATATCCGAGCGCTTTGGCCCGGAGCCCAGGTGAGCCATGCGGATGATTACACCATATTCGGGGGTTCGGGTAAGGTAAGGGTGGCGACCTTGGAGCAAAAATCTCATTTTGCCCTGCCTTTACGGACTTACACGGAAGCAAAGGCTGACCTATTTTTGTCTTTCCTTTCGGCTTTTGCCAATCTGCGCGCCGTCGGCGAGGGGTTGGCTTTGCAGGTGGTGGTAGAGGGAGCCTCCTCGGGAACAAAGAAGAGTGGCATGCGATATTTGGAGACGATAAAAAAGCCACCCCAGGCGAAGGAAAAGGGTGACCAGGTTTTGCAAACGCCGGAGCCACTTGATCAGGGAAAAATCAGACTTGTGCAAAATAAACTTTCCCAAACGCTATATAAAGTAGCGGTTAGGTTGGTGGCGACTGCGCCAAATGATTTACGAGCCGAGGAACTTCTAAACGGAGCCTTAGTCGCTTGTGGGCAATTTGAACTGGCAAACGGCAACCAAGTTAAAGTTGTTACGCCAAAAAATCCGCGGCGAACAATTGAAGACTTTATTTTTCGTTCTTTTGGTTCGGCGAATGAGATGATTTTGAACACGGATGAATTGGCCAGTTTTTTTCATTTTCCAACCAGTGGGTTTCAAGTCGCCAAAATCGCCTCGGTTAAATCACGCGAGGCGGCGGCGCCGATTGAGTTGCCAACCGATGGAGTTTTAATCGGAGAAAGCACTTTTGCCGGACAAGTTCAGCCAATTCGCATTGGGGACTCTGATCGCGGAAGACATATTTATTTGATTGGTCAAACCGGCACCGGAAAATCGAATCTGATGGTCAAGATGGCCCTGCAAGACATTCAAAGCGGAAAGGGCGTGGCGGTCGTTGATCCGCACGGCGATCTAATTGAATCACTATTGGGACTTATTCCAGCTGAGCGGCTTTCGGACGTGATTCTTTTTGATCCGGGGGATATTGAGCGTCCTTTGGGATTAAATATGCTGGAAAATGACCCGACCAAACCCGAGCAAAAAACTTTTATCGTCAACGAGATCCAGGGAATTTTTAACAAACTTTTTTCCTCCGAAACGATGGGGCCGATGTTTGAGCAATATATGCGCAACGCGCTTTTGCTCCTGATGGATGATCCAGAAAATCCGGCAACTTTGGTGGAGATTCCACGTCTGTTTTCGGACGCGGCTTTTCGCGCCAAGAAACTCGCGCGGGCGACAAATCCTACGGTGATTGATTTTTGGGAAAAGGAGGCGGTTAAGGCGGGAGGAGAGGCGTCGCTCCAAAATATCACTCCTTATGTAACTTCTAAATTCAGCAACTTTATTGCCAATGATTACGTGCGGCCGATTATCGGCCAAGTGCAATCCGCCTTTCGTTTTCGTGAGATTATGGATAGTCGAAAGATACTGTTGTGCAATCTTTCCAAGGGCAAGATTGGCGACATCAATGCCGGACTTATCGGTATGGTGGTGGTGGGTAAGATTTTGATGGCGGCCTTGTCGCGCGTGGACACACCCCAGGTAGACCGAGTTCCTTTTAATCTTTACATTGATGAGTTTCAGAACTTTTCTACTGATTCTATCGCCACAATTTTATCTGAAGCGCGAAAATATGGTTTGAATTTAACGGTGGCACACCAGTTTATAGCCCAGCTGACGGAAAAAATTCGCGACGCGGTGTTTGGTAATGTCGGGTCGATGGTGGTGTTTAGAGTTGGAGCGGAAGACGCCGAGTTTTTGGTACGCCAGTTTGAGCCGGTCTTCGACAAGAATGATCTTATCAACATCGATAACTATCATGCCTATGTTAAGCTGTTGATTAACGGATTAACCGCTAGGCCTTTCAACATTAAGACGGCGGCTGTCTCCCGGCCAGATGCAGGGCTCGCCACTCGCTCTAGAGAGGCATCTCGCGCTAAGTTTGGGCGAGAACGACGAGAAGTTGAGAATGATATTTTGCAGCGTTTGAGAACTTAAAATTTATTTCATTATGAAGAAAGTATTTGTGACTAGACTGATTCCCGATCGCGGTTTAGTCTTGCTAAAAAAACAGGGCTATGAAGTGGTGGTCAATCCCGAAGATCGGGTTCTGCGCCGAGAGGAGCTTATAATGTTTCTGGAGGGTAAAAATTATGATGCTGTTTTGTGTCTTTTGACCGATAAAATTGATAAGGAGGTTTTTGCCGCCGCCGGTTCGCAAGTCAAAATTTTTGCCAATTACGCGGTGGGCTTTGATAACATTGATTTAGTCGCCGCTCGGGAACGGAATATCTTAATCACCAACACTCCGGATGTTTTAAACGAGACGGTTGCCGAACACACTTTTGCTCTGATACTCGCCATCGCGCACCGGATAGCGGAGGCGGATCAATTTATGCGCGACGGAAAGTACAAGGGCTGGGGGCCAATGTTGCTTTTGGGGGCGGACGTGGCTCACTCAACTTTAGGCATCGTGGGATTGGGAAGAATCGGGGCTTTGGTCGCCAAGCACGCAGTTAAGGGTTTTGATATGCGAGCCCTTTATTACGATGTTAAGCGGAACGAGGATTTTGAAAAAGAGTTTAGCGCGGAGTTCCGACCGAATTTGGACGATTTGCTCCGCGAGGCGGATTTTGTATCCATTCATGTGCCGCTTTTACCCTCAACCAAGCATCTGATAAATGCCGACAGCTTGGCTAAGATGAAAAAAACAGCTTATCTGATCAATACCTCCCGTGGACCGGTGATTGATGAGCACGCCTTGGAGCAAGCGCTAGAAAAGGGGATTATTGGCGGAGCGGCGATTGATGTTTTTGAAAACGAGCCGTTGATGGATTTGGGGTTTAAAAATTTGGATAAAATTATCGTAACGCCGCATATTGCTTCGGCGACCGAGGAGACGCGGCAAAAAATGGGAGAGGTGGCGGCTCGGAACATTGTGGCGGCGCTTGAAGGGCAGACCCCGCCGAACTTGGTGGGCACGCCAGGGCAAAAGTAATGATTTTAATGCCGCCAAGTTATAAACGCGGTAGCGGAGGAAAGTCTTGTAGTTAAATAGTTAAAAAAATCCCCTTGTTGCTTGCAAGCAACAAGGGGAAGGGCTGAAGGGAAAAGAACGAAGGGCTTAATTCACGAAACTACTGCTCGACCACGGGTGCCGACGAAGCGACGGTCGGGACCGTACCAATCCACGTCGACCCCGTCGCCATCCCAGCCCACGCACGGCACATCACCGCCGGAGACCCGAGAACCAGAGCAAAGAGTAACATTCTCTTTGTCGAGATGCTGTCCGGGTTTCACAACGAGGAAGTAGAGGGCTTCAAGGAGCAGTCGCTCAAGAAGCGTGATGCCCTTGATCTCTTTCTTCTTGAGCTGGTTTGCTGACAGGTTCTTGAGCTCGGGATCAGCTTCTTGAGTTGCCTTGACCCAGATGAAGTAGGACTTCTCGGCTGTTCGGTCGTTTTGGGTAACCGAACGGTCAAGATCTTCCGTGTAGAGGTAAACACTGAAGTGTTTCTGGAGGCCAAGGACGATCTGGTTCATGAGGATGCCCTTGAAGACACCAATGGGCCAGTAGTCGCCTTCGGGCTTTGCGGGAATCGGGACGTCCGTGAAGTCGGCCGTAATGCCGAGCTTGGCGTAGATCTGTGTCCAGAGGGAGCGGGGGTCGAGGGCGAGAGAGAGCTCGCTCTGCGGGGTTGTGGCGGGTTCCTTGCGCGAGGCGAGGAAGGCCTTGAAGTCGGTGAAGAAGCTCGGCTTGTCCTTGATGATCTGGAAGAAGTCGGCGAACTCCATGACCTCTTTCAGATCTCGGCTTCCATCTTGCACCATCGCGACGATGGCGCCGATGAGTTTCATCAGCCGTTCCCAAGGATTCAAATCTTGCTTGGGCATTTGTCTATCCCTTCCGGTGTGAGTGGAAATCAAGCTCTCTTATGGCAAAATCAGGCGGAAACGCAGTGTTTCTAAAAGCCGGTTTTCGGTTTTAAAAGAGCTAAACTAACGGGTTTTATCTTAACATTCTATTCTTAAGTATGTCAAGCCTGCGCCGTTTCTTCGTGATCATTGACTTGTTTTGAGCAGGTCGCCCTGCAACACTAAGGTGCTAGCGATATATCTAATCTTTTTTAGGCCAGATGCAGAGCCGTAGGTTTACCGGTAAAAAAATACGCCAGTTCTAGCTAAAAACTGTCGTATTTAGTCCGTTCGGCATATTTTATAGCCGGCGACGTGCTCATCCTTGGTAGGAAGACGGCGAGCGGTGCCGCCGAGACTCATGGCGATTAACTTAACGAGGCCATGGAAGGAGCTGGCGTCCAACTTTGGTATGCAGAGGCCATCGGGGCCACCTGGCCTATTGAGTCTTAAAAAATGGTCGGCGCGAATAAAGTGAATGACGGATTCTATTTTTTTGCCATTTCTAACCAGTCGCAATAATAGAACATCATCTTCCCGAAGAGCAGTCGGTCGGCGGTCATGATCAAACAAAATATAGTCGGTTAGCAATGAGAAGCGGGTTGTTTCCACTTGGTTATCCTTGGGTTTTAAAGGTACGTGTGCCAATGCAAATACCAGTAGACATATCCATTATAGCACTTGAAGCCTGCTTTTTTCTTTTAGACAAAATATCCGATTTTTTGGAGAAGTTCTTGATTTTCCCATTCCCACAGGCGCTTGGCAGCTAGGAAAGCTCCGAAGTCATCATCGGATGAGGGAATTTCTTTTAATTCGATGACTCCCTTAAGCGGTCCCCAAACATGTTGGCTGATATAGCAGGGGACTGAACCCGGGCGACGCCGGATTTTAACCTGACCGCCTTTGGGTCGAAGGGTAGCCGAACAAGCATCACAGGTTCTGATTTGATCTATGCGAAGAATCCAGCGCGTTATAAGATGCGGAAATTCTTTGACTAAGGCGCCGACATAGGCGGCAGTTTGTAAATTATAGTCGCGGTAAATACTTTGCGATGTTTTAATATCCAATACTCCGAACTTTCCGTCAATAGTGGCTAAAGTATCGATTGTGCCGGCATAGCGATGCTCTTTATTCAAAATACGCATTTCAACATGTTCCGGTTGAACTTGAATTTTTCTTTCAGCTAAAAATACCTGTAAGGCGGTGATGGCCGGTTTAACCGCTTCGGGAATTTCGGTTGGCTCGCCGATAAAAATTTTTTCGGCAACGGTATGAATTAAGGTACCTTCCTCGGCGGAACGCTCGGTGGCGGCCTTGGCGGCGGCAAAACTCGGCGCATCGCCATAATAACGATAGAGGGCTGGCTTGGCTTTGATGTCCACAATTTTGGTCACGCGGGGATACCAAGTGTCTTCGATATCGTAACCGTGGCTGGCTTTAAATTCTTGAGGATCAAGGGAGGGGAAGGCCATGCGTAGTGTAGGAAATTATAACACACCGAGAGATACTCGGGTTTGGGTTGTAGGTTTAGGTCGGGTGGGGAGGGGCTTTGTCTTGTAGGCTATCTGTCGCACAAGATATATTTTGCGACAGATATAGATATTAGAATGGCTCCCCTTCTGATTTCTTAGAAAAAAGTACGGGCTTAGAGGTTCGGCGATTCTCCTCTCATCGCCCTACTGTTTATTTTTCGGCGTTTATTCTTCGTGCCGACTACTTTAATTCGTCTTGTTATTTTGGTAAATAAGATTTTTTGGAAAATATCTTTTTAGACTCCGCGCGAGTCTGTTGACCGCTTTTAATTTGGCTAGAAATATAAGCTCTTCTACTCTGCCGAACGTTTACCGCTGTTGGTCTTTGGCGCAATCTAGGCCGTTATCAGTTTAGCTTGTTGGTCGATGTTAATCGGTTAGAGGTAATCCTCGGGATCAATGATAACTCCAACCGGCACTAAACCGGCGGCGGGATAGATTTTTTTAAGTAAAACCGAGGCGCTCCAATAGGCCCCGAAGTGAAGATGCGGGCCGGTGGAATAGCCGGTAGAACCGGAATAGCCAATAAGCTGACCACGCTCCACATTCTGCCCGTCAAAAACCACGGAACGCGAGAGGTGCGCGTAGAGCGTGCTAAGAAAATTACCGTGCTCAATCAGAACATAGTTGCCATATTGGTACTTCTGCCAGCGACTACGGTCGTTGGAATCAACGTGGGTCACCTTACCACTGGCCGCGGCATAGACCGGCGTGCCGGTGGGCGCGGCAATATCAAGTCCATTGTGGGGCTTGCCTCGATAGAGACGGGATTTTTCGCCAAAATGCTGGGAAATCCGCCCAACCCCGCCACGATCAAGAGTCGCAATCGGCCAGGCAAAAACTCCGGAGCGTTTGCTGGGCAATAAGCTGATATTAAACTCCTTACGCAAGCGTTCTTCAATATCATCAATCTGATCGGCGAGTTCGTTCTGTTGTTTTTCCAATTCAGCGAGTTGTTTTTGATAGGACTTTTCTTGCTCCTTGGTTTGAGTTAAGAGCGTCGCGCGGTCCTGTTTTTGATCCTCAACAATATATTTCTGGTTCTTGAGGTTTTTATTTTCTAACTCAATTTTTGTCTTGCGATCACTGGCCTCAAGCCGCTGATCATCAAGAATGGCTTTTATTTCTTTAAGTTCTTGAACTTTTTTGTCCAAGCCATTGTTGAGACTGACAACGTTTTCAGTTTCGGCCAAACTTTTAGCTAGGGTTTTATTTTTTAAAAAAACCATGAGGGCTCCCTCGCGCTGTTTTTCTTGTAATTCCTGTAAAAACCTTACAATCGCCTCCCGCTTGATGTCGATATCTTCTTCTTTTTTTTCAATGTCGTAGCTCAAGGCTTCAATTTCTAATTTGTATTTATCAATTTTGACCTCGCTTGATTTAATACCCAACGCCAATTGATTTATGGTGTAGTCTATTTTTTTTATCTCGTTACCGAGACTTTTTGACTTAGAGCTGGTCGTTCGTAAGCTATCTTGAGTAAGCTGGATTTGTTGATTAATACCTTCCAAAGTTTTGGATTTCTCTTCAATCGCCTTTTGTAATTCTTCCGGAGCCGAAGCTTGCGCCAAAGGCGCAAACCACGACGCAAGAGCCGTAATGACTAACACTGGTATTATCATCCTAGGCGAAAAAAATGACGGTTTAGAGACTAAAGTCATGTTAATTAGTTAGACGGCAAGCTTCGCGAGTCCAATTTGGAGTCGCTTTAGAACCTCTGTTTTGCCCAGAATTCCCATAATCTCGTAAGGCCCGGGAGATGATTTTTCGCCGGAAAGCGCGGCTCGGAGAGGCCACAAAACGTCGCCTCTCCCCCATTGGGCAACGATCGGGGCAAGGTCTTGTTCCGCCGAGGTCTTTTTAATTTCTTGACTCATTTTTGTTACAACGCCGATTATAGCTTTTAGAACTTCGCTGGTTTTTTCTGGGGTGACACCTTGCCAGGGCAAAAGCTCCGGCGAATAATCGGGTAATTGATAAAAGAACCTCGTAAGGAGCGTAAATTCCGATATTTTTTTTAGCCGATTTTTTATAAGGTCAACAATTTTCAACTCCTGTTCTTCGGTCAATTGACCTTCTATCTCCGAATAAGAGTCGGTAATTTTTATTTTTTGTAAAATTTCCCGATCGGATAGCTGGCGCAGATATTTTGCATTCATCCAGTCTAATTTTTCTAGATTAAATATAGCGCCGGCTTTTTGGACACGCTTAATTTCAAAGCCTTGAATGATTTCATCGAGTGGGATAATTTCTCTATCCCCCTCCGGATGCCATCCGAGCAGGGATAAGAAGTTAGTGATCGCTTCGGGTAAATAACCGTCTTCACGATATTTGGAGACGGCGACCGCAGAATGTCGCTTAGACATCTTACTGCGATCCTGATCTAAAATCAGCGGCAGATGGGCATAGTGAATCTCGGGAAAACCAAGAGCTTTTTGAATGACAATTTGTTTTGGCGTGTTGGCGATATGATCTTCACCGCGAATAACATGGGTGATCGCCATCAAGGCATCGTCAACCACGACTGCAAAATTATAAAGCGGAGTCTCCAAATTTTTGGCGATCACGATGTCACCGATAAGTTTAAGATCAAATTCAATTTTGCCCCGAATTAAATCTTCAAAAATAACTACTTGCGGAGAAACCTTGCAACGAATGACGGCGGATTGACCATGGTTGAGACGAGTTTTAACTTCGCTTTCTGAAAGCGAACGGCAATGACCGCCGTAGATCGGGGCGAGTCCTTGAGCTTCCATGGCTTGTCGTTCGGCTTCCAGATCTTCTTTTTTGCAAAAGCAATAATAGGCGCTTTGAGCGGCGAGCAAGGATTCAAGATTTTGCTTGTAGAGTTTGGTTCTTTCGGATTGGCGATAAGGGGCATGCGGGCCTTTGTCACCACCACCGGGCAACGGGCCTTCGTCGTATTCCAAACCAAGCCAAGCCAAGGCGGAAAAAATGTCATCCTCAAATTCTTTTTTGGATCGTTCTTTGTCGGTATCTTCGATGCGCAAAATAAACTCACCGCCGTTATGTTTGGCATAAAGCCAATTAAAAAGCGCGGTGCGCGCGGTGCCAATGTGCAGATAGCCCGTCGGGGACGGGGCAATTCGCACCCGAACTTTTTTCTCTTCCCTTCGGGTCATAGGGGTAGTCTACCTTTTTAGAAGCTGAATTTCCAGCTGATGGCTATGAGCTTGACCCGAGGGCTCCGGCGATTTTGACCAGGTCTTCGGCAATATTTTCCGCCGCCCCGGGCAAATAAAAATTTTTAGCGGCGGCGGTCATGGCTTTAATTTTTTCCGGATTGCCGATTAATTGCTCAAGCTCGCTCATAAAAAGTCCGACGAGTAAATTCTCCTCCTCAATCACCAGACAGGCGCCGGATTTGGCGTAGGCATAGGCGTTTTCTCGCTGGTGATCATGAGCGGAACCGATGAGCGGAATTAAAACCGAGGGCCTAGCTCGAGCCGCGATTTCAAAAATTGTCGTGCCTCCGGCGCGTGAGATGATTAGATCGGCGGCAGCCATAGCCTCCGGCAACTCCTTGCCTAAAAATGCCGCGGGATGATAGTTTTTGTTTTTTTCGGCGCTAATATTTTTGGCGACAATGGCGTACTCGTTCATATAAATCTCGTAGTTATTGCGTCCGACTTGGTGAATAATCCGAAAACGATCCAGCAGAATATCCAAGTTATCCAAAACAAAGGAATTAATTTTTTCGGCGCCCTGCGAACCACCCATTATTAAGAGTATGGGCAGGCCAGCTTCGGTCAATCCAATCATGCTTCGCGCCCGAGAGGTTTCGCCCAAGAAAATCGCCTCCCGAATTGGGATACCGACAACCTGACTTTTGCCAATCGGGAAAAAAGAGGCGGCGCTCGGAAAGGCGATTTTAACTATTTTGGCAAATTTACCGGCTAAACGGTTGCTTAAACCAGGGATCGTATCCGACTCGTGAACCACGAGCGGAATGGTATAAAAATGACAAACATAAGCAATAACAAGCGATCCCGGACCGCCTTTCATAAAAACCACATCGGGCATAAACCAATAAATTTTCCAAAGGGCTTGCACGACTCCGATGGCGGCTTTGCCGAGATCTAAAAAGTTTTTCAAGGAGAAATAGCGGCGCCATTTACTGGAGGTAATGTTTGAGATTAAAATTCCGGCTTGCTCAAGTTCGCTTTGATAATCGTCGGCCTCGCCAAAATATCGAATGACAATTTCGCATCCGAGGGTGGATTCCCATCGGCGTAATTTTTCCGCAACCGCGATCAAGGGATAGATGTGCCCACCCGTTCCCCCGCCAAGCATGCCAATTCTGATTTTTTTCATTTAGTTTTTAGTTTGATTTGATGATATTGACCACCAATCCGCTCATGGTTAGAAAAACTATCAAAGAGGTACTGCCATAGCTAATAAACGGCAAGGGTGTACCGGTTAAGGGCAAGACGCCGGAAATGGCTCCGATATTGACCAAAGTTTGAATAGCGATAACCGATCCGAAACCGAAAAGCATCAGTTGGCCGAATTTATCCCTTTTTTTCCAGGCGACAAGAAAAATTTTTCCGATTAAAATTCCAAAAACCGTGATGAGCGCCATACTGCCTATAAAACCAGTTTCTTCGGCGATAACAGCGAAAATTGAATCCCCAATTGGTTCGGGCAAGGTGCTGATTTTGCTGGTTGATTGACCATAACCCACGCCCTTAACAGACCCGGAGCCGATGGCGATCAAGGCTTGGCTTAAGTGATAGCCTCCGGAGAGCGCGTTATCTTCGGGATTCAGGAAGTTTTTGATTCGCTCAAAGCGATATGGCGTAACATAAGTTACGAGGGTTAGCACGGTAAGACCAAGCACGACCGTGCCAAAAATATAACGCAGTTTGGCGCCACTGACAAAATAGACTATGAGACCGCTTAAAATTAAAATCGCAACGATACTCGTTGAGTGCTGGGCTAAAAGTAATCCGGCGACGAGCGCCGAAACACAGAGAAAGGGAACAAAACCTTTCCAAAAATCTTTGCGGCGTTCGCTCCGCCTGGCCAACCAGGCGGCTAGATACATGATGTAGGTAATTTTTAGCGTCTCCGACGGTTGAAACGGAATCCCAAAAAAAGATAGCCAACGCGTCGCTCCCTTGGCGCTGACTCCTAAGGGCGTGAAGATGAGAACCAATAGGATAACAGAGATTATGAGTAGCGGTAGGGAAAATTTGACGTATTTTTTGTAGGGTATCTTGCTTGCGAGATAGAAGCCAATGAGGCCGATAAGCCCACCATAGAGCGCTTGGTGCTTAAGATAATAATAAGTGTCGCCGAACTTTACTTCGCCAAGATTAGAAGAGGCGCTCGAGAGCATAATCAACCCAAAAACAAGCAGAATCATTACGCAGGCGGTGATTAAATATTCGGGATGCTTGGCTCCGGAATGAATGATCATATTTCTTGACGGATAATAGCCCCATTTTTAATCGCGGTCGGTGCTCCGTTTAAGACTGCCGGACTGCCATTAACTAAAACATCGCTTATTTTTTCACCCCGCATCACGGCAATATCGGCAAACCAATTTTCCTTGATTAATCCTCTTTTTTTGAGACCGAGCTTCTTGGCCGCATCACCGGTAATCTTCTTGACCGCTTCAGCTCGTGTGAGCATTTTTGTTCCTTGGGCTAATGCCAAAAATTTGGGAAAGGTGTTCTGCGATCTAGGATGTTTTATTCCAGAATAATTTTTTGGAAAACTGGGAGCAACGCTCGCGATTAGATTATTTTTAAGCCGAAATCCCTGAAGCATCCAATCAAGATTGATATCTTTAACGGAGATTAAAGCTCGTAGGCGAGTTAAAATCATTATCTCCAACAAACCCTCTTCGAGACTTATTCCGTGGTTTTCGGCGATAGTCGCGAGCGTTTTTCCGGCAAGATGCGAGTAGACCGGAGAATTCATGATCATAATATTCAAGTTGCCAATGTTGCGATTTTCCAACTCGCGAATTATCCGTTCTCGGTGATGCTGATTTTTTAGAATATTCAACATCGCCTCCAAATTTCCCTTTCTGGCCCAAATGGGCAGAAGGGTGTAGATCGGATGCATGCTGGTGTCGTAGGGGTAGCTGGTAAAATGAATTTTTTCGGCGGCGGAACTTTTGAGAATCGCTTCCAGCGCTTTGGAATACTCACTAAGACCGGTTTCTAGCGGCTTGAGATGGCTAATAATTACCTCGACTCCGGTTTCTTCGGCGATACGAATCGCTTCGGCGGTCGCTGAAACAATGTTTTCTTTTTCATCGCGAAGATGAGTGGCGTAGATTCCCTTCGCGATCGCAATTTTTGCCACCAGATTTTTAATTTCGCCGTAGGGAGTCTGGTTGGCATGGGCGTAGCTTAAGCCAGTGGATAAACCAAGCGCCCCATCACGCATGGCGTCTTCCAAAATTTTAGCGAAGACTTGCAATTCGCCAACAGTCAGATCTCGGGTGACATCCCCAATCAGCGCTCGGCGAATTGTTGAATGTCCAACCAACATCCCGAAATTGACGCCGAGTTTTTGCTTGGCCAGTAAAGTAAAAAATTCGCTAACGCTATGCCAATCAACATTAACGGCATCAATGTCGGCATACTTGCGGACAGATTCCAGCGAACCATAGAGCAGGGGCGCCAAAGAGGCGCCGCAGTGACCGCCAATTATGGTGGTAATCCCCTGACTTAGGGCATCGCTTTGATCGGAGTCGGCGAACAAAGTTAGGTGGTGATCGGAGGTGTTGTGAATATCAATGAACCCTGGCAAAACCAGACAGCCGCTAGCGTCAATTATCTGATCACAGTTAAGATTTTTTTCGGTTAGTTCTCCGATCGCGGCGATATGGTTTCCTTTAATAACTAAATTGGCGCGGTATTCCGCTCCACCACTGCCGTCGATAATGGTTCCTCCTTTGACCAAGATCATAATGATTGGTTTTTGCAGGGTTTGTGTGTTTGGCGCATTTCTTTTCGCGGGCTGTGGCGCTCAACGCTGTATTTACAAGGCACGGCTTATTCCGCTAAGTCTTAATATTATAGCATTTCTAACGTTCGCGTTTCATAAAAAAATAGATTCCGAAAATGGAATCTATTTTTACTTGATGGTAAAAGTTTTTTAGTAATAGGCGCCGATAACATACATATCCACGCCAACGCTGGGTTGATTGGTCGGAAATATTTTGTACTTAAATTGATAAGTGTTGATGGCGCCTTGCGAAACGACCGTGACCGGAACCACGGCATCATTAGTATCGCGCTGATTATTGAAGGCTGAGCAAACTTTGCGTCCATCGTTGCTTGGCGTCCCATAGATGTTGTTGGTTATGGCCGCCGGAGAGACTTCTTTGGTGACGAAGACTTCGGATTGGCCACAATAGACTCGCACAATCAAAGCCTTGGCTGTTTTTCCTGCCTGAACCAAGGAATAACCACTGGTATCGGAAACGTTGATGACAGTCCAAGCAGTCGGCGCGCTAACACTTGTGAGGCTAAGAATATGGTAACCAGTCGGCCAGGTTGAGGACTCGGCATTTACATATTTAACCTGGTGCAAGTCGGCTACCCAAGCGTTCGCTTGATCACTCCAAACGTCTTGAGCCGCGATTTTGCCGGGCTTGTATTGAAAGGCCGGAGAGGCGGTCATCGGAGCCGAGACGTTGCCACTGGGCGGGGCTTGCGGTGGATCAACCCAGCCACCGCGGACTATTTGAATACTCGACATAATTATCGCTGCCACTGCTAAATACAACGCGAAATTTTTTTTCATATTTTTTTAATTTTTAATACTGACCTTTGCCGCTGTTATGGTGAGGCGGTCTTTGAGATTGCCATATTCGACTCCGGTGATAGTGACCGTTTGACCGACGGCGATATCTTGCGGGCGCAAGACAATTTCCTGATATGGAATTGGGGGCATGGTATTTATTCCTTTGGCGCGGTTTTCATTATATTGGAGAATTTGCCGATTATACTCACCGGCATCTTTGCGCGACTCGCGAATAATCAAAGTTTCAGCGGTCAAGGCGATAGTTCGGAGACGACGAGGGTCATTGGGTTGGAGTGTAATTCCCAACAAAGAAGAAACCTCCAGACTGAATAAATTATCGCCAACCGCGGTAACTATTCCGCTGATAAACGGAACCTCAACGGCAATATTGTTAAGATCTAAATCATTAGAAGTTGGGAGTGGGGCTTTTTCTCTCACGAGTGAGAAGCTGATCGCGAAAGCGGTCGCGAAAACAATCGCGGAGATTATCCACGCCACCTGCTTCGGCTTCATTTGGCTTTTTGGCGGCATAGGTTATTTTTCAAAAGGAGCAACTCTTACGGTTTTGATCCGAATTTGGATTCTTTGATTAGTATAACACTTCTAAATCTCTTGGTTGGTGACTTGTGGATAGCGGTTCTACAGATAGCGGTTTAAGAAAAAGATAGCCAGACCAAAAACCACGGAAATAGCGGAGATAATCCAGAGGCGCATGGTAACTCGGGCTTCGGGCCAGCCGAGTGCTAGAAAGTGATTGTGGATGGGGGCGGAGAGAAAAATCTTTTTCCCGCGGAGTTTCTTGCTTAATAGTTGGAGAATGACTGATCCGGATTCAATAATTAGAATTGGAGCGAAAAAAGGCAAAAGTAAAGCGGTGTTAGTCAAGAGAGCAATGACTCCCATGGTAACGCCAAGCGCCATTGAGCCGGTATCCCCCATAAAAAATCTGGCCGGGTAAATGTTGAACCACAAGAAAGCGAGCAAGGCGCCGATGGTTACTCCGCCAAAGGTTGCTAAGTGATATCGGCCAAGCACAAAGGCGACAACAGTGAGTCCAATAAAAGCAAAAAGCATGACGCCGCCCGCGAGCCCATCCAAGCCGTCGGCTTCGTTGGCCGAGAAGGCGCTAGCAACAATAATAAAAATAAAGAATGGCAGATAAATCCAACCGAGAGGCACAAAGCCGTAAAACGGAATCATTAACGCGTCAAAGCCTAAGCGAAAATAAAACCACCAGGCGCCAATAATTCCCAGAACTAGGTAAACTAAAATCTTGTGGCGCATTTTGAGACCGCCGCCGTTGGGACCAACGCGCCAAACACCCAGCATATCATCTAAAAATCCAAAAAGTGCCGCGAGCAACATGGCGGCGAGCGGTAAAAAGGTTTCGGCGCGGTTCACAAAATTAAGATACCCAAAGACTCCGTCGAAAACATTGGCCAAGACCAGAATCAGAAAGGCGATCCCCAGCACCGTTCCCCAAATAATAATGCCAGCCATATTGGGCGTGCCTTCTTTGTGCCGGTGAAGTTGGTTATAAATTGGAGTTTCGTCGTTGCGCTTAATGTGTTTGCCCGAGTTGAGGCGAGTTAAAATTTTGAGTACAAAAGGAGTGACGGCAAAGGCCACGACAAAAGCCAGCATAGAGAGGCTTAAAATTTTAACGGCTTGCAAGATAATCATAGATTTTTAGGGTGTCGCCCACGCGGTCATCGGATCCAAAAACAATGATGAGCAGTCTATCATTTCCGAAACGAAATAGCGACAGCAAGTTACCGTCGGCTTCGGCGGTAAAGCCGGTCTTGCCGCCGAGAAACTCCGGCCGACTGCTTAAGGCATTGATGTTCATGAGGCGACGCTTGGTTCGCGAAATTAACTCCAGAATATCGCTTTTGAGTTCGGCGGTTGTGGTAAAAATCTGGGGATGTTTTTCGATAATGTATCGCGTTAGTTTTTCTAAATCTTCGGGAGTTGATTGATTGAGATAAGAGAGACCGGTCGGGTCAGCGAAGGTAGTATTACTCATTTGCAGTTCTTGAGCTTTGATTTGCATGGCTTGGAGATAGACTTTGCGCCCAAGATATTCCGCCAACACTTCGGCGGCGTCGTTGCTTGAGACCATGAGCATGGCCTTGATAAGATCGTCGCGGGAAAATTCTTCTGCGGTTTTTAGGCCACCAGCTTGCCCTTCGGTGGCGGCCGCGGTTTCGGTTATTCGGATTGTCGTTTCAAACGGAATCTTCTCGCGAGCCACGACCGCGGTCATAAGTTTGGTAATAGAAGCTATTGGCCAGCGATTTTCACGGCGGCGCTCCAAAAGAATTTTTGAATCGCCATCTAAATTTTTAGCCAAGTATTCAATGGCGCTAAGACTTGGTTCGGCAAGCGGCTTTCTTGCCTTTAGAGGCGTTACTGGTTGCGGCAAAGCTAGATTGCGTGGAGAGGTTTCTGGCGCGGGCGAGAAGGTTTCCGCCGAAGACGCGTTTAGACTTGAAGCTAAACTGATAACCTGAAGATTATCGTAGGGTTTTGCCGGTGGCTCGGTAAGCTTCCGCGAGACGGAAACTGAAAATAAAACGACCACGGCGAAAAATAGACTTTCCAGACGAAGGCTTTTCATGAGCAGTTAAGTTTCGGCTTGGGGAGCGGCGCGAAAGGTTTTAATCAAGGCTCGATATTTGCCGTAATCCGGTAATTGACCGGACTTGGTGAGTCCGAGATGTTCTAAAAAAGACAAACTTATTTGGTAAACCACCGATCGGGCATCGTCGCTTTTCGCGCTACGTTCAATTAGCCCGCGAAGCAAGAGACTGCGAACTGTAAAACTTGAATTTACGCCTCGAATGTAATCAATCTCGCCCCGAGAGATCGGGCCGGTGTAGGCAATAATCGCCAGCGCTTCCTGAATTGCCGGAGATAATTCCTCTTCAAATTCATTTTTAATGATGGTATGAACTAGCTCGCGATGTTCCGGCTTGGTGACTAATTCAACTTCGTCGTCTTGAACAATGACCGTGAGTCCCCGATCGCTCGCGCTAAGCGAAGAGGCGAGATCGGCGACGGCACTTCGTGTCGCCGACTCATCGAGGCCAAGCAAGGCGACGATTTTTTTTATTGGCAAGGGTTCACCGTGAGTGAATAGAATGACTTCCAACTGGCCGATGATATTTTTAGAGGAATTGGGTTGAGCGTCCATGGATTAAGCGGCGTTTTTTTTGACCAGTATATCACTAAAATGAGCTTCTTGTTCCACATCAATCTGTTTTTCTTTGAGCAAATGAAGGACGGCAAGGAAGAGGGCGATGATTTCATCCCGCGACTTGTCTTTAGCCACACTGGCGAAACTATGCGAGATTCTTTCCGCGAAGCGATTTAACAGTTCTTGCACTTTTTCTTCCACGGTGACTAAAAGTTTTTTAACCGTGGCTTTTTCTGGAATAATTTCTTCAAACCGTTGGACGGCGCCAAGCAGAGAGGCAAGAAGCGGGGCGGGGGTAACTCCTTCTGGGGGATAGAAGAGCATCCCCTCCCGAAAAGAAGCAAGGAGCGGACGGCGATACATTGCGGGTAAAGGACTCCAGAGATTTTTTAAACCCAATCCGGCCGCTTTGAATTCCCGATAAAGAACCAGACGCGATTCAAGGTCTTTAATCTCCCCCTCTTCCTCCGCGGTCAATTCGATGGAGGGCAAAAGTGTTTTGGATTTAATGAGCACGAGCTTGGCGGCGATGACCAAAAAATCCGACAAGAAGAGAGTTTCCACTTTTCCCTCTAGCTTTTTGATGTAATCCAAAAAGTCTCCGGTAACCGCCGCGAGACTGATGTCGTTAATTGGAAGTTCTCGTTCCTCCACTAGAATAAGTAGCTTGTCGAGTGGGCCGATGAACTGATCAAGTTTTAACTCAAAAAAATTAGGCGGCATAGTTTGATTTACGGCGTTTCGGCGGTAAGCGCTTCGCGAGTATAAACATTGGAGGGACTCCAGAGCATCCAACCGCTGTAGTCTTCGGAAAGTTGAGAGGCGCAGGGCGAACTTGGCTTGGTTTCGCCCGCGGGATTTACCCCGGGAATGCAAGAGGTAAAAACATCGGCCACTCCACGCATTTGGGCTTGAACCAGGTCGTGAGTGTAATGGACGCCAAGGCTAAAATCCTGAAGCCAAGGACGAATTTTTGCCACGCGATTAATTTTGCCAATGTTTTGGTCGGTGAATTTTTTTTGCCGATCAACGGCGTTTTGCATGGAATTCTTAACCACCTCATACGGATATTTTGAAGGTTCGTCATAACCCAAAAAGCCTTTATTGTAGTGGGACGGATAAGTCATCGGCGAAACATAATCAAAATAAGGCAGGGCATATTCCAAATACTGGCCGATGCCAAGATCATCGGTGTTGATGGTTACCAGACCAAAAAGATCGGCGGATAAGATCGCATTCGGAAGTTTTTCGCGAACATAGGCAAAAAAGTTTTTAATAACTTCCCGTCGAGGAACTTGCTTATCCCAAAACGGGTAGCTGATATCCTCTAGATTGCCATCGGAGGGAAAGCGAATGTAGTCAAGGTTGATTTCGTCAAATCCTCGGCGCAAGGCGTCAGCGGCGATCGCGAGGTTATAATCCCAAACTTCCCTGGAGGTGGCGTCCAACCACAGAAGGCCGTTACGCGTGCGCCAAGACTTTCCGGTCGCCAAACTTTTTAGACTAAGTTCGGGACGAGATGTCGCTAGAGCCTGATCTTCAAAGACGGCGATTCGGCCAATCACATAAATATTTTCGTCGTGCAGACGTTTGAGGAGACGATTTATAAAAGGTATGCGGTTTTCTTCGGCGCCGTACTTCCCCACGAGTTCCAGATCAGTTCTATAGCCAACGACGCCGGTATAATCCTTGATGTCAATTACGATCGCGTTGATTTCGGTCTCTTTGATTAATTGAATAAGCTTTTCGATGCTTTTGGAATTGCCAGCCGACCAGTTGGTGGCGTAGACGGCTTTGATTACGGTCGGTGGATTTTGGAGTTGGGGTTGCGGTTCAATGTCGGCTAAGGGAATTTTTTTATCGGCTATATTTTCTTTAATTTCGCTCAAAGAACTGTGGGGTCTGTTCTCTAAAATTTGAATGACTCGAGTAAATTTTGGCGAGAAAAAAAATAAACTGCTTCCAGCAATGAGAACTGCTCCGGCGCCCAAAAAAAACTTCTGCATACGCTTCTTGTTTAACGCTTGGTTTGATTGTTAAAAGATTATCTTATTCTTTGAATTATGGGAAGCCAAAAAAAAATTGATGAGTCGTCGAAAAAAGCCCAATAAAAAAACCCTCACGGAGGTGGGGGTTTTATGCGAGGCTGGAGCAAAACTTCGCGGATGCGATGCAGGTGACTTGCAAAACTAATACTAATCGGCTTGACGCAAAAAGAACCATCCTCCCAGCCGACGGCGGGAATATCTTGGCCTGATTCCAAAACATCACTACAAAGTGTCCAAGTGTCGCTATCAAGGCGCGGTTCGTCCATGTATCGGCGATAGAGTTCAAAAAGCAGGCGCTCTTTAAGGGTCATGACGCGAACTTTGTTTTTAAGCGCCCAAGAAACCGAGCGACTTTCAAAGCCAATATCCGAACCAGCATTGGCTCGCGCGTAAACAACATAGCTCCCGATGGGACGATCTCTTTGCGGAAAAACACCGGCTCGCAGAGGATAGTTCCAGCGAAGATGATTTTCGTTTGACTGCGTTAACTCCTGAATAACCAATCCAACACCCACCTCTTTGACGACCGGTATCGGAAAAATAAGCTCCGAATTTGGAATAGCCAGTACTTGCGGAACTCGTTGCGGGTCAACGCCAAACTTTTCTTCGTAAAACTCTTGCCAGATTCGACGCCGTAAAGATAGTTCCATCAGGCTTGACCTTTCAAAAAAATCGCCAAACGTGATGAGTAAAGGTCAAAAGATGACCCGTGCCCTAGTCTGTTTAGTTTTCAAGGTTCTAATTTAGAGTTTAGGCTAAATTTAAGTTCAGTCAAAACCCATCGCTTTTGTTTTCCGCTTCCAGCACGTACAATACTGATATGTCATCCTTGGCGCTCTACCGAAAATACCGCCCAAAAACACTTCGCGATCTTTTGGGGCAAGATGATGTTGTTAACGTCCTGCGCAACGCTTCAGCGCGGGATAATTTAGCTCACGCCTATTTGTTTTATGGCTCAAGAGGAAGCGGCAAAACAACCGCCGCGCGAATTTTAGCCAAAATCGCCAACTGCGAGACGCGGGGAAAAAATCTAAAGTTCCGCGCCGAAGGTGAGCCGTGCAATACATGCGAGCAATGCATGGCCATTGATTCCGGAAGATCGCTTGACGTGGTAGAAATTGACGCCGCCTCTAATCGCGGTATTGATGAGATTCGAGACTTAAAAGAAGGAATCGCGCTGACTCCGGTTTCGGGAAAGCATAAAATTTATATTATTGACGAAGTTCACCAACTAACCAAGGACGCATTTAACGCTTTACTTAAGACTTTGGAAGAACCTCCGGCACACGCGATCTTTGTGCTGGCGACCACGGAATATGAAAAAATGCCGGCGACGATTATTTCGCGAACCCAGCGCTTTCACTTTAAAAAAATACCCTTAGCCATAATTATTCAAAAATTAAAAGCAATTGCCAAAGCGGAAAATTTTCGGATTACTGCCGATGCTTTGGCCTTAATCGCCCAAGCCGGTGAAGGCAGTTTGCGCGACTCGGAATCCTTACTGGATCAGATGACTTCGCTTGAAGACGAAGTAGACGCGACGGCGGTTGAAAGATCCATCGGCAAGGTTGGCCTTGCCCGAGTCAGCGCGCTGGCCGATTTGATTATAAAGGAAAAACTATCCGAAGTTTTGAAATATTTGCGGGCTTTTGAGGATTCTGGTTTTAACGTGGTGGATCTTAACAAGGAGCTAATCCATTATTTGCGGCGAGTTTTGAGCGTAAACGCCGATGCGTCGCTTTTGGAACTTTTTCGCGATGAGTTCGGTGAAGAGAACATTCAGTCAATAAAGGCGCAGGCCATGCTAATTCATCCGGAGCGCCATATTCCCCTTCTTCGGGCTCTAATTCGCGCGCACAGCGAAATGCGCTATAGTCCGTTCGCCGGTGTCCCGCTTGAGGTGGCGCTTATTGCTTTTCTATCGGGAAAGAAAACCGGGGGTAATTTTTAATGTGGCTTGCTTCCGGTTTAATTGGGTGTTATCTTTTTTTTAGTGTCTGCCGAGAAACGCGCAAACCACGAGGCGCCGTCTCGCACCGGTGCCTTTCCGGGACTGTATATTCCGGATCGGCAAAGGATCGGCTCTAAGATTGCGTTGAAGCGTAATCGCCTCGATCGTTTTTTTCGGTAGATTCTAATTAGGCGTTGGTGGCCTCAGGTCCAAGCGGGTCGGGCTCATCCGCGCCCTTTCCCCGTGACTTTTCCAAAGTCGCGGGGATTTTTTACAGATAAGTGTCTTTGTCAATTTGAGCAGATGAATAAAGCTTCACGAGCTAAGACGAGCATGGTATTTATGGAAAATCATATAAAAAAACCCGGGATTCCGCTTTAGCGAGAAGCCCGGGTCGAGTGGGGTATGCCGAAGAAGCAGTTGTGGAGAGCGCCCCCACTCTCATCAGAGCCGCGCTTTGCCCGCAGCGGCTCAATAGGTGCTAATTTGATTGTCTCTAAAGATTGGGACTAAAGCAAGCCGAGCTATCCACAAGTAGATTTTTAGAGTCCGGTTGCGGTTAACCCCTGCGCTGATTTAATAATTTTGACGGTGCCATCGAGGTCGGTGCGGAAAATTTGAGCGCCATTTTTTTCTAAGCGCTCGAGAGCGGCTTTGGTTGGATGGCCATAGGTGTTTTTGCCCACTTCGATAATCGCCGCCTTGGGATTAACCGCTTTAAGAAATACGGTTGCCGAGGAAAACTTTGAACCGTGATGACCGACTTTGAGCACATCGGAAGCGAGCGGATATTTTTTGGCCAACCGAGTTTCTACATTCGTACCGGCGTCTCCGGTATAAATGGCGGAAATGTTGCCATCCGTAAAACGAAAAACTATGGAGGTGGTGTTGAGTTCTTTGTCGCGCCGCTCCGTAGGCGAGGGCGAAACGATGTTAAGACGAGAAGCGCCGTATCGCACCGTATCTCCTTCGCCGATTACAATGTAGGGAATTTTTTTATCAATAAGGGCGAGGCGCAATTCATCATAAGCACTGATTTCTCCCTTGCGGCCGGTTGCTAAAAAAGCCCGAACCGGCAAAGTTCTGACAACGTCAATTAAACCGGCGAAGTGATCAAGTTGAGGGTGAGTCATAATCATCAAATCGATTAACCGGTGATTTTGGGGAAGTACGCGATCCAACTCCCCCATCACCGCGGCGTTGCGGCCGCCGTCGATGAGAATCGTCACCGGCTGGCCAGATTGATTACGAGCGACAATCAATTCGCTGTCGCCCTGACCAACACTCAAAAAGAAGAGTTCGGTTTTTGGCTCCGGCGCGAATATTCCCGATTTAACAAAAATCCAGACAGCCAGACCCCAGAAGACAAGGACTAAGGACCAGGCTTTTTTTCTGGAGCTATTATGATTCATAAGTCGTTAATTTTTTTTGACCGTAAAAGACGATGGCAAGCAGGGCAAAAAAATAAAATACCGTGGCGATTTCACTTAGGGCATTGATTTGAATCGCTCCCGCGTTGGCGCTTAAAAAATCAATGAGCTTTATTTCGGCGCGCATGACTAATTTTAGCAATTCAGCGAGGAGTTGCCCTAAGGCGGAGTTCAAGACATAAACCGCGAGAGTGGCCGCGGAGAGAAGCATGGTGAGCGGTATAAGCGGTAAAATGATAACATTGGCCAAAATAGAAACTAGTGAGATAGTTTTGAAACTCATGGCGAGAATGGGAAAAACCGCGGCTTGCGCCGCAATCGTATTGACCGCGTTTTCTCGCCAGTGCCAAACTCCGGAATTGAAACCTAAATGAAAAATCTTACGCAAAGCGGGGGCGAGATAAAAGATTCCAATAAGAGCCAAAAAGGAGAGTTGAAAGCCAATATCGCCGAGCAAAAGATAGGGGTTAATAAGAAGCATTACTAGACCGGTAAGCGCAATGGCGTTTCTCGCGCTGTAGATTTTTTCGGTCTGCGAAGCGAGACCAACTACGAGCGCCATGATGGCGGCGCGAACAATAGAGGCGTCGGCGCCGGTCATAATGACAAATCCCAGCGCCACTAAAATTGTTAGGGCAAAAACAGCGCGACGAGGAACGATTCCGAGCAAAAGCAAGGCAACTGACTGGATGATGATAGTTATGTTGTAGCCGGATAAGGCGACGATATGACTAACACCGGCTTTTCTAATTGAGTCGCGAAAGTTTTTAGAGAAACCGCTAGTATCACCAAGAAGCAAACCAGCAACAAAGGAAGATTCTTCGGCGGGCAGAATTTTGCGGAGGGTATTTTTGACTGCTTGCTGTGCTTCTTCCAATTTTCTTTTAACCGGATTTCCGCCGCCACGATTTTCTATAAGAACTTCGGGGAAGATAAGACTTCCGATGAGTTGATGCCTTAAAGCGTAGGAGTGTTTTTCATTCGGTATGGCGGTGATTTTTCCCTTAACCGAAACTTGATCGCCATACCGAAGTTCGGGAAATTTTCCAACCAATACCTCGAGGCGGCCGTTTTGGGGTGGTTGGAGACTTAGGAAAATTCGCTGGGAATCTAAACCCGCTCGAACTTCGGCGACCCGACCCGATGCCTGAAAGACCGCACCGCTAACCGGCACGGTTTGATTCTGATTAACAAGAAAGCCGTATCCTACCGAGTAGAAAAATCCGGCAATGAGAGCGCTTGCGATTAAGAACTTTATATTTGTCTTGTAATGCCAGAGAATAAGTTCCGTAACCAAAGCGCCGGATAGAAGGTAGGGCAAGATGCTCCACGGGTTGTCTAAACCGGAAGTTGCGGCATAGATGCCGCAGATAAAGCCCGCCATCCACCAAAAGGCTTTTTCGTGGATGGGCATATCCCGCTAAAATTCCAGCGCGATTTTTGCCATAACGCCGTCATTGAACGGATGTTTAATTTCTTTCATTTCGGTAACCAGATGGGCGGCTTTGATAAAAACTTCGGGTGCGTCGCGACCGGTCAGAATTAAAAATTTTTCTTGAGGAAGTTTTTTGATAACTCTTAAAACTTCATCCGCTGTTACAAGATTTAGGTGCGCGGCATTATTTATTTCGTCCAAAACAATCAGATCCCAGATATTTTTTTGGATTTCGACTTCGGCTTCGCGCAAGGCCATTTCGGCGGCTTTTTTGTGGTCTTCAATCGGAAGTGAATCGCCTAAAATGCCAACAAAGCCAAGACCTCGCTTGCGGAGTTCAAATCCGGGTTGGCTTTCCGGTTTTTGGATAATTACCTTGTCTTCGCCGGACTTCCACGGACCTTTAATGAATTGGATCATTAGAGCTTTTTTGCCGCGACCAACCATGCGGGCGGCTTGGCCTAAGGCGGCGGTGGTTTTACCTTTGCCGTTGCCGGTGAAGACGATTAGCATGATTTATATATTTTACCCGTTTATTTATCTTATACCTAAATCGTCGGTATTAAGAAAAATTACACTCATCTTATTCGTTATTTTTCTAAACCCTTGCCGTTGCCGGTGAAGATGATTGGCATGATTTTAGTATAGCAAAGCCTGGACCGTGGCTAATCTTTTTCCTAAAAAAAGCCCCCGTTTTTTATCGGGGGCGGAGACTACTTGGCAGGCTGTGAGGCGGGTGTGGCTGTCAGAGAAGCGTAAGCGCCGTCGCCCAGGACCTTGAAGTAACCCAAGGGTGGCATCGCCTTCTCAAGCTCATATAAGCGCATTTCGCCATCGCGATCACGAATGAAGGCAAAGGCGCTTACCTTGTTATTCTCTGGACCGGTCTTGACTTCGACGATGCTGAGGTTCTCGTAGATCTCTTTTTGCTTGAGTTCTAATGCCGCGCGGGCGAAACCCTTTGAACGCCAGTCAGCACCACTAATAATCATTGTGACTCCAAGAACCAATAAACAAAGAGTAACCCCAAAAGCATAAACGACAGAGTTGGAGAGATCACTATTATCATTCTTCACATTGTTTTTATGAATGATGAAACCCAATCTAGCCACAGCTAAAAATCCTAAGACAACAGTAAGAATCCCAAAGATCACCATGAATGCCTCTTTTCTTGCTTTGGTAAAGAGCTGGATTGAACCGGAGAATTGGGAGGTTTTGACGCCATCCCAACTTGTTTTTATTCTAGTGTATAAATATGAATCTTGTCAAGAGCGCCAAGCCTACCCCTGTATAGTGGGCAAAATAAAACCCGCCGGATGTTTTGTGGACAGTAAGCGGGTTATGACTGGAAACTTGATTGCGACTAACTTTCCGCCAGACCAATTGATATTTCGTCAATAAGCCAGCGGCGATTTTTTTTGAGAGCAACACAGATATAGCGAGACTCTGCTACCATTTGCTTTTCGGCTTCTATGATGCAAGGCTCAGCCACTCCATTAAGGAAATTTTGCAATCTACTTTGCCGCCTCCCCAAACTCTCCATTTCTTTTTTAGCAGCTCGGTCTACCATGTCTTCGGGCGAGATTCCTTTTCTGGAAATCTTATTAACTGCTGAAATCGCGATGCGGCGTTCTATCTCTAGACGCCTTAGCGTTCCTTCGCGCTCGGCGCGCTCATAGTGGCCATCAAAAAAGCAAGATAATTCCAGATCTGAAAAATTATGCGAAAGCCACTCTTTGAAAAACGAGACATTGTCGCAAAAGGCGAGCGTGGGACTAAGTTCCTTCAATATCTCGTGACAAAGATACAGGTCTTCCTTTTGGTAAGCCTCTTGAAGTTTGAGAAGGCGATCTACCTCCTCTTGATCCTCAACATCTTCACTTTGAAATGCTAAAGCTACATCGACTTCATTCCAAAAGTTTTCTTCAACACTCTGCCGGAAGATTTTATTCTCGGCAAAATCACGAAGAGAAATAACTTCCTTGGCTCCTTTGAGTAAGAGGAGAGGCACATCCATGAGTGATTCAAAGATGTTTGCCGTAGGTGATCCAAGATTGCATATGCGATCTATAAACGCTTTCACGAGCACCTTTTCGTCTATGATCCAGAGATAGAAACCCTCGCCTTCTTCATGTTGAGTGCTGTCTTCTGATCCAATAATTCGATGATTGGAGGATAAACTTAAATCTTCGGGCGTGCTATTCACCACCGCCAGATAACCAAGAAATTGCTCGAGGGCGGCCATCATTTTTTCCCCGAATATAACTAAGCCTTTGATAAAATTCTCCGCGCTCAGTCGATCGAATTTGAATCCCGCTTCTTTCATTATTTCGTCTGCAATTTTTGCGTAACGCTCTTTTACCCGCATGAAGAGCCAGGCTTTTTCGGTGCCGACGCCGTGTTGAGTCTTGATCTTTTTTACAGACTCGAGGCGAGCCAGCAATTCTGCTTCTTCCATTATTTTCTCCTTTATTTAATTGACAAAGAACCGTGTCTATAAAGTGGCTCTTGCCAACTTTCAATAACTCTAGACTTTATTGCCAACTCTGTCAATGAAGGAGGAATTAAGAGTATAAGAGTAAATGAAGAGAGTGATTAGTTTTCTATTTTAGATAATCACTCCCCCGCCGAGCATCTCACCTGATTTGGAATAAAAAACGGCGGATTGGCCGGGAGCGACGAATTTTTGGGGTGATTCAAAAATAAGCTTGGCGGAATTTCTGCCGGTCATTCGAAGTATCGCCTTGGCTAGAGGCTGGCGATAACGGAGGCGAGCCATAACAGATATAGAAGCTTTGGGGCGAGAAGTACGAGAGAAGGATGTGGGTGAAGAAATAAAATTTAGGTCGGTCAAAATAACTTCTTTTTGAAACAACTCCGGATGATCCTTGCCCTCAACAACCGTTAGTGTATTTTTCTTAATGTCCTTTTTGGCCACGTAAAGCGGTTTTGAGGTTCCCCCGACACCAAGCCCTTGGCGTTGACCAATGGTATAGAATTGGACTCCGTGGTGAGTGCCTAAAACTTCTCCGTTTTTAGAAAGAATACTTCCAGCGCGAGGCTTGATATACCGCCCCAGAAATTCCGGCAAAGAAACTCGGCCCAAAAAACAAATGCCTTGGGAATCTTTTTTGGCGGCATTTGGCAGACCGAACTTTTTGGCGAGGCGGCGAACTTCTGGTTTAACGTGTTCTCCAATCGGAAAAAGACAATGCTGTAATTGCTCTTGGGTTAGAGTCCAGAGGAAGTAGGATTGATCTTTGTTTTTATCGCGGGCGGTAAATAAACGAGCTGGTTTGCGCTTGATCAATTTTACGTAGTGTCCGGTGGCGATGAAGTCGGCGCCGAGTTCCAGCGCGGCTTGGTAAAAGAGGCCGAACTTAATCTCCTTATTGCACATCACGTCGGGATTCGGCGTTTCGCCACTCTTGTAACCAGCAACCATGTACTCCACTACTTTGGCCTTGTACTCCTTTTCAAAATCCAGCACATAAAACGGAATTTTTAGAGCTTCGGCGGCGCGGCGGGCGTCCTCGGCGTCGGTTTCCGCACAGCCATCAACATTGTAACAACGTAAATGAATACCGGTTACTTGATAGCCTTCTGCTTTTAAGAGCGCGGCGGCAACGCTGGAATCAACGCCACCGGACATTCCCACGAAGACCTTTTGGTCGGTTTTCTTCATTGGCAAACTCTGGCATAAAATTATATAACCTGACAAGGTTAACGCTCGGACTGCTTTTTCCCCACAGCCACCGCGGAGACTAGCGTCATTTTCTGCGAATGAATAGAGTTTTTGTCGGGTACCCCGAGCTCAAGCGAATAGGGTGACAAAAACTCTTTATGAATGAGCTGGAAAATAGCTGGTCGGAGTGGGCTGTGGGGGAAAAAGCAGGACTCGGACACATTCCTTTCAGAGAGACGGGGTAGCCTAAAAAACTTGCGGGTAGAATGTTTTTTTGTTAGAATGCCTCTGCTTTATACAGAAGATGCCGTTTAAATGCGGTCGCAATTTTTAGACTCATGCTTAGCTACAACGATCTTAAAAAGGGAATAATCTTCGTACTTGAGGGCGAGCCGTACGAGGTTTTGGAGTATGCTTTTTTGAGGATGCAACAACGGAAGCCGGTAACCAAGACCAAGATTAAAAATCTGATTTCCGGAAAAATAGTGGAGCGAAACTTTCACCAGAATGAGAACTTTGAGGAGGCGGAGATTGAAAAACAACTGGTTAAATATATTTATCAGAATCGCGGGGAGTATTGGTTTAACGATCCTAAAAATCCAGCGAATCGTTTTGCCTTAAGTGGGGAGCTGGTCGGCGTGAAGGGTCAGTTTTTGAAGCCAAACAGCGAGGTGTCGCTCGTAAAGTTTGGCGAAAAGATCATTGGCGTTGATGTGCCGATTAAGGTTGAGCTTAAAGTGACTTCCACTCCTCCCGGAGAGCGCGGCAACACCGCTCAAGGAGGCACCAAAACCGCGACCGTGGAAACCGGCGCTGATGTTCAAGTGCCGCTCTTTGTAAACGACGGAGATGTTGTGCGGATTAATACTGAACTAGGAACCTATGTGGAGCGAGTAGAAAAAGCGCGCTAAATTATATCCCGTCTCGATTCAAATATAGCTGGAACTTAACCCTAAACTTCTTCTTCCAGCTCCGGGTCTTTGAGAAAACTTACTCGAGTTTTTTCGGCTTCGATGATTTCTTGATTGTTTTTCTTGAGCGCCTCGTCAATGGATTTTCGCAGATCAGACAAGTTCACTTCTTTTTTTTCGCGTTTTTCGAGCGGAGGTGCCGGTGGCGCTTCTCGGTTGTCTGGGCGACGATTCATGGGCTGTATCGGCATGGGCCTGTTTGCCGGCGGCTGGGAAGGTTGACGGATTGGCGGACGGCTACTTGGAGCGTTGCCACTCATCGGCGAGCGACTTGGGCTATTGTTAAAACCGCGCTCTGGAGGCGACGGTTCGGAGCGGCGACCCATTCTTTCGTCCATGGCGTTCATATCTTCCATCCATTCTCCGGCGATGTTTTTTTCCACTACTTGGCGTGGCGTGCCGTATTTGGTTCGGGAATTTTTGATAAGCGTTTCCTTGAAGGTTTTTTCCATACTCGGAAAAGGCGGGAGCATCTCGGCGGAAAATGGACGGGAGGCCATGCCGTCTATAAGAAGTTTGATGTAAGTATTATATTTAGGGAGATTGACCAGATCGTTGGCGGTGAAATCGGGTAAAAATTCTTTTTCCAGAAACTCGGCGTCTTCGGCGCCAATGCGGAAGGTGACGATTGTGCCGACGTTGCCAAAGACCGCATCACGGACTTTGGTGTTGCCGTCATGGGTCAGTTGGCTAATATATTGATGGGCCAAAATCAAACAAAGGCGATATTTCCTGGCCTCGGACAAGATGTTGGCAAAAGAATCGGTGGCGAAGTTCTGAAATTCGTCAACGTAGAGATAAAAGTCTTTGCGATCCTTTTCTGGAATATCCACGCGCGACATAGCGGCCAGCTGGAGTCGGGTGATGATCATAGAGCCGAGTAAAGCCGAGTTATCCTCCCCCATCTTGCCTTTGGACAAGTTGACGATGAGGATTTTCTTTTCGTCCATAATTTTGCGCATACTAATCGCCGACTGACTTTGCCCCAAGATGTTGCGAATCAAGGGATTGGAAATAAACTGCCCGATTTTGTTTTGAATGGCGGCGGTGGCTTCGGTTTCAAACTTTTGCGAATAACGGGAAAATTCATTGACCCAGAAACTCTTAATGACCGGATCCTGTAGATTTTCCACGATCCGGCGGCGGTATTCCTTATCGTTTAAGAGACGCATAATCCCAAGCAAGGTGGAATCGGGATATTCTAAAAGAGCTAAAAGAGCGTTGTTTAAAATATATTCCATGCGGGATGACCAGACATCCGGCCAGATTTTTTTGAAAACGCCCATGATACTTGAGGCGATTAAGTGGCGGAACTCGTTGCCGACTTGCTCAATGGGATTAAAGCCGATCGGGTGATCAATGTCCGAGGGATTGAAATAGACAACATCATCCAGCCGATGTTCGGGAATAAAATCTAAGATTTTCTCGGCAAACTCGCCGTGAGGATCAACCACGCCAACGCCGTGACCGGCTTGAATGTCGCTATAGACCATGTTTTCCAAAATGGTCGTTTTGCCCATGCCGGTTTTGCCAATGATATACATATGGCGGCGGCGATCATCGGCTTTAATGCCGAATTTTTTAACCTCGTTGCGGAAATTAACCTTACCGAAAATGTTGACGTCTTTTTTCATAGCGCCGGACAAAAGCCAGCAATAATAGTAGCATTTTCCAAAACTGAAATACAGTTTACTCCATTGGCAGTCCGGCCGGTGGTTCGCCTTTGCGCGAGCTTAAGCGGCGCAACATCGGAGATTTGACCGCGATAGCCGGAAAGTGGAAAATGGTCGCCAACTCTTCCACGTTCATGATGGAATTTTTTCGGCCCATCATGCGGTAGCGATAGGCTTTGAAGATTTTGCGTTTTTTGGCTTCGGCCTTGCGGGCTTTGAAAGGAAATTTGCCCTTGGTCATGGTGTCAATATCGGGGCGGAAGTAGTTCATGTCTCGCGTGTCATACTGGCGGAAGGCGCCTAGTACCGCCGAGATATAACCACGACTAAAACTTTCGCGGCGGTCAATGTAGATAAATCGAATGCGCGTATCAAAAGCGAGCTTGGCCATTTTTTTCTCAATACCTTCAATAATTTCTTTTTCGCCCGGAGTTTTACCCATCATCAGATTTTCGGTCATTGGCTTTTCGTCTTTTTTCTTAAATTCAACTTCGGCAAATGGGCCTTTGAAAAAGCTACCGATTAGATCCTTAGCATCATCGGCAAAACCGGCTTTTTTGGGTTTCTTTCGACCCATTACTTTATCGCGAGTTTCTTCGGCTTTCTTCTTCCAGTCGTCGTTAGTCGGTCGGATTAAAAATTGCAGAAGAATCATCTCGCCTTCTTTGAGACGAGACATGACCTCGGCGATACCGGCCATGGGGTCAAGCAAGGCTTCGTCCTTTTTTTCTTCAAAAGCCGGATAGGTGCGAATCGGAAAGCCGTCATCGCGCCCTAGAATCAGATCGGTTCCCCAGAGATCGTAAGTCTTGTTGGGAATGATACTCGGCAAATTGCTTACATAGTCGTCCACTTCACTGATTTCGGCGTCGGGATATTGGGCGTAGATGGCGGACTCAACCAGGTTGCGGTGATTTTCGGAGGTTCGGATATAAAAATAAATCCCTCCGGCAATCCCGACCATTTCAATGGAATACCACTCCTGACTTTTGCCTTTAAAGTTTTTTTCGGTCCATTTAATGTTAAAAACGTAACTCGCGTGGAGCGCGGCAAAAACCTGCTCCATGGCCTTGGGAGTTTTTTCGATAATTTGTGGGATGCGAATTTCGAGAGTTACCCACTTCATCTTTTTGAAGAAGTTGATGAGGGTGTAGTAGCGAAAACGCTCCCAAAGAACACTGCCTAAAATAATCGGAATGATAAGCCACCAACTGACCGAAAAAGCCTTGCTAACTGCCTGCCAGACTCCGCCGAGGATTTCTTGGAACATTATTTTTTTAAAGTATGACGGGAAAGCCCGTATTTCGCAAATGGGAAAAGTCCTTCGGATGTTGATAGCCGATTAAATTTCCAAAGAAAAAGGTTTTTGAACTAACTGCGATTATGAAAAGCTAAACTTCGCGGAGATCGTAGGTTCCATTCCCAAGGTTTTTGAAATACTTCTTATTTTGCAGGTTAATCATAATCGTTCCCTCTTTAAAGAAGCGTTTTTGAAGAACGAACTTAACTACATCGGCGGAGCGCAAGGGCCCTTTCTCTTTAATAAAATGAGCGATGACTTCGCGCGCGGTTCCGGGCAAGATGCCAAACTCCTGCAAGCCGTACATGCCGCGGCCAACCAAAACAAAGCGAGAATCTTTAATCAACTCGTTGTGCACGGTTTGGACGTTAGCGATTTTATTTTTGCGATAGGTATTAATTCCGGCGACAATATCGGTAAAGTGAAGCGGCTTGTTTTGCTTCTTAACCACGATGTAAGCCCACTCGCGCGCGGTCTTGGGGTTGATTTCCGCCCATTCCGCTAGACCAAAATCGCCAAAGGGACTGGTCATAAACTTGCGGGAGATACCCATGTAAACTTTGCCGACCGGTTCGCTAATCTTGGAGGCTTTAACGGCTTCCGCGAAAACGCCGTCGTATTGCGCGCCGCGCAACATAGCATCTTTGGAATTGCGGACGGCCTTAACCAGTTGGCCAACAAAATTTTCCGCCTTCTTTTTAGATTCTTCGTTTAGATACCAAAACGGATGATAGTCGTCATCACCGCGATGCGCGATAAGTTTTCCGGAGAGTTCCATAACAAAACGAACCGCATTGCCAGATTTGGCATCGGCCATGGCTTTGGGGGTGGTTTTAACCAACTCGGCGACAAGGGCGTTGTCGTGTACTGCTCCACCCATTTCTTTGACGAAGCGCAGGGCTTTTTCCGTTAAGGCGGAGGCGCCAGATTCGTCCATTTTTTTCGCCGATTGACCAAGGGCAAAAGCCTCAATCTGACGAACTCGTTCGCGGGTAATATTATACTTTTCGCCAAGTTCGGCGAGGGTTAAACTGGCATTGCCGTCAAGACCAAACCGACCGGTTAAGATGTCTTTGGCGCGAGCGTCGAGCCCCTGAAGTAATGTTTTGACTATTTTTTCCATAATCACGATTTTTAGCTTACTTTTTAATTAAAATCACTTTACCACAATGTAATCCATAGCGCAATAGGCTGTCAAGTCCGGTTCTTCTTGCACCTATTTTAGGGTCTAGATTTCCACTTTCTTCCCCTGCCACAAGGTTAGAAGCGGGCTGGCGATAAAAATGGACGAATAGGTGCCGATAATGGTTCCGATCAAAATAGTTAGAGTGAAATACGTGAGCGTTGAGGAGCCAAAAAATAAGACGGCAAGCAAAACAAGTACGAGAGTGAGTGAGGTGTTGATGGAGCGCGCCAGAGTTTGATTGATGCTTTCGTTCACCAAAGTATTGAAATCTTTTTTGCGAGCTTCGGGAGATTTTAGATTTTCCCGAACACGATCAAAGACTACAATGGTATCGTGAACGGAAAATCCCATCACGACCAAAACCGCGACCATAAAATTAACGTCAATGTCAACGCCGAGATAATGGCCAAGCACCGCGAAGAGTCCGACGGGAATCAGCGCGTCATGAAAAAGCGTCGCGAGAGTGATAAGGCCATATTTCCAGGAACTGACCGGGTGCGAAGATTTACGAAAGGCGAAAGCGATGTAGGTTGAAATGGCGAAGAGCACCAAAAGGAAGGCGGTGATGGATTTTTGACCCAGCTCCTTGCCGATTGAGGCGCCGATGGCTTGAAAGGAAAGCTCTTGCACGGGACCGAACTTTGTCTCCAGAAGTTTTAGGTTTTCTTGTCGCTCCGGTTCAGAGATTTCTTCCGTCCGAATCAAAAACATTTTGCCGGTTTCTTGCGGAATAACCGTCACATTTTCTTTTTTGATTTCATTTTTAAAAAAAGTTTCCAGCGTGTCCTTGGCGGCGCTGTTTTGCTCAAACGATAATTGCCACAAGGTGCCGCCCTTAAACTCAATACCGAAGCGGAAGCCAAAGACGATTATCGCGATGACGCTCAACACAACCAACGTTCCTGAGACCGACAAAAATATTGATCTGCGACCAATGATGTTTTTCATATTTTTTTTAACGGCGAACAAAGACTCGTAACATGGTTTTAGTGACCGTAATGGCGCTAAACATGCTCACCAAAACACCAAGGAACATGGCGAGCGCGAAGCCTTTGATAAAACCAGAGGTGAAATAATATAAGATTACGGAGGTGATAATTGTCGTGATGTTGGAGTCGCGGATAGATGGCCAAGCGCGTTTAAAGCCCTCGCCGATCGCGGTAACCCGATCCAATCCCCTAGCCCGCTCCTCTCGGCTCCGTTCAAAGATTAAGATGTTAGCATCAACCGCCATGCCAATAGAGAGGACAATACCAGCAATACCGGCCAGAGTCATGGTGATGCCAAAAATCTTGAAAACAAACAAACTGAAGGCGATGTAGATTAAGAGCGCGAGAGAGGCATACCAGCCAAAAGTTCGGTAATAAATAACCATAAAAAGCATAACCAATAGAGTGCCAATGATTCCGGCAAAGATAATCCGGTTAAGTGAATCAATGCCAAGACTGGCTCCAATCGTCTGTTGGCTAACCAGATTAATGGGGGCCGGTAAAGCACCGGCATTAAAGCGCGAGACGAGTTCCTTGGCTTCTTTAATCGTAAAGCGTCCGGTGATTTGCGCGCGACCGCCAGTGATTTTTTGCTGAACTATTGGAGCGGTGATAAGCGTGTTATCTAAAAAAACAGCGATCGGACGACCAACATTTTTTCCAGTTAAGGTTTCAAAAATTTGAGATCCTTCTTTGTCGAACTCCAGAGTTACTTGGGGTTCGCCGGTAACACTGCTCAAAGCCAGTTGGGCGCCGCGTACATAGCGTCCGGTAAGTTGAGTAGGAATAAAACGAGCTTCGGTGGCTGGCGTAGTGGTGCCAACAGTCGAGGTGGCAACTTCTTCCACTTCGGCAAACATTAAAAATGGCGTACTGCCGATTTCTTTAATGGCATCAGCCACATTCTTGATTCCGGCGAGTTCAACAATCAAGCGATAGTTACCACCCTCTTTAGCGGTAACTACTTGCGGCTCGCTGACGCCGTAAAGATTGACCCGACGCTCAATCACGCCGCGCAAACCGGAAAGGACTGAATCGCGATCTACCGCGTCTACCGAGCGCATATCAATTTCATAAACCAGATGCGCGCCACCAACTAAATCCAGACCAAGACGCCAAGGTAGAAGACGCGCGCCAATTCCGCGGGGCAAAACAAAAAGTGCCGCAAGGATGGCTGCGACAAAAACGGCGATCAGTAAGCTAATCGGTTTCTTGGTCATGGTGATTTTCTTCTGCAACCTACTTTAGCGGGCTTCGATTCACTTGGCAACTCTTGAAACTTGCTCTTGCCCGCAATGAGAAGTTAACCTACAATCTTTTGGTAACTCCGAGAGCGCTTCTTGTAGTCCAATCGATGAGCCTTGTTTTGGGCAAGGTTTCGCCGGGTCCCCTTGGAAGACAAGGTGGTTTGAGAGAGTGACGAAGGTCTAGCGGCTTAGGTGCATCCAGACTCTCTTTAAACCCCGACGCGCTCTCGGGGTTTTTTATTTGGAGCAAGACAGGCGCATTTTTCTTCCCCTTTATTTAAATTATTTACAATCAACCACCGAGTTCTTTATTTCAAAAACTATTCGCTGACCGGTTTTGGGAACTTTAAGGAGAGCGTAGGGCGTGGTGAGAACTTGCTCGGTAACGCAATTCGGACCTGGGGAATTTTCACTGATATGAACAACAATCGGACTCCCCGCTTGGCGAACGCCACTTAAATAAGCACCGAAACCATACCCGCCGTTCGGTTTTTGACCGGCGAAAACAGCGATAACGATTTCCTTGGTGAAATCAATCGGTGGCATATAGTCGCCAACAAAAACGTGCGGAGCAATCTCAAAAAAAGTTTTTAGCCACTCGGATTCGGTCGTGATGACCAGATTCTTGGCTTCGGCAACTCCCGATCGCGGACCTTGCCGAATAATTTCACCCTCTTCGGTACCAGGTGGAAGACCCGGATAAATTGGCGCGGTCGTGATCTTGGCTTTAAGAAACCAGAAAAGAGCGCCAGCGACGACAAGAAAAATAATGACTAATAGAGTTTTGTTTCTCGGGGTATTCATATAGAACATTATGGAGAATTGTTTTATTCAGTCAACAGTTTGACAGTTAGCTTGTTTGTATTACCATACTACCAGTTCTTTGTTCTTTTTAATAGGAGGACATAAATGACAGGCGATAACTGTTCTGACGTGGCGCGAGCGAAGGCGTTGCTTCCAAGACGGAAAAAGATTGAGTTAAAATCCTGCAAAAAGCAAAGCCGAGATTTTGCGCTCGCCGCCGGACATTTGGTGCAGAAGAATTGCGAAACCGAAAACTACCGGCTGGAGGTTTATGATCCGGAGCTTTTGGTTCAAGTCATTTTTTCTCTGCGGATTTTTTTGGTGCATGCCTGTGAGGCCGTGCCGCTTGATCGGTTTAGAGTCTCCTTCACTCTGATCCGTGATTTGATGTGGGAACACCAGCGACGTCCGGAACAGGTGGCGCTGACCGCCGAGTTCGCCGAATTAAAGAACATGAGGGATTACTTCAATTCCTTGAATGTAATCCAAGGGCTCGCGGTGCTGGCTTTTCCGAATTGCTACCTGTCTCAATCCGCGCTTCTTGGCAGGCTTGAGGAGCTGGTTTCTTTTACGATCAACAACACGAACGAGCTGAACGGCATAGTAGAGAGCGACGCGGAACGGCGACGGATACTTATGGGACAAAAACACTCCCCGAATAGCTAGCGGTGTGCTTGGTTTAACCGGAAATAAAAACGACCCTTCGCAAGGGTCGTGTTTTTTTGCTAGGACGTTTGAAAGTCGGCCGACTTTTCACCAACTCTATCTTCGGGTATTTTGCAAAAATCGGTTTTCAGAATGAGCGCGGGGGCGAGTTCGGCGTAGGCGTAGCCGGGCAAGGGAATGGCGAGACGCTGTCCGCCGAAAATTGCCGCCTCGTAACGGCGGATGTCCTCGGATGTTCCGCGAATAACACAAAGTCTCTTGGGACATCCGATTGGGCCTCGGCCAGAGCCGTTGACCCGCGAGGGAATGCCGTGATAAATCTCCAGCGCTTCGCCGTCTGTTGATCGCAAACCAAGAACTTCTCCACCGTAAATGCCGTGGTAACCGCCAAAAATCTGTTCGCCTTCGTGCTTTTCGAGCAGGGCGTTGTTGCGGCACCAGACCGCGAGAGCTTCGTGGCACATGCTCAAGCGCTCTTCTTCGGTGGACTCGCCTCGTAGGGCGTTGTTCAAACTCATCAGATGAACTAGTTCAAAAGAATGACTGGAACTAACTGGTAATTCAAACCAAATTCTGGTGGCGACTCGCGGTTCTTTTTCCGGCGCGTCTTTGTAACGCGCAATCTGCTCTTTAAGACTCGTCATTCGTAACTCCTTTGTTAAGGTGCTTGCCATCTGTTAGTGGCGCGACTCACATTAAACAACTTGTTTTTCTGGGTTTTTGGTTACTGCGGCATCTTGGGCAATAAAAAAACCGCGCAATGGTTTTGCGCGGGGTGTTTTTTGTCTAATTCAACTTACTTCGTACCAGCCTAGTTTGACTCGGCTTTTTTGGCTCTTGTCTTTAGATTTGCTCCCCGAAGAGCTTCTCTATGTCGCGCATGGTTGTCCTGATCCCATCCTCGGCTTTCCCCCAGACGACCATCCACCCCCTACGCACGCCAACCGCTTCTTTACCCCAAAGATTGAACTTGTCTTTCACGCTAACCCAAAAAGATGCTTCTAAAATAACAACTTTCTGGATCTGCCGTCCCAATATTTCGATCCTCTTCACTTCAGCTACTTGAGAATATCGTAGGTCGAGCTTAATCTGCGAAGCCATCTTCTCGTTGGCCTTCCAAAGGCTATAGAGCCTCTTGAGTTCGTCATTTAGAACGCCAACTTCTGTCTCGCCAGGCTGGGTGCTAGCAATTGGATCAAAAATCGCCCCATCATCCTTCGCCAGCTCACTTGCGATCTCTTGCAAAATATTTGCCATGAATACCAATCCTTTTGATTGTAAAAGAGCAGAAAGAAGTCTCAAAACACAGCGCCTTGAGATGGCTTTATCTTAATATCTTATTCTATTTATTGTCAATGCTTCCCGATAACCGACTTGAAACCGTGTCATTTAAATAGTAGGATGGCAAGA
>CAYIWJ010000002.1:26579-54006 GCA_964367145.1 uncultured Candidatus Saccharibacteria bacterium | reverse complement strand
GCTCTGCGGGGTTGTGGCGGGTTCCTTGCGCGAGGCGAGGAAGGCCTTGAAGTCGACGAAGAAGCCCGCGCGATCGCGGATGAGCTGGATGAAGTCGCAAACATCTTCCAGCTTGCGGTTGCCGTCGCGGACGAGCTTCATGATCATTGCGATTAGATCAAAGAAGCGCTTCCAGACGTTCGTTTCGGCGCCGGTGTCAGCGGCCATAATTGCGAATCCTTTCGTTGCGCAATCCGGTACTAGCGGATTGGAGCCACTTAACAAGTCAACAAGCCGGAGTTCCCGTGGCGCAAGCCGCGGCAAAAAAACTTGGCTTTTTCTGATTTTTAAGGAGCTCAACTAACGCGGGTAGTATACTATATATGTAGCTTATCTGTCAATAGCTGGCAGATTGTCACAAAACGAGGTTTTGATGTGAGACGGCGCGAATCCGCTTATTCTCTGATCGCGCCCTCGTTTATGGTCTGGAATCGCTGATAAAGCTAAAGATTTCTGCTTTTTTTTGACGGAAAACTTTTTTGTCTTTGGCTTCAAGATTTAGACGGAGGAGCGGTTCGGTGTGCGAGATGTGCAGAGAAAACCACCAATCCCCGGCCTCCACGCGCAGGTCGTCGGTTTTGCTGATTTTGGCCGCGTCGCCATAGGCGGCTTCTATTTGAGCCAGCTTTTTTGAAACGAGTTCCGAACTTTGGAGACGAAAATTTTTTTCTTTAAGCCGATAGACAGCGCCGAAGCTTTTTACGATCTGACGCAGAGTAAGTGGAGAGCGAGAGACGGCATTGATGATTTTGATGAGAGCCATGATTCCCGAGTCGCAGAAAAAAAATTCCTTAAAGTAGTAGTGGCCGGAACTTTCGTAGCCAAAGTCCAGATTTTGCTCGCGCAATTCTTGTTTCATAAAAGCGTGGCCGATGCGGCCCTCGCGAACTTCGCGCCAGTCGCGCATGAGATAACCGGCGTTGGGAGTGACGAGAATCGGTGTTTTGATTTCGTCGGCCATGATTCGCGCCGCGGCGTCGGCGGATATTTCCGCGCCAAGATTATCAACAAAGAAAACGCGGTCGCCGTCGGCGTCGAAAATGGCGCCAAAATCGGCTTGCTCTCGTTTTATCGCGTCGGTAACTTTACGCATCGCGCTGCGAGCCAGCGGATTGGGGCCGTGAGATGGAAAGTCGGGATTGGGTTCGGCGTTGATTAAAACTACTTCTAAATTTTTGGCGCCAGAAAAAAGACGACTCAAGACGACACCCGTAACACCATCCGAGCAATCAAGCACGATCTTGAGCGGACGGGTCGGCGCCAGAAACCGCCGAAGAAACTCAACATACGAGTCTAGATAGTTCATTGCGGTAATGTTTGAATCTTTTGATATATTTCTTCGCCCCGAATCGGGACGGCATTTTGGCTGACGACTTTGAGGCCGTTCCAATTTTTGGGATTGTGGGAGGCGGTAACCATAATCCCGCCCGCGGCTTGGGTGGCGCAGACCAAGAAGTAGAGCATTGGCGTCGTGGTGAGGCCAGTGTCGATTACAATAACTTGATTTGATTCAAGCGCCGCCTTGACTGCCCCAGCTAATTCTACCGAACCGTGGCGAATATCGCGCGCCAAGATAACTTTTTGACCGCGCCATTTTTCGGATAATGCTTGCGCGATCAGGGCGGTGGTTTTGGTATTGATTTCTCGCGGATAGCGACCGCGAACATCGTAGGCCCCGAAAATTTTTTTGGAAATTCGCATGGGAATTGGACTTTGACTCGCGCGATGTTGAGTCGCGAAGCGTCTTATTTCTTGCTTAATGGTATTACATCGTTCGCGATTAAGCTATAATAGAAAACACATGTTGGGCATTTCTTTGGGTCGCAAGAAAAAAAAGAAGGAGAAAAACGGCGTGCGCCCAGAGGCGCGGCATCGGGTTAGTTCTGAGACTAAAAAAAGCATTGTGGCACTTTTGCTTTTTGGCGTTTCTATCGTGCTGGTGCTGGCAAGCGTCAATCGCGCCGGTCCGGCGGGTGATTTCGCCTTTACGGTTTTTTCCGCGCTTTTTGGTTTGGGTTATTATTTGATTCCTTTTATTGCTTTTTTGGTTGCCGCTTTTTTGTTTTTTAGCCACGAGCACAAGATTTTAAGCATGAGTCTTTTTGGCGGAAGTTTGTTTGTGATCTCCGGACTGGGACTGATTGACCTGCTGTTTCCGAACCAGGGTGGAATTTTGGGGCGGGCGATCGGATCAATTGAGACGCTTTTTGGTTATTTGGCCTCAATTATTATTCTTAGCTTGCTGATTCTGATATCGCTGTTGATAGCGTTTAACACACCACTCCGGTTTGGCGGAGAGAAAAAAATCAAAGAGAAACCGCTAATAATTCACGCGACGGGAGAAGAGACTGGAGACAAGGACACCGAGGAAGAAGAACCGAACGAACCAGAGCCTACACTCAAAGCAAAAACAAAAGATGCTAAAAAGGAGGAGTCAGATGAGGTAAATGTAAAGGAAAATATCGTCGGTGAGATCGCGCGCGCTTTGCCACGGCCAATTTCTAGCAAAAATTATGTGCCGCCCCCCCTGTCGCTACTCACTTCGCAAATTGAAAAGCCGACCTCTGGCGACTTGAGAGCTAACGCCAACATAATTAAGCGAACTTTGGAAAGTTTTGGCATTCCAGTTGAAATGGGCGAGATCAATATCGGCCCCAAGGTAACGCGCTACACCTTGAAACCGGCCGAGGGGGTGAAACTAACTAAGATTATCGCCCTCCAGCGGGATTTTGAACTGGCGCTCGCGGCCCATCCGATTCGAATTGAGGCGCCGATCCCGGGTAAGGCTTTGGTTGGAATTGAAGTGCCTAACAAGGCGGCGGCGATTGTGCGATTGGGAAGTATTATGGCTTATAAGGATTTTGGCGTTGCCGGGCCGCTGACCTTTGCTTTGGGACGCGACGTAACCGGTGAGCCAATTTTTAGCAATATTGAAAAAATGCCACACCTTTTGATTGCCGGATCAACCGGCAGTGGCAAGAGCGTGGCGATTCATACTTTGATTTTGTCTTTGCTCTTTAAGAACGCTCCGGATACTTTGCGCTTACTTTTAATAGATCCGAAGCGGGTGGAGCTTTCAATCTACGAACACATTCCACATCTAGTGGCGCCAGTTATTACCGAGGCCAAAAAGACCGTCGGCGCTTTTCGTTGGGCTATCAAAGAAATGGAACGAAGATACGAGGTCTTACTGCGAGCCGGAGTTCGTGATATTAAAAGTTTCAATAAACAAAGCGATGAGCCCTTGCCCTATATTGTCATCGTGGTTGATGAGCTGGCGGATTTGATGGCAAGCTATGGGCGTGAAATTGAAGGCTCAATCGTGCGACTGGCACAGATGGCGAGAGCGACTGGCATTCATCTTATACTCTCCACGCAACGCCCGTCGGTGGAAGTTATTACCGGATTGATTAAGGCTAATATTACCGCCCGCATCGCTTTGCAGGTCGCGAGCCAGATTGATTCCCGTACTATTTTAGACTTAGCTGGAGCGGAAAAGCTTTTGGGTGGCGGCGACTTGTTGTTTATTTCTTCGGATTATTCCAAGCCGAAAAGAATTCAGGGTTCATACGTCTCGGAAGAAGAGATACATGCCGTGACTGACTTTATTCGCGAGAATAACGAATTGGCGGACGCCATGATCGCCTCGGCGGGAACGCAAAACGAGAACCAGCCACTTCAAGACGCCTTGATCAGACAACCAGAAGATATGTTTAGCGATGACGGTGAAGACGATGACGAGCTTTATCAACAAGCGGTAACGGTGGTTCATGAAGCCAAAAAGGCATCGGCCTCCCTCTTGCAGAGAAGGCTAAAAGTTGGGTATGCTCGGGCGGCAAGGCTGATTGATCTTATGGAGGAGCGCGGCGTAGTTGGTCCCGGGGAGGGCGCCAAGCCTCGCGAGGTCTATGAGGCTCCGCCGGAAGCGTTGGAATAAGTTATGGAAAGACATACGCTTAAAAAGTTTTTTGAAGAGCGCCTGCAGTCGCGGGAGGTTAACCTTGAGCGGCTCGCCCAAAAAACCGGCGTCGCCGAACGGCACATTGGAGCCATCTTGAATGGTGATTTAGAAAAGTTGCCGGCGGCGCCTTATATTCGCGGCTATTTGATGAAAATAGCCCAGGCTTTGGATTTGGACGCCAACGAAGTGATGCTGATGTACCGGCAGGAAACATCATTGCGCACCTCCGGCGCTAAGGACTTATTACCGTCAAATCGTTTTCGCTTAACTTCTTCCGCCAATCCCAGGTTCGTCCTTTTTTCGGCGGGAGGTTTATTGGCGCTTGTGATTTTTGGTTTTTTTCTTTTCCGGATTTTAAATCGACCGGAATTGCGCCTCATCAATCCATCTTTGCCGGTCATGACCGTTTCCGAGCGGGAAATCGTTATTGAGGGTTCCATTGAACCCGGTGACAAGATTATTATTGGTGGCGACGAGGTGCCAACCGATTCTCGTGGGGAATTTTCCTATCCCTACACACTGGAACCCGGGCTTAACACGATTGAGTTCGTGGTAACGAAAATTTTGGGCCGAGAAACGCGGCTCACAAGACAAGTTGTTTATCAACCAACGGAGGCGCAAAACCCTAAAGACCAAACCGGGGCAAGGAAGCCAAACATCGGAGCCTCCACGACTTCGCCGTTGCCAGTTCCAGCGGAATAGGCTCGGACTTTTATTAATAATCGGCTACTGGCAGATATTTACTTTGCAGACTAAACTATAGGCATTATGGCCAAGAAAAATTCTAACGAAGAGGAAGAGGAAAAACTAGTTAACGAGGGTGGCGAAACCATAGCCAAGAAAGAAGGCGCGCCTGTGGCGCAAAATATTGATAAGTTGCTTGAGAGTCTGCAAGACAAGTTCGGCGAGGGATCGGTGATGAAACTTGGTGATTGGAAAAAAGTTCGAGTGGACGCGGTTTCGACCGGATCTTTTTCGCTGGATCTGGCGCTCGGTGTCGGCGGTTTGCCGCGGGGAAGAATCGTGGAGATATATGGGCCCGAATCTTCGGGTAAGACCACGCTGGCTTTGAATGTGGTGGCGCAGGCCCAAAAAAAAGGCGGCAAGGCGGCTTTTATTGACGCGGAACACGCGCTCGATCCGGAATATGCCGAGAAGCTTGGAGTCAAGGTTAAGGAGCTAATTATTTCCCAGCCAGATAACGGCGAGGAGGCGCTCAACATTTTGGAAAGCTTGGTTCGCTCGGAGATGATCGCCGTGGCAGTTGTGGATTCGGTGGCGGCTTTAACGCCAAAAGCTGAAATTGAGGGAGATATGGGTGACTTGCACATTGGGCGGCAAGCGAGATTGATGTCGCAGGCGCTCCGCAAGTTGACCGCCATCGCCGCCAAGACCGATACTCTAATTATTTTTATCAACCAAATTAGAATGAAAATTGGGATTATGTTTGGCAACCCCGAAACCACACCGGGCGGGCAGGCTTTAAAGTTTTATTCGTCGGTGCGGGTGGATATTCGGCGAATCGCGCAAATCAAAAAAGGCGATGAGGTGGTTGGAAATCGAGTCAAGGCCAAGATTGTCAAAAACAAGGTGGCGGCGCCGTTTCGAGTTTCCGAATTTGACATCAGTTACGGCGAGGGCATTTCTTATGAAGCGGACGTGGTGAATACTGCCTTGAAATACAACGTGGTTTCCAAAACCGGTTCCACTTATTATTTTGAAGAGCATAAATTGGGGGTGGGGTTGGAAAACGCCAAAAACGCTCTGAAAGAAGACAAAAAACTACTCCACGAGATCGCGAAGAAGACGGAGGCGGCAGCAAAGTAGCGCTCGAACTTCTGTTTCACGGGAACCGTGATTAAGGCAGATTCGCCGCTTCTTTTCGTGGTCACCTCGGTTTCATTTTCTCCAGCGGAAAATGACCCGCTACCTCTCGGCATAAAAATTTTGACTACTGTCAAAAACCAATCTTTTTATGCCTCCGAGAGTTGTCCACGAAAAGAAGCGGCTCATCGGGTTAGAGGAATGAAGCCCCTAGAGCTTCCCGTGAAACAGAAGTCCTCGCAAGATTGGGGATTTTTGAGAGAATAAAAAACGGGTCGTACTTGAAAGTACGACCCGTGGTGTTAATAGGCTTGGTGTTGCGACACGGCGAACGCGAACCCGCTGCCAGGACCCCACCCGTCGCCAGGCCTGCCGCCGCACGCGTCGAGCCAGCGACCGAAGTTGTAACGCATCACGCTCAGCAAGAGCGGATCGCCGTTCACGCCCTTGATGGGTTCGTGCATAACAATGATGTCCAACAAACCCATTGCGAACATCTCATCATTCGTGAACTTCTCACGGATGAGGCAGGCCAGCTCGGGGTTGGGCTTGGACAGCTTGCGCTTGTCAGCCTCCGCCCGGATCGTCTTCGTCGCCCGGTCGTTGGCCTCGAAGAGCATGCCCTTCAAAACAGCGACTTCGGTCACGACACCGCTAGTCGGCTTGAAATCCGGTGAACGGAGCACCTCTTTGGCATAGCCACTCACCTGGAAATCATTGCTTTCGAACCAGATGATCCAATCCTCGCTGGTCGTGCCTTCACTTACGACCGAGAAGTAGATGACGCCGTCTTTTTCGCGCCAGGAGGGCGAGGGTTGTGAAGCCGGAGCTGATTCTGCGGTCATAATCACACATCCTTCTGGCTGATTTGCCAGTTTTATTGAATTGGAGGTCTTAACAAAGAGCAATGTCCTATACTATACACCTAAACATTATATAGTCAAGGATGACGAACGAGTTAATCCCCTTTTTTGGATTTGCTGACTTTTAACATGCGGGGTATAGTTAAATCGTTGGGATTACCAAACACTGCCATGGTTCCTAAAGAATTCATTATGAAGAATTTAGTGAACACAATTTTATATGCTACAAACCCTGCTAGTGTCGGGGGGCGCAGTCATTATCGGATTTGCGATTGGCTATGCCTTCCGTCAGTTTTTCGCCGCCCAAAAGGCCAATTCCGTAGAGCAAACGCTTAAGCTTAAGGTTGAAGAAGCTAAGAATCAGTCAAAGGAGATTTTAATTGAGGCCAAAGAAAAGGCCGGTTTGTTGTTGGAAGAAATTAAACGCGAAGAGAGAGACCGCAAGATACAACTGGAGAAACTAGAAGAGCGACTGCTAAAAAAAGATGAATCTCTGGAGGCTCATCAGCGATCCATGACCGAGCGCGAGCGGCGGCTGGAGGATGAGACTCTGAAGCTAACAAGGCTTACCGAAGAGACTCGAGCTCAACACACCCAGGCCCTGCAACAGATAGAGAAAATAGCGGGACTGACCCGTGAGGAGGCAAAGGCGCGCATTGTTAAAGAGATTGAAGAGCGGCATCGCGATGATTTGGCGGTTACTATACAAAAACTTGAGGGAGATCGCCGCGAGGAGATTGAAAAAAAGAGTCTGGAGATTATTACGACCGCTGTTCAGCGTTACGCGCGGTCGCACGTGAGCGATGTGACGACGAGCGTCTTTCAACTACCAAACGAAGAGTTGAAGGGAAAAATAATCGGTCGCGAGGGGCGCAACATTCGCACTTTGGAGCGATTAACCGGTGTGGAGATGATCGTGGATGAGTCGCCGGAAAATGTGATCTTGTCTTCGTTTGATCCCCTACGAAGAGAAATCGCCAAGATGACGCTGGAGAAACTGATTAAAGATGGACGGATTCAACCGGCAAAGATAGAGGAAAAAGTTGAGGAGGCCAAACAAGAAATGCAGAAGCGAATGCAAACCATTGGCGAACAGGCCGCGACTGATTTGGGTATAATTAATTTACCGAAAGAGATTTTACAACTTTTAGGACGGCTTAATTTTCGCACCAGCTACGGGCAAAATGTATTAGTCCATTCGGTTGAGATGGCTTATATCTCGGCCATGATGGCGGCAGAACTTGGAGCTAATGTTGAAGTAGCCAAAAAGGGCGCCTTACTCCACGACATTGGGAAGGCGATCAGCCACGAGGTAGAAGGAACACACGTTGATCTGGGCAGAAAGATTTTGAAAAAATACGACATTGAGGAAGCGGTGATTCGCGCCATGGAGTCGCACCATGAGGAATATCCGTTTTCCACGCCGGAATCCTTTATTGTGGCCGCCGCTGACGCTCTGTCGGCCGCTCGTCCGGGAGCCAGGCGAGATACTGTAGAAAACTACATAAAAAGACTGGAGGACTTGGAAAAAATCACCACCTCTTTTGACGGCGTTAAAAGCGCTTACGCCTTATCGGCTGGGCGTGAGATTCGGGTCTTTGTGGTGCCGGAAAAAATTGACGATTTTGGAGCTCTACAACTCGCTAAAAACATTGCCGGAAAGATTCAGTCGGAATTGCGATATCCGGGTGAGATTAAGGTTAATGTGATTCGGGAAACTCGGGCAGTAGAATACGCAAAATAGCTATGATATAATGCTTTCGTTCCTTTATGCAGGTGAAAGGTCGAGGCGATGGCGTTGTCGTAAGAATAAAACGCCGTAAAAAAAATTTGAACGGACGATATGAAAAAACCAGAATTAGTTGAAGCAGTAATGGCCGCGGCTCATATTGAGACCAAGAAACAGGCTCAAGATGCGGTTGAGGCGGTTTTTGATACGATCGTGAAGACGATGGCCAAGGGCGAAGAAGTCGCCATATCCGGCTTTGGCACTTTTAGAGTGGCCAACCGAGCGGCACGTGAGGGCCGTAACCCAATGACGGGTGAGAAGATCCAGATCGCGGCTTCGATCAAGCCGAAGTTCCGCGCCGGTAAGCTTTTGAAGGAGGCGGTTAAGTAAAGATTGCCTGATGATGAAAACAAAAAGCCCCGATTTTCGGGGCTTTTTGTTAGCTGGTTTTTTGGTAACTGGGCGCGAATCTTATTTGAGCAATGATTTGAGAGATTGATTGAGGTCAATAAGATTTTTGTAGGCGTCTTTAGCTCGAGTAGAGGCGCTTTCAATAATCTGACCGATTGTTGGTTTTCGGACTTCATCTTTGGGCTTGCTGTCCGCTGACATCGTGACCGGCTCAGAGAGGGTTGCGACAAGGGCTTTTTCTTTAGCAAGCTCTTCCTCGCTCTTCGGCAGGTAGTCGCGCAAGGCCTCCTGCGCTCTAGCGGTTAGTTCGCGACCGAGTTTAATGTTGGAGGTAGCTTGGTTCAAAAAACTTTCCGGCCCGATGGTTTTGATTTTAACCGTTTTTAGTCTTTTTACCTCGGCAGAAATTTTGGTTATGCGTTCGTCAACTTTTTTAAGAATTGATTTCATTTGAAAAACAACACGGAAGTTGATCATCTTTACCACTTCCAAATCATAACCGCTGCCCCGCCATTCTTTGAAAGACTTAGCGACGGAGCGAACTTCGTCTACGGTTAAGGCATTTTCTAGATCTTTTTCAACTTGCGCCAAATACTCATCGTAGTCGTTGAGGGTCTGCAAAAAAGTAATTCTCAACAAGGCGAATTCGGCTTCTACGTTTTTAAGATCGTTTAATCCATTGCGAAGATCGCTGATTTCGGCTTGGGTTAAGCTTAAGACACCGGAGACGGCGGTTTGATTAGCGCGAAATTCCTGCTCGGCGGCCTCTGCCGGCGTTAGTATGGTTTCGCTAGAGTTGAGTTCATCCAATTTTTCGGCGCTTTTTACCAATTCTTCACGCGCGGAACGAACCGCCTCTGATTGAGCGGAGACGAGTGATGGACCAAGAAGTCCGATGATGGCAACGAGAGCTATAAATTTTTGAAAAAATTGAGTCTTTGTCATAGGTGACTTAGTTGTTTATTTTTGTCTGGTCATCGTTTTTTGCCGCCGGATCTTCGGAGACGTGATCTAAAACCGCGGCTACTTTTTCGGCGGATTCGCTAAAGTAACTTGCCTCGTCCAAGCGAATCTGAAAATCAACCGATTGGGATTCAAGAAAGAGATTTTTGGCAACAGCGGTTGTGGCCTGCGTATTTTCCGAACCACGGAAGCTGACGGCCGTTACCGCAATCGCAACCACCACAAAGCCGGCGGCGGTTAGCGCGCCAGTGAATTTAAAATGCTCCCAAATTGCTTGGCGCCACTCGCCAAAAAACCCAGGCTTGATTTGAGTGGTGCTAAATAATCGAGATTTTGATTGTTCAACAAAAGCCGGATCGGGATTGATAGTCTCCCGACAGGAGTTCAGTGATTTAATAATTTTTTCTTCCATATTCATAGTTATTCGTTAGGCTTGCAAGATTTTTTTTAGTTCGTGAATGGCGCGATGCTGAATCAGCCTTACGGCGCCTTCGCTTTTTTTCATGGCTTTGGCGATTTCGCGGTGAGAAAGATCATCAACGAAGCGCATTAGGATTACATCTTGCTGGTCGGAGTTGAGTTTCTTGATGGCTAGTTTAACTCGCCCAACACTTAGGGCTAAATCGGTGTCTTGGTCTAGGGTCGCCGCAACGCTTAAGGCTTCTTCGTTGGCGTTCTCCAGACTTTGATGCTCTTTTTTAACTCGATAATAATCAATCACCTGGTGGCGAGCAATCTGATACAACCAACTGGAAAAAGGAAACCCTTGAAAGGTATAGCGCGGCATGTTCCGCCAGGCCTTGGTGAATACTTCATGGGCAAGATCCTCGGCTTCGGCTTTGGTGGCAACCTTCAGCACGATAAACCGATAGATTCTGCTCATGTAGTGGTCATAAAGCCGACCAAAACAAGTCGCGTCTCCTTCTTTTGCTTGTTGTATTAAATTCTCTTCGCCTTCTAACATAGGGAAACGATCCGAGCGGTCTTTGGTTACCCAGATCAGTCTTCCCCGGATCGGGATTACTGTTTTGGTTTCCAAAGTACCGAAGCTACATGCTAGCAGATTTTGCCCACCGAGTAAATAGAAAGTGCAAAAAATAGCTGGTTTTACGGGGTTTTTATAGCAAACCGCAATAAGTTTATGGGGGGCTGTGTTTGAATCGGACTGCTAAGAAAAAATAAAAACCCCGCCTGATGCGGGGTTTGGAAGGGTATCTTATCGGCGCCTGTAGGCCGCCTCTTTGGCTTTGAGATATTGTGTCAACAGTTTGGTCTCTAAACGATTGCGTTTTTGGTCAACGGGAATGGAGTCGTAGATTGGCGAGGCGAAGCCCTCAACTACACACAGGGGTATTTCCGATCCCGACTTTGCGGCGGCGTGAAAGATGGCTTTGGCCTTTCGGAAGAAACGCCGCGGGACAAAGATCCGCCCGCCGTACTCCAGACCAACGCCGGTAATCATAACCGTCTGCCTCTTCCGCAAATCAAGATATTCGCACTTCCTCCAGCTAAAAGAAAATCCAGCTTGCATCGCAACCGCCCTAATCTTTCGCCTGGCCTCGCGCGTGATGTGACGTGGCGAAGAAAAGGTGAGGTCGTCCAGATAACGAGTGTAGGTGATGGCATTATCGGCAAGAATATCTTTGAGTAGTCGGTCAACAAGACAGCCGACATAAAGATTGAAGAGGTCGCCCGAGGCGTTACCGCCCTGAACCAAGCCGTTTTTGCCGGCAAAAAAATTGTTTTCCAGAAAAGCCTGAAGTTCTTCGGCCTCTCCCGCCAGATCGGGTTCCATTTCCACGAGCACGGCGACGAGCCGTTTTGGGTTGACGCTACCGAAGGCGTCGTGGAAGTCCAGAAGATAGAAGAAGCGGTTATTTCGGTGCGGCAGAACGTTATAAAGCGTCCTGTTTCCAGACCGGCAAGCGGTGGCGTGGGTTAACCAAGCCCTCTGCTTGGCCGCGTAATCCGCAGAACGGAGAAACCACTTACAGAATCTCTGTTGAAGCATTTTCATGGCGTCATTTGGCGCGCCAAGGTGGCGGAACTTGCTCCGGCCGCTTACAGAATTGACGTCGTGTTTTGTGAAGCGACGAAATTTTGGTTCGGCGGGAAGACCAAGAAGCATCATCTCAAGTAGTTTTTCAAGGTGCACGATTGACTCCTTCCTGAAAAATTAGCCGCCCGGGGGTTGATACCTAGTAATTCGCAACTAAACCTTGACGCGCGAAGTAAAGCTAATTTCTCCCGGATCATGCCTCGCGTCCGTAAGGGAGAAGGAAGTGGATTCACTTCGGCATGCGACTTTTGGTCGCACGCTGTCCGCGACAATAATCGCGAACGTGAGCCGATTACTCGGCGCGGAGACGTGAGCCTCTCCGCGAGCGTTGCGAGTTTGCAGTACTCGCTGAACTGGAGACTACTGCCTCAAGTTTCGCGCGTTTCGGTTCGGTCTTGCCAGATATTTTAAACAACCTCCGGGCAACCACCCGAGACTTCCCGGGTGGCCGGGTTTTACAACCCTTGCCACCACCTGTTTAACACAAACTGCTTCAAAAAGCCAAGTCGTTTGGTGGAAAGGGATTTAATCTTGGAGCGGGTAACGGGAATCGCCTCTCCTGTTAGTCGAGACCTTATCACTTCGTGATTTCGGCCTACGGTCCGATTCCCTATTCACTTGTCACGAAAAATAAGCCTACCCACCTTTGTGGTCAGACAGACTTGTTTTTCGTGAGCGGGTAACGGGAATCGGACCCGTGTCTTGACCTTGGCAAGGTCGCGTACTGCCACTGTACTATACCCGCGCTACAACGAAGATAAATTTATAACGATTCGTTCATTAAATCAATCCGGGTGATGTTGGCGCCCTCTTGAGGAATTTCACGTCGTTGCTTTGCGCCTCTTTAGAAACCCACGGTTTCTAATATCTTCCTCAACGGAAGGGACCCGGCGACGTCCCTTCCGACCCATCCCTCGTTCAATTCCTCATCGGTGCCCTCTTGAGGAATTGAACCTCAATCACTTCCTTCGGAGGGAAGTATTCTATCCGTTGAACTAAGAGGGCGACTATTTATAGAGTTCTAATATAACCCTCAAGAACCATCTTTTCAATGTAATCTTTTCTTTTTAACGCTTTCAGCTTTCTTTCAACCCTTCTAGAGATGGCTGGTGCTTGGAGAATAACCCATAATTCAAACCAATCGCAAACCAAAGCATTAGCTGACCCTGCCAAAGCGTCCATGAAAAATGATCAAACAGGCCGAAGAGAAGAAGACTCGCCAGAATGGCGCGCGCGGTCGCCATGGCCAGAATCCCAGCTTCGCTATTTTTAGATTTGCAAAAAAGACTCCCGATAAATAGCAGAAATGAGATTAAGCCACCAAGCCCGATTTCGGATGCCATTAGCAGATAGAGATTATGAATCGGTTGCCATTGCCAAACTTGGTTAAGCCCAAGTTTTTTATACTCCCCCGCTTTGACGGCATAGAAGACTTGGTTGCCAAGACCGACCCCCATCGGATTTTTTTTGATTAGGGAGATTCCCAGCCGGTTGTAAGCGCTTCGCAATTCTACCGACTGCTCAACGCGATTTAGAGAAGCTCGTGGTATAAGAAGTGAACCGAGTCCGACATAAAACAGACTCGCGATAGCGAGAAGCAAAATACCAAGGCGCACCGCTTGGCGAAGATAAATTCGCGAGGCAATTCCCCAAATTATGAGCGCAAGCGAGATAAAAATTGTGATCGCCCAGGCGGTTCGCGAAAAGGTTAACGCGAGACCGAGCGCGATTATAAACATCGGCAGGGCGAGAATAAGATCGCTCCACATTATCCGCCAAGAGGAAAAGACGGCACGTGGCGACGGGCGCCGAAGCCAAAAATAAAAAACGGCAAAGAGGGACACTAACAGGAAGGCTGACAGTACGTTGGGATGCGGAAAGGTTCCGTAAGCCCGCAAGACTTTGGCGCCGGAAACCGCGACCTTGCTGACCCCGCTTGCTATCGGATTGAGAAATGATTCGCCCAATAAACCAAGACCGAGTGATTCGCGGCGGGCGAATTGCAATAATCCGATGATTGACTCAAAGATGCCAAACGCAATCACCCCGATAAGAACTCTTTCAAAGATTCTTTTTTCTGTCGCTGTTATTATCGCCACCGCCAAACAATACCCGCCAAGGAGAAGCAGTCTTGCCAGTTTGTAGAGCGCGAAACCGAAAAGGGGGGCCGATAGCGCCGATATCAAGGCAAAGCCCAAAAAAAACAAGAGGAAAATAAGTGGTTTTTGCGTGGGTGTTTTTTTAATTAACGACCACGACACAGACACCAGCAAAAAGATAAGAATGGGGTCGCTGGCGTACAAAAAGAGACTCTCGTATTCATCAAAGCCAGGCGCGTAAGAGTGAATAAAAATTCTGGCGCCGAGCGGTATGACGAGAGCGATAAGGCACGGAATAATCCAATTAAAATTGACGCGCCAGTTTCTAACTGAAAAGTTCATGGGCAAAGGCGGCGACGAAAGTAGCTATGACGACACCGACGACGACCGGCTCCAAGCGAGGTAAGAGAGTTGAAACGCCCCCTCGGGCGCGGAAACGGCGCCACATCCAAACCGCAAGAATACCTTCTAGCGCCAATAAAAACCCACCAGCGAAAGAGACTAAAGTTAAGAAGTCATGAAAGCCGGCGAGATAGATTCCAAAAGGAATGCCGACGACAATCAAATCTCGTAACCATTCCGGAAGATTAAAATCCACCCCGAGAATATCGCGCAAATTAAAACCCACCGAGACGTAAGAGCTCCAGAGGGTCAGCAATCCCAAGATGCCGACCGAGGTCAAAAGAAGCGGGTGGAGCTGGCTTATGAGTCCAGAAACCGCATCGGGACTCACTTCTTTCGAAAGACCAATGATACCTAAAATAAAAAACGCGTAGAGGACGGCGGGAATTAAGGTTCCGAGAGTAATGACGCGCTTGAGTGGTTTTTGCCAAGATCCGCCGCGTTGGCGAACATACTCGGTGATGAGATATATTGCCGAGAGACCACCAAGAGAGAAAATGGCCGGCGACAGAGGTAGGCCGATTGTCTTAAGGCTGGATTCGGAAAGTGAAGGCAGATGAGCGTTGCCGATTCCCAGCCAAGAAATTACCCCGATGATTGCAATAATGCCGCCGGTGATAATCGTCTCAACCGCGGTCAAGCCCTTAAGCCGAAGAAAAAGAGTGAGTGAACCAAGCAACCAAAAAATTGCTACCTCCCCGCCGCCGCCGGCAATTGGGGTGATCAACTTTCCGAAGCTGGCCGAGAGAACTAGATAAATCGTCATCGCGAGCAAGGAACCAAAAATACTCGCCAGAATGGCCAGCGCGCGGCCACCCTTCCCCAAATACACATTGGCATAACCCGGGAAGCGATGTGTGGTTGGAGTTCCCACGATGACGTCGGCGTACATCAGGTGAACAACAAGATAAGAAACTGTTCCTAAAAGCAAATAAAAAAATCCAAGCGCGGCGCCCGACTGCGAAAAAACATAAGGCAGGGAAAAAAAGCCAGCCCCAATGATGGTGCCCATGAGGAGACCAATTGGGAGCAGTTCGCGCTCGTATATTTTTTTAAGCCAGCTCATTCTTCGACAGCGTAAAGCTCATCGCCTTCCCGAACGCGTTTCCCAACCTTGACGCCAATTTCTTGGCCTTTGGGCGCGACTTCGATCGGTTGATGGTCCAACTGCATGGAATTAAGGGTTTGGGTAAAATTAGTGGTAGCTCCGGAGAAAATCACCACCGCCCCTTTTTTTATTGGTTGCTTGAAAACTATGATCGCCACTTTGATGTGGCCGTAAAAGTGAGTAACGCGACCGATTGACTTGGGAACGGTCGACGCTTTTTTGGCCCTTGGTTTAGGCGGCGCTTTTTTAAGTTTGGTTTTGCTTGGTGGTTTTTTCTTGATTACTTTTTTAGTCGGCATATTTTTTTACTTTATTCACAATCAATCACCGCGGCTATTTTTCTGACCAATTCTTTTGGATCGCTGGAGAAAATAACGTTTCCGGGTCCGCGATGCGATTTTCTGATAATTTCTTTAATCATGTCCGCGGCGCCGCCGGTGCCTTCTAAAATGCCGATGGGTTTTTTGTCTTCAAAGGCGATGGTGAATTCATTAAGGGTTCCGATGCGACCGCAGATGACGATGACCGCGTCCACCGACCGTGTTAGGAGCAGGTTTCGTCCGGAATAATCAAAACCGGTGTAAATTACCAAGTCGTGATAGTCGAGCGGGAGGTGATAAGTTTTAACATGGGCAATTTTGGAAGCCGCGGGTGAAAGTCCAATCACCATACCGCCCTCTTCTTTGGCGCCTTTGGCCGCCCAGTAAGGCATACCGGTCGTGGCACCGGTAACAAGCACACTGCCGATTTTCGCGATCTCTCGGCCAACTTGTTCGGCTTTTTCCGCGGCATCAATGGCGCAATGTCCGCTCTCGGCGGCTCCCGAGACGCCAATTTTAGCCTTTAAACACATCCGCCCAGTTTTAGGTTTTTCCATAGTCTTATTATAGCTCAAAGGATTCGCCCGGCGAAGGAATGCGGCTGTGAATCGCCAGTTCGTCGCTGATTTTTGATGCCAGAACTTTAGCCCCCTCTTCTTCGCCATGAGTCAGAAAAACCATCTTGAGGCGGGTCCGCATCGGGCGAAGCCACTGCAATAACTGTGGCTGATCGGCGTGGGCGGAGTAACCGCGCATAACCTCAATATGACAACGCACCGGAATCTGTTCGCCAAACATTCGCACCGTTTTGACGCCGTCCAAGATTTGTCGCCCCAAGGAACCAACGGCTTGATAGCCGACTATGAGTAAAGTATTTTCGAATCCGGAGAGATAGCGGCGCTCGTGATGCATAATTCGTCCGCCGTGAGACATTCCCGAACCGGCGATGATAATTTTTGGCGCCGGAACGTCGTTGATGTGTTTTGATTCTTCGGTGGTAAGAGTAAATTGCAAACCAGGAAAGTCAAAAATAGAACCTTTTTCGCGAATCAGTTTTTGCGTCGCTTGATCAAAATAGCGAGCATACTTTTTGTAGATCTCGGTCAGCTTGATGGCGAGCGGACTGTCCACAAAAACCGGAAGTGGCGGGACGCGACCCTCGCGAACCAGATCGTGGAGTTCAAAGAGTAATTCCTGGGTTCGCTCCATCGCAAAAGCGGGAATCATCAAGACTCCTTTTCTTTTGGCGGTTTCTTCGATGCGATCTTCTAATAATCCCTTCCTTTCTTCCATGCTCTCATGAATCCGATCGCCGTAGGTTGACTCCATGATGGCGTAATCAGCGTCTGTGGGCGCTACTTCGCGCGCGCCGATTATTGGCGACGGGGAGTTACCGAGATCGCCGGAAAAAATTATTTTTTTGCCCTCGGCTTCGAGGGTCAAAAAACTGGAGCCGAGGATGTGGCCGGCGTTGCCGAAGGTGGCGATTACTTTATCACTACCACTGCCTATAATAATCGGCGCGTGATATTCCACGCCGTGCCATTGCTTCATAACTTTGGCTACGTCGTCTTTGGTAAAAAGTACCGGTTGTTTAAATTTTTCGGCGTCTTGCGCCAAAATATGATCCGAATCCAAGAGTAGTAGTTCGGCGGCATCGCGGGTCGGCAGAGTGGAATAGATCGGCCCGCGAAAACCTTCGCGCGCCAACTTGGGCAGACGGCCGATGTGATCAACATGGGAGTGAGTTACAAAAACCGCCTTGATTTCACTGGGGCGATAAGGAAAGGGGTCCCAATTATGGCGCTCGCAAAAATTGCCGCCTTGATGCAAGCCGCAGTCAATCAAAAACTTTTCGCCAGCGACTTCTAGAAGATAATTGGAGCCGGTAACTTGTTTGGCGGCGCCGTGGAAGATGAGTTTCATATAGGCGGTTGAAGGTGGGATGATTAAGGGTTTAGATAATTATAACAGTTTTGAGAGGGGAATAAAAAAAAATGCCCCCGAGGTTAGTCGGGGGCGGGAGCGCCGCGTTCAGTTGAACGAGACGAGCGAGAGGTCGCGAATGCGACGAACGATGCGATTAGCTCCGCGAGAGGAGAAGTTGCTGATCATGGCGCGGCCGAAGCGTCCTTGGCCGGTCATGTCGGCGACGACGCCCTTGGCTTCGCCGCCGCAGATCCGAAAGCGAACCAGACTGCCGATTCGGGGACGCAGGCGCAGGTTCCTGATGGGTTGCGAGCGACTCGGCTGGGTAGTGGTGAGCGCCAGGTAGCCGGCTTCGCTGGTCCGCGAGGCGTCCTCAAGGGAGGACTTGGTGATCTCGCCCTTCCGGATTCGACGATTGGAGACCATTCTCGCGATGAAGAAGCAGAATCCCGCGAAGCACAGGGTGCAGATCGAGTACCCCGCGAGGCTCACCGAACCGTTGCTGTTTTTGCCCACGAGTCCGGCGATCACGCCGATCCAGAGCAGAACCAGGGGCAGTTCATTGAGCGTCATGAGTTTCATTCCGAACAACTTCATTTCTCGCTTCCTTTCTTGGTCTACGATTTTTGGTTGTCGAGGTACTCTTCCGTTGATTCGCTCTTGGGAAACACTCCCACTAGCGATGTCGCTATTATACATTATAAAGTCCTATTTTGTCAATAGGACAAGAAAATCCCTTATTTTTCCTCGTTTTTTAAGGCTTCTTCGGCAGTTCTGCGATCGCTCCAAGGGAGTTTCTTGCCATGAGCCTGATGAAGCCATTCCTCGCTCCCCTTGCCGGTAATAACAATAACATCCCCAATGGTGGCATCTTTGATGGCAATCTCAATCGCTTTTTGGCGATTAACAGAGCGCTTAAGAACAAAATTGGGGTTGAGGGTTGACGGTTTGGGATTGAGGGAGATTCCGGATTCTATTTCGTCCATAATTTTTTCTGGATCTTCGTTATAGGGATCTTCATCGGTGATGATAATCTCATCGCAATATTCCGCGGCAATGCGGCCAAACTCGGGACGCTTCCAAGTGTCACGCCCGCCGCCGGCGGAGCCAAGAACGCAGATGAGTCTAGGGGAGGAAATTGGGAAGGGTGGCAAGGAATCTGGAGTTTTATTATCTGGTTCGGCTTCTGAAGATTTTTTAAATTGCTCACGCAGGGTTTTATAAACGGCACGCAAAGAATCCGGGGTGTGAGCGTAGTCCACCACCAAACCAAAAGGGGTTTTTTGAACCCACTCCATACGCCCCGGAATACCCGGAAAATAACTTAAGGCGCGAACGATGAAGCTAGACTGGATTCCCAATGCTTCGGCGAGTATCGCGGCAAAGGCGGCGTCTTCCAGATTGAATTCGTTTTGAAACCAATCACCCAAAAAACTTTTGTCGCCTTTAAGAATTCGCGCAATGAAATCGGCGACCGTGAACTGGACTATTTTTCCTGATTGACCAACCGCGGCGATAAAAAAACTACTGGCGTCGTCAACCCCATTCACGACAAAAATTTTTTGTTTGGCCGAACGGGTTTGCGCCACGGCGCGAAAAAATCCAACTTTAGCCGCGCGATAGGATTCAAAGGAGCCGTGAGCTTCCACGTGTTCGGGGTGAAGATTTAAAAACGCGGCGACATTAAAATCAAGAAAACGATGCCGAGATTGAAGAACTCCTTGCGAGGTTACTTCCAAAATGGCGTGAGTGCATTTGTTTTGAACGGCGCGCCGCAGAAATTTTTGAATATAAAATCGGCCGGGCATGGTGGTATCGGTGCGATTTTTTTCGGAAACTTCTCCGACTTTAACTCGAATAGATGAGAGGAGGGCGGTCTTTTTGCCGGCCGCTTCTAAAATAGCGTTAAGAATTTCAATGCTTGAGGACTTGCCCTTGGTTCCGGTAATCCCAATCAGGATGATTTTTTTTGACGGATGGCGATAGATAACCGAACCAAGCCAAGCAAGGAAAAGATGGTAGAGAGATTTCATGTCTAGTTGTTTTTTTTCAGAGCGGCTTTGAGGCGATCTTTGAAACTGGTTAGTTTGGGGTCAATTTTCTCAATGGCAGTTTTGGCTTGAGCGCGCGTGTAGCCCAGACTCATAAGAGTATCTTCAAGTTCCAAATCGGACTCCATAAGATTAAGCGCTTGCGGAGAAGATACGATGGCGAGTTTGCCCTTGAGCTCCAAAACGATTCGTTCGGCGGTTTTTTTGCCAATACCCGAGGCTCGGGTTAGAAGATCGGTTTTGCCCTCGTTGATGGCAGAGATGGCTTGATCCACACTCGCGATACTCAAGATGCCAAGCGCAGATTTGGGGCCAACGCCGCTAACACTCACAAGTTTTTGAAAAAGTTCTAGCTCGCGCTCGGTTTCAAAGCCATAGAGTTCGGGGCCGTTGTCCTTGCGCCAATGAGTTTCAATATATAGAGCAATTTCGGCGCGATCGGCGAGCGCGGTTATGGTTCGGGGTGAAACAAAAACTTTGTACCAAATACCGCCGGTATCAATGGCGACGAAAGAACTTTTTTTGGCGCATAATTTACCCTGAAGATGATAGATCATTTTAGCGCAAGTTGCGGAGTAGGCTTTGGCCACTCATTTCTTTTGGTTTTTCCACGCCCAGAACTTCTAAAATCGTCGGCGCGACATCGGCCAAGAGACCCATCGCCTCTTGTTCTAGCCGCTCAACTTCGATTGAGGTTTTTCTTTTTTCGTAGCCGCGACCGATGAGATAAAAAGGAACCAGGTTGGCATCGTGCTTGGTTTCCGGCTGGCCGGTGCGGGCGTCGAGCATAACTTCAATATTGCCGTGATCGGAGGTAATCATTAAAACTGCGTTTTGTTCTAGGCAAGTTTTGGCAATGCGCGCAATTTCCTGATCCAGAACTTTAATGGTTTCCATGGCGGCTTCGTAATTGCCGGTATGAGCGATGACATCGGCGTTGGCAAAATTAGCCAGAACAAAGTCAAATCCCCCACCGGTGATGGCCTCGATAACTCGGGTGGCGATTTCTTTGGCCATCATTGCCGGCTGTTCATCCGGGCGCGCGATATTTTGCGACGGCACCAAGACGCGGTACTCGTTTTCGTAGGGTGCGTCGCGATAGCCGTTAAAAAAATAGGTAACGTGCGCGTATTTTTGAGTTTCGGCAACGCGCATTTGAGTCAAACCGGCGTCTGCCAAAATTTTTCCCAAAGGCTCGGTAATAACTTCCGGCGGGGAGACGACGGGAAAGTCAAAATTGTCGGAATAGTGAGTCATGGTGGCATAGAAAATGTTCTGGAGATCTTGGCGCGCAAAATGATTGAAGTCTTTTTGGAGAAAACTTGCCGCCAGTTGCCGAATGCTATCTTCGCGAAAATCAAAAAAGATGGCGCTATCGTTGCTTTTGATTCCTGCGGGATTTGGCTCAATAAGACGAGGCTCAAAAAATTCATCGCCAAACCCTTTGGCGTAATTTTTAGCCACCTCGCCCGCCAGATCATTTGTGATTGGACCTTGGCCTACCAGAGTTCGGTAGGCGATCTCGGTTAAATTCCAGTGCTCGTCGCGATCAAGGGCAAAATAGCGCCCGATGACACTCGCCACGCGTCCGACGCCAATTGACTTGATCATAGACTCAACTTGGGCTAGTAGTTCTAAAAGCGATCTTGGTGGACTGTCTTTGCCGTCGGCAAAAAGATGTAGTTTGACATCGGTTAAGCCGGCGCGCTTGGCGGAATTCAGGAGCGCTTCTAGATGTTCCATGGAGGCGTGAACATTGCCCTTGCTTAGGGTTCCTATAAGATTCAGTCCGGAATTATTTTTTTTGGCGTGAGCAAGGGCGGCTTCTAAAATTTTATTTTTGGCGAAAGCTCCGGAACGAACGGCAAGCGTGATCCGCGGATAATGCTGATAAATAATTTTTCCGGCGCCGATCGTTAAATGACCAACTTCGCTGTTACCCTCTTCACCCCAAGGAAGACCAACCGCAATACCGGAAGATTGGAGAGAACCGATGCTGTAGTTGCTTTTAAGTTCGTTAATAGCCTGGGGCGGGTAGGTGTGGAGAGGATTGGTGGCATTTTTTTTGCCAATACCCCAGCCGTCTAAAATCGCCAGAACGACACGCGGTTTCATATAGATTTAGGGTAAAGGGTTTGGGAATATAGGTAAAGTAATGCTCGGACTGCTTTTTCCCCACAGCCCACTCCGACTAGCTATTTTCCAGCTCATTCATAAAGAGTTTTTGTCACCCTATTCGCTTGAGCTCGGGGTACCCGACAAAAACTCTATTCATTCGCAGAAAATGACGCTAGTCTCCGCGATGGCTGTGGGGAAAAATCAGTCCTCGCTGGTTATGTGGTTGGAACAGAGCTTCCCGCGAAACAGAAATCCTTGCTGGTTATGGGATTAAAGCTCCGATAGCTTCCGCCTCTTCGGCGGACGGGTCTCAAAATACAAGAGTCCTTGTTTGGGATGGGGTTGAAGCCCCGAGAGCTTCCAGTTCGCCACTTTGACGGATGTGGCGCAAAATAAGAGTCTTGGCGGGTCGTGGATAAAAAAACCCCCGAGGTTAGTCGGGGGCGGAGAGAAAACAGAACTTCAAAAGTTGTGAGAACAACATGTCCGCCTTCGTCTTCTCTCCTAGATTAAGGAGCCGAACATTGACCCGATCGTTTTTGAGAAACATACTCGTTTTCGTTCAGCCGCTGGAATTTTAAAAGTGCTTCTGGCGAGGAACAGACTCAGAATAGTTACCGAAAGGTAACATGACCATGATCGTTTTCGCCAGAAGCGTTAGCCAGAGAATGCCAGTTTATAGTAGCCACTGTCAACTAATTGGGTGATTTGTGATACTATTAAAGCGTTGGTTTATGCGAATTTTTTCTAAGTTTTTTATTTCATTTCTGGCGCATTTGGTCGGTATAATCGCGGCCGCTTATTTTTTGCCGAGGTTCCAGATTTCTCACCAACCGTTTGACGTGGCCTTGATTGCAATTCTGCTAACCTTAAGCCACGCGGTTATTCGCCCGATTTTGAAGGTGATTTTTTCGCCGATCATCTTGCTGACGCTCGGACTCTTTACCGTGGTAATTAACGCCTTTCTACTCTATGCTCTTGACTTTTATTCGGCGGCGATTACTATTACTGGACTGGATTCGCTACTTTACGCGACACTGATAATTAGCGTGGTGACTGTTATTATCGGATCGTCGGGAAAAAAGAGCCTTAGCTAAAACTTTAACTTTTATTTTTATGGTTGCTCTCGAGATCGCCCAAATCGTCGTTGCTTTGATTCTGATTGTTCTGGTCTTGCTCCAAGAGCGGGAGGCTGGAGTTTCTGGAATTTTTGGCGGGGGTGGTGGCGATGGCGGTTTTTATCAACAACGCCGCGGATTGGAAAGATTCATCTTTGGCGCGACAATCATATTTGTCGCCGTTTTCGCGGGATTAGCTTTACTCAACCTTGTTTTCTAGACTTCGCATTCTTTTTAAACACCTGACATTAACCGAGGCGCGGCTCTTTATTGGGTCGCTCGCCGTGTTTGGGGTTTCGGCGATTTTTGGCGGGACGCACCTTTTTTACAGCCAAACCGTAGTCGCTCCAGTTGCCGGCGGAACTTACATTGAGGGATTAATTGGTCAGCCGATTGCCATTAATCCCATACTCGCCGCCTCGAACGATCCCGACCGCGATCTGATTGAGGTGTTTTTTAGTCCGCTTTCCCGTTTAACGGAATCAATCAAAGAAAGCGAGGATCACAAGACCTGGAATGTTTTTTTGAAGCCTGATTTGCGCTGGAGCGACGATGAGCCGTTAACGAGCGATGACGTGGTTTTTACAATTGACACGATAAATGATTCGGAGTCGCGCTCGCCGCTTACGCCCCTGTGGCAAGGTGTTACCGTGGAGCGCTTGAGTGAACGCGAAGTGCGATTTTCACTGCGAACTGCCTACGCTTTTTTTGAGACGAGCCTTCAAAACCTTCACGTGGTGCCGCGTCATATTTTTGGCACCATCCCTCCCGCTAATTTGCGGCTTTCAAGCTACAACTTGGAGCCGGTCGGCAGTGGGCCGTATCGTTTCCGAAACTTCATCAAACGAAAGGATGGATTTATTACCGACTATTTTACTGAAGCCAATCCCAATTATCCCGAGGGTGAGGTTTTGATAAAAAATCTGGCGGTTAAATTTTTTGATTCTTACGAGAACGCGCTCAACGCCTTTAATCGGCGAGAGATTGACGGCTTAGGAGGACTGGATTATCGCGCGCTGGATAAGGTAAAAATCAGTCACGCCACGACTGTGGTTCCGATGCCCCGATATTATGCCATCTTCCTTAATCAGAATGCGCATTTGGGGCTCAAAGATATCGCCGTGAGAACAGCGCTGGCCCGCGCCGCTGATCGCGAGACCGTTTTAGGCAATGTTCTACGGGACAACGGACTATTAATGTACGGCCCACTTCATCCCGGAATTGAGGGTTATGTTTCAACCTTCGCCAATATTGATCGGTATGATCCCGAGGGGGTGGCGAAAATTTTGGACGTGGCGGGGTGGAAGTTAAAAACTGACGGCGTTCGGGCGAAAACAATTGGCGGCGGGGAGGTTCAACTTTCTTTTGATTTGGTAGTTCCCGATATTTCTTTCTTAAAAGACGTGGCGGTAATTTTACGCGATGCTTATCAGCGCGTCGGTATCCGATTGAACATTCAACTGCTGTCGCCAGCGGAGATTAACGCCCACTCGCTTAAGGAGCGAGATTATCAAATGATTCTTTTTGGAAATATCTTAAAAAACACTCCGGATGTTTTTTCCTTTTGGCACTCTTCGGAGCGTTTCTTTCCTGGATTGAATCTGTCGCTTTATGAAAATCGCGGAGTTGATGCAATGCTGGAATCGGTGCGGAAAGATTTTGATCGGACTTCCCGACTAAATACCCTGACTCGGTTGCAAGCTTCTATACATAATGATTATCCGGCAGTGTTTCTTTTTTCACCAAGTTATCTTTATATTCACCAGAAAGACCTTGGTGGGTTTACGACACAATTCATCGCCACGCCTTCCGAGCGATTTCGCGATGTAGCTCATTGGTTTTTGAAAACTGCCAGGGTTTTGCGCTAGTCTAAACTTCTTCCCTCACATAAAGCGCTCAATGGGCGCCTTGCGTGAGGGCGGAAAAAGACAGGGTTCGCGTGGGCTAGAGTTCGCTTTCGCTGACGGTCGAGCGACGAAAGGAAAGCTAGCCCTGTTACGCGCAATGCGCCCCAGTGAAGCGCGTCCGTTTTATTCGGGCGAGTGGTGAAATGGCAGACACGTAGGCTTCAGGAGCCTATGGCCGCAAGGCTGTGAGGGTTCAAATCCCTCCTCGCCCACTCCGGATGATGATTTATCCGACAGACCCCGCTTCACTATGGCGCTTTGCGTGGAACGATTCATTTTTCTTTTTTCGCCTCGCGCAGTTTAATCTCATTATCAACTAATAATAAAAATATAGATCTATGATTCGAAAAGAACATTCTAGTCCCAACAGCTCCCATCGGGGGGGACATAAACCAACCGGAGCGGCCGATGCCTTGCGCTTTGTTCCGGTCGGTGGCTTAGAAGAAGTCGGTCGCAACATGATGTTTTTTGAGTACCAGGATGAAATCGTGTTGATTGACGCGGGGATTCAATTTCCCGAGGAGGAAACTCCGGGGGTTGATTTTATTATTCCCAACGTTAGCTACTTGGAGTCAAAGAAACAGAATATCCGCGGGTTGATTTTATCGCACGCGCATTTTGATCACGTGGGGGCGATTCCCTACCTAATTGAAAAACTGGGTAATCCGATTATCTACACCACCGACTTGACCAAGGCGATGGTGGAGCGCAGACAAGACGAATTTCGTAACGCGCCAAAACTGCGTTTTCAGATCGTGAAGCACGGCGACCGAGTGCCGATCTCCAAACACTTTACCGCCAACTTTTTTGAAATGGCGCACACCATTCCGGATACGATTGGTGTTTCGCTGGAAACTCCCGTCGGCAACATGGTGCACTACGCCGACTTCCGTATTGATTATGACGAGAACGGCAAGCCCCAGGGATTGGATCACCTAGAAGCCTTGAGTCGCCAAGGGGTTCACACTCTGTTTGTTGACAGCACCAACGCCGACAAGGAGGGTTTTTCGATGTCAGAAAAAACCGTGGAGATGAATCTGCAAAAATTATTTGAGGTGGCCGAGGGACGGATTATTCTGGCCACTTTCTCATCCATGATTTCACGCATCTCGGAGATTATTGCCATCGCCGAACGGCTTGGCCGCGTGGTGGCGATCAATGGAAGATCGATGAAAGAAAACATCAACATCGCCCAAAACTTGGGCTATATCAAGGCCAAAAAAGGGCATCTGATTCCAGTGGAAGAGGTGCATAAACATCGGGATAATAAAGTTTTGATTTTAACCACCGGCGCGCAGGGACAAGAGAACGCGGGATTGATGCGCATAGCGAACGGCGATCATCGCCATGTCTCGGTTAAACCTCACGACACGATCATCTTTTCGTCGTCGGTGATTCCGGGCAATGAACGGAGCGTACAAAATCTAAAAGACACGCTTGCTCGCCAAGGCGCGATTGTTTATCAAAACTCTGACATTGACATTCACTCCAGCGGACACGCTCCCAAGGATGAGTTGATCATGGTCATCAAACTTACGAATCCAAAGTTTTTGGTGCCGATTCATGGTCATTATTTCAAGCGCGCCGCCAACTGTAAAAATGGACATTTGGCCGGCATGCCCAAAGAAAATACTTTTTTGCCGGACAATGGACACGTGGCGGAATTGACCAAAGATACTTTCGTCATCACCAAGGAAACTATTCCTGCTTTCTATGTGATGGTGGATGGGCTTGGCGTGGGCGACGTGGAGGAGGTGGTTTTGCGAGACCGGAGAGTTTTGGCGCAGGAGGGTATGGTGGTAATTATCGCCTCGGTGAATAAGACAACCGGAAGGTTGTTAAAAAATCCCGACATTATTTCGCGCGGATTTATCTTCTTAAAAGAAAACAAGGAAATTCTGGAAGAAGTTCGGCGCAAAATTAAAGGACTGCTCTCACGCATACCGGAACAACGAATGGATGCCGACTACCTAAAGACGCTGATTCGTGATCAGATCGGGCAGTTTTTGTTTACCAAAACTCATAGGCGACCGATGGTGTTGCCCGTAGTCATTGAGTTGTAGATGGAAGCTTTTCATTTGCCTCATTTTTTTGTTGCGGGTCCCGGTGCTTAACTGTGTATTTATATGTTTTTTTGATAAAAAAACCGACCCGGGGTGGGGTCGGCGTTGCGGTGACGGAAGATGCGACTTCTAAAAGTCGTTGCTCCAGCCGCAATCGGGACAATGCTTGGTGTTGCGCTCGACATCAACCACTGCATGAGAATGCGAACAGTTTTTCCGCAGTTGGTCCCGCTCTCTTTCCAGGACTTCCTTTTCAACCTTATTCACCAGAAGGCGATGCCCAATTTCGGTTAGGCGTTCTTGGACGTATTGGCTAAACTCCGCATCGACGGGTTTTGATTCGGTCGCAAGTCGTAGATTCATGATCGGATTAAGACAATCCGCGAGCCGTTCCGGCGAAGAGTGGCGTTTCTGGCGTGAACTTCCATTGCCTTGGCTAGGGTGGCGGACTTTTTCTTGGCGA
>CAYIWJ010000002.1:4603-26479 GCA_964367145.1 uncultured Candidatus Saccharibacteria bacterium | reverse complement strand
ACTTGATAGGGTTTGCCTTTGTAGTGTTCGTAGCGACCGATTTTGATTTCGGGAAGCGGTGGCAATTTTTCCATGTAATCAATTATAATCTGTTTTTTGACTTGCCTAGAAGCTTAGCCCTTCTTGATCCCTAGACTAATTTGCTGGCCATCAATCACAAGATCGGCGACGGCCTTCCAGGTGCCGCTTTTTTGACTAATAATATCTATCGCGTTAACGGTTTTTAGGATTTCCGCGCGGTATAGTCCAAGAACTTGATCTATGGCTTCCCCTTTGAGCAAGACTATAATTTTGTCGCTGGTTTTTAGATTGGCTTTGGCGCGGAGTTGTTGGATGGCGCGCACCAGTTCGCGCAAGACGCCTTCTTGTTTTAGCTCCTCGGTAATTTGAGTGTCCAGATCAAGATCCTGCTGGGCGTTCTCATTAATGACTATTTCTTTAACATTAATTTCGTCTTTCAAGATTTCGAGTAGCTCTTGGTCAAGGGGCGAGGCGGATTTTATAGTCAGGCGGCGCAAGGGTTGGCGGACTTTGATGCCAGCTTTTTCGCGCAGGGCCAGGGCTTGCGCCGCGTAGGCGCGAAGCCGCGCCATGTCAGAGATTATCTTTTGGTTGTAGACGCTGGACGATGGCCAATTAACTTCATGAATTGAGGTGGCTCCTAAAATATCCGCTTTTTTGCCCGAAGCGATTTTTTTGAGTCCCTGAAACAAGGCCTCGGCAAAAAAGGGAGCGAAGGGCGCCAGAAGACGAGAAAGCGTGAATAAAGCTTCGGTTAAAACCGGTACCGAGAGATTTCGCCGTGAACGACGAATATACCAGCGGGAAAGATCGTCAATAAAGATTTCAATGGCTAAAACCGCAGCTCGCAGATCAAACGCATCCATGGCTTGGCGCGTCTTTTGTTCGGTCTCGGATGCCCTCGCCTGAATCCAGACATCTAAAACTTTGTTCGGGGGAGCGGTTTTTTCGCCGGCTTGATAGGTTTTCAAAAATAAGAAAGAGTTCCAGACGATTAAAAAAACTTTGCGGTAAACCGTAGCCAGTTCGGTTTCGTTAAATTTTTTTGGTTCGCCGGGATCGCCAACCGAGAAGAAGAACCAGCGGATAGTGTCGGCGCCATATTTTTTAATCATCTCCCAGGGGTCAACCGCGTTGCCTTTGGACTTGGACATTTTCTGGCCGTTTTTATCCAACACCAAGCCTAACGAGATGGCGTTTTTGTAGGGCGCGCCCCGACCGAGCAGGACCGAGACCGCGAGCATGGTGTAGAACCAGCCGCGGGTTTGATCCATACCCTCCACGATGTAGTCCGCCGGAAAATGTTGACCAGCTTCAATTTGCTCCTGGTTTTCAAAAGGATAGTGCCACTCGGCGAATGGCATACAGCCTGAATCCAGCCAAACATCCATGACTTCTTTAACTCGGCGCATCTCCCCTTTTTTGCAAGCAGTACAGCGCAAAGTTATTTCGTCGATAAAGGGCTTGTGGAGATCAACCTCGCCTTTGGTGTTGAATGGAAAATAGGCGCGACCAAGGGAAATTATTTCGCCGAGCTTAAGGCTTTTTTGCTTTAAGGTTTTTGCTTCGGACAATCGCTTGATACTCGCGCGGAGCATCCGAAGCGGATCATCGTGACCAACGATTAAAATGCGTTTGCTGGCGTGTTCTTTTTGTAGAGACTGCAAAGCCTGCGCCATGCGCGCCCGAACTTGGGCGGGAGATTCTCCGCCGGGCGGGGCGGCGTTAAGGCGATTATCCACGTCTTTGAAAAAGGCGCGATAGTTAGCTATGGATTGGCCGTCAAAAATTCCACAGTTAATATCTACCAAGCGCTCATCGTAAACGACGGGGGCGTGGGTTACTTGATGAATAATTTCCGCGGTTTCTTTGGCGCGGGTCATTGGCGAGCAAACGATCAGATCTATTTTTTTGGACAAGAGTTTTTTGGCGGAGTCCGCGACTTGCTCGCGCCCCCTCGGGGTAAGATGAGAGATGTTTTTCGTTTCCGGCCAACTGGCGGTAACTCCTTGGAGGATGTGGTCGGCCTCGCCGTGACGAATTGCATAGAATGTATTTTTAGCCGAACCAAGTTTGTTTAGGTCGTCCACGCTTCCGACCACTTGATGCGCGGCGCACGAGGTGCATTCCCAGACGGGCAAGGGAGTTCCCCAATAGCGCTCGCGGGAAAGCGACCAATCCTTGACATCTTTAAGCCACTCCCCGAAGCGACCTTCTTTAACATGGCTTGGCACCCAGTTGATGGTTTGATTTTCTTTTACTAACTCATCGCGGAGTGAGCTCATTTTTATAAACCAAGAATCGCGGGCGAAATAAATGAGCGGTGTGGAGCACCTCCAGCAAAAAGGATATTCGTGTTCGAGAGTCGTGCATTCGTAGACTAAGCCGCGCTCGGTGAGGTTTTGTAGAATTGCCTCGTCGGCTTTTTTGATAAATTGACCGGCGCCGGGAAGACCATCGCCCATGTGACCTTCGCCATCCACATTGGTTATGATTTCGGTTCGCTTGCCGTCATGCGCGGCTCGCCAGAGTTTTAGATCTTCTTCACCGAAGGCTGGGGCTATGTGAACAAGACCCGTGCCGTCCTCGGTTGAGACAAAATCTCCCGCGAGAACCGAATAGAGTTGGGGTGTCGTTATTTTTTTGTTCGCAAAAAGTGGCTCGTATTTTTTTCCTAAGAGCTCGTGCCCTTTTTTGGTTTCTTTGGTGGCTGATACTTCGCGACGAGTTTGTCCTTCGTTAGTCGAGACAGGGAGCTCCGGCATTTTGTAGGCCCAAAAAAATTCGTCCCCTGATTTGAATTTTGTGTAGGTGAGATTGGGATTGACCGCGACCGCCATGTTTCCCGGCAGAGTCCAAGGAGTTGTTGTCCAAACGAGAAGGTAGGTATTTTTTTCGCCAACAAGCGGGAACTTAACATAAAGCGAGGGATCTTTGGTGGTTTTATAGGCGCCGGGTTGGGCAAGTTCGTGACTGGAGAGCGAGGTTTCGCAACGCGGACACCAGGGTACTACGCGATGTCCCTTTTCCAAGAGGCCTCGCTTTTCCACTTCGCCGATCACCCACCAGACTGATTCTATGTAGTCGGTTTCGTAGGTTACGTAGGGATGATTAAAATCCAGCCAAAAGCCGACGCGCTCGGTTAGTTTTTCCCACTCGGTTTTATACTTCCAAACTGACTCTTTGGCTTTGGCATTGAACTCACTGATGCCATATTTTTCAATTTCGGGCTTGTTTTTGATGCCCAGCTCTTTTTCCACCTCAATTTCCACGGGCAAGCCGTGAGTGTCCCAACCGGCTCGGCGCAAAACATATTTGCCCCGCATAGTTTGGTAGCGAAGTACGGCATCTTTGAAGGCGCGGGCCAAGATGTGATGAATACCGGGGCGGCCGTTGGCGGTCGGCGGACCTTCAAAAAATCGAAAAGGTGTTTGGCTCTTGCGCTTTTTTTGGATTCTCTCAAAGACTTTTTTGGACCGCCAAAGCTCCAGGACTTCTTCTTCAAGCTGGGCGAGGGTTTTATTATTTAAGTCGAAACGCATGTCTTATATAGTACAGGAATTCTGGCGTTTTTGTAAAAAAATCACCGAGACGATTGAGTCTCGGTGAGTGGTGGGGTTCAGGGAAGGGCGCGTTCGCCGCAGATCATGCAGAAGCGATACTCGACTGGCTTGCCTTTCTTTTTGGCGTCGCGCTTGACCACCTCGTGCTCGCTGGGACATTCCTTGATTGCTTCCTCGGGGATCATCCCCCATTCGCGATCGAACAACTCGCGGTTGAATTTTGGGTTTTTGGCCCCGCACCACCGACAGTAGCTGTGCATTTCGTCTATGGTGAGGGTACAACTAGGACACGGCATTTCTTTGAATGGGTCGAGCCACTTCTCTATTATTGATCGCATTCTAAAAACTCCTATTTTTGAAGAGCGAACGGCTAAGCTTGGTTGCTTAGACCGGAAAACTTAACTTTTATAGACTAGCATTGATTTGGCGATAGTGTCAAATGGCTTACATTTGCTCTAAGGCCTTAATTCCCAAAAGACTAAGTCCGGTTTTGATGGTTTGGGCGGTGGCGGAAATTAGTTTTAGTCGGGCTTTTTTTAGTCCCGGATCGGCTTGGAGAATCGGCTCGGTTTGATAAAAGTAATTCGCCAGCTTGGTAAGCTCGTATAAATAGTCGGTAAGTTGGTGGGGAAAATAGGTTTGAATCACGCCGATGACGATATCGGGAAATTGAATCAGCTTTTTGATTAGCGCGCGCTCGCTGTCTTTATTAAGCAGGGAAAAATTAGCTTTTCGCGACAGACCGGCTTTACGGAGAACGCTTTTGAGTCGCGCGTAGGTGTACATAATATAGGGCGCGCTGTTGCCCTCCAGGTTAAGCATCTTGTCCCAATGAAAGGCGATGTCGCTCTGGCGGTTTTGTGAAAGGTCGTTGTATTTTAAGGCGGCGATGCCGATGGTTTTGGCAATCTTGTTATTTTCGCGCGCCGAGAGATCTGGCCTTTTGTCGCCGGTGATCTTCTTGGCTCGTTCGACTGCCTCCTTGATAACTTCGTCTAAGGCGATGTGTTTGCCGGCGCGCGTAGAGAGCTTTTTTAGATCTTCGCCCAAGATAAGGCCGAACTTTACGTGGACCAGTTTTTGTTGAGAAACGAGACCTAATTGTTTTACGGCGTAAAACATTTGCTCCAGATGCAGGGCTTGCTCGTTGCCAATTACATAAAGTATTAGGCTGGGTTTCCATTTTGTTACCCGTTGTTTCACGGTTGCGATATCGGTAGTGCCGTAAAGAAAAGCCTCGTCGCTCTTTTGAATAACCAAGGGTGCTTTGCCCGGCACCGGAATGATTACGGCGCCTTCGCTTCGAATTGCTACGCTCTTTTGGATGGCGTCAGAGACGATGGCTGGAAGCATTTTTTGGTAGTGACTCTCGCCATAGGAGTAATCAAACTTTACTCCGAGGAGCGAGTAGATTTTTTTAAACTCCGACAAACTAATTTTGTAGAATCGCTTCCACAGCTTTGTATTTTCCGAGTCGCCATCCTGGAGTTTTTTGGTTTCGAAGCGGGCGCGCTCTTCGCGTTTGACGTCCTCTTTCATGAGCGCGTTGTAATCAACGTAGAGTCGCATGAGGTCGTTAATAGAGGCCTCTTGTTTCGTACCTTTTATTTTCTGCGCGTCTTTCCAGGCGGAAATAAGAATGCCGAATTGCCGCCCCCAATCCCCCAGATGATTGTCGCCGATGGTCTTCCAGCCGGAGAATTTAAAAACGTTGTAAAGCGCGGCGCCAATAATTGTGGAGCGAAGGTGCCCCACGCTCATGGGTTTGGCGATGTTGGGCGAAGAATAATCAATAACCACCGTGACTTGCGCTTTGTTTTTTGGCATCCCCCATTTGGCGCCGGATTTGCTGATCTCGGCAAGCGCAAAATGGAGAGTTTGATCCGAAAGATAGAAGTTAATAAAGCCGGGCGGTGCGACTTCTATTTTGGCGAAGCGATTGCTTCCCGGTAGGGAGCGAATTTTAGCCGCGATTTCTTCGGCAACTTCGAGTGGCGGGCGCTCACGTGTTTTGGCGAGCGACAAGGCAATCGGCGTGGTGTAGTCGCCAAATTTTGCCTCGGGAGCGATATCAACCACAGCCTCCACGCCCTGACCAACCGCTTCAATAACCAGTTTCTTAACCTCGCTTATCATGTAATGCACTATAGCGGGTTTTGGGCTGTTGGTGTAGCGGCGATTGTTATGGGTTATAGTTAATAAATGACCGCATTAGCCGAAAATAATCGAGCGCGTTTTGATTATGAGATTATTCAGACCCTTACCACTGGAATGGTTCTTAGGGGTTTTGAGGTTAAGGCGATCAGAGCCAGCCGCATGAATTTGGCGGGTAGTTTTGGTCAAATTCGCGGCGGGAAACTTTGGCTTCTAAACGCCGACATTCCCCCGTTTCAGCCGGCCAACACTCCCGATGGATACGATCAAAAGCGGACTCGGGAACTGCTGGTTAATAAAAAGGAGTTGCTAGAAATCGCTCGCGAGTTGAAATCTTCTCATTTGACTTTAGTGCCGCTTAAGGTTTATGATAGTCACGGCGTTTTGAAGCTGGAATTGGCGCTCGCCCGACCCAAGAAAAAAGGCGACAAGCGCGAGGCGATTCGCAAAAAAGAGACAAAACGCGAGATTAATCGTTCTTTAAGAAGCGACAAATAGGTTTATGGCTAAATCTTAATTCGCTTTACGAATTAAGATTGCCCAACCATTCCGAAGAAGTGATTTAGGGGGATGACCGGATTTGCCAAGGAGCGGTCTTTGTATAGCCGCATGCCGAGGAGGATTGCCTCGTAAATAAAAATCCAAATCTTTAACTGCCAACCAAAACGTTAGCAGAGTTCCGGCCTTCGCTTTCGCGTAACGCTGGATCCATCGGCCTTTTGACGCTCAATAAAAAGATCCCGGTGTAATACTTTGAGCTAGGCGCTTTTGCCTTTGAATTCCAGGCGAGGCACCAAAACACAAGGAGTTCACGTGCTCTGATTTTTCAGAACTAAGCATGTAGACGCGATACGAAACTCTTCTTGTACGAGGGTTCAACTCCCTCCATCTCCACCAAACAAAAACACCCAACCTTAATTGATGGGTGTTTTTGTTTGCATTCAGACCGGCTTTTCATTATGGTGAAGGCGGTTTGATGGCACATTTACATAAAGGAGTTACGAATGATAAGCGACGGCGAGATGCTGGCTTTGGTCAAGAAGCACGGCGTGATGATGACCGACGGCCATTTTGTTTACACATCGGGTTTGCATGGGAAGACTTATATCAACAAGGATGCGCTCTATCCGCACACGAATGAAACTTTGGCTTTTTGCATGAAGCTGGCGCATCGATTTATTTCGGCGGTAGAACAAAACCTTCGTCCTGATGTGGTGATCGCTCCGGCAATCGGCGGAGTGATTCTTTCGCAGTGGATCGCCTACTGTTTGAGCCAACTGACGCAGATCGAGGTTTTGAGCGCGTACGCCGAAAAAACCTCTGACGGCAAGGGTTTTGTAATTCAGCGCGGGTACGAAAAACTTCTGCCGCAAAAAAACGTTTTAGTGGTTGAGGATGTTTTGACCACTGGCCAGTCGGCGCGCAAAGTAATTGAGGCGGTTCGCGGGCACCAGGGAGTTGTCGTCGGCTTGGCGGTTCTTTTTAATCGCGGAACGGTTACGATGCAACAAATGGGGAACCCTTATGTTTTCTCCTCATTGATGGATATTCCGCTGGAAGCTTGGAGTGAGGCGGATTGCTCATTGTGCGCTCGCGGGATTCCAGTTAATACCAGCGTTGGCAAGGGAAAAGATTTTCTGGCACGAAAGAATAGCGAACATCCGGCGACCCCCACTCAACAAAGGAGTTAGTGATGACGCCTGAAGAATGGAGAATCCGACTCCGCCAGATGGCCGATGACAGGTGCAAGAAGAAGCATCGCGATTATTACGAATCTCTTATTTGTGTCGGGCCTGGGAGTAGAGATTTTGGCCCGCCTTGCGATGAATGCCGAGCAGAAGTTGCGATGGAAAACAATTTGAAACGCGGGAAGATGCAGGGACAAAAGCTTTCACCCGAGGAAGCCGCGGCACTTCGGAAGCGCCTAGGGATTGAGTAGTTTCACTCGTAAATGCTAGCCGCGACCAAGAAGTCGCGGTTTTTTATTACCCAACCCCAAAACCTTTACAATTTTAGGGTCGTATTCTATACTCCTTTTACCGTTGAACAATCAGCCAAAGTTTAACCTACAAATAACCGCTCCCGAGCTTCGCGTTTTGGATGAAGCTGGTGAGGCGCTTGGCGTAATGTCGCGTGAAGCCGCGATGAAGCTTGCCCACGAAAAAAGTCTTGATCTTATTGAGATTTCTTCGCAGGTAAACCCGCCAGTCGCGAAAATAATGAGTTTTGACAAGTTTCGCTACCAGCAAGAAAAGAAACTCAAGGAACAGCGGGCGAATCGCAAGGAGCAGGGCGTGAAACAGGTTCAAATTACGGCGCGCTCGGCTAAAAACGATCTAGGAATCAGGGCCAAGAAGGCCGATGAGTTTTTGGCGGAAGGCCACGCGGTAACAGTGGCCATGGTTCTACGCGGCCGAGAGAAATACAACAAAGATTGGGCGCGACTTAAAATGGATGAATTTTTGAAAATGATTAGCGTTCCTTTTAGGCAGATTAGTGATTTGCGTTGGGGTGGACGCGGGGTAGCTTTGCAAATTATCAAGAAATAAACGACAACCTCTAGCGACTAATGAATTGGTTGCCAATTAATAACGGAGATAAATAAAAAGGACTATGACTAAGAAGAGCGTCTCGACTCGATTCAAAATCACCGGCACCGGCAAAATTATCCGCCGGACAATGGGCCAGGGGCATTTTAAAACCAAGCGCAACGGGAGCGGTATTAGGTTAAAACGCAAAGACGTGACCGTTGACCGAGCCGATAGATCAATTATTCAGAAATACTTATAAACCCGGCGACACCAATCTACTAATGACCACACGAATGATACGAATGGAATCGATTTATTAGAAGATTAGCGTGCTATTAGTGATTAGTGTTGCTATTGTAATTTTATACATTATGACCAGAGTTAAACGCGGCGTTAGCGCCACTAGAAAAAGAAATAAAATACTGAAGCTCACCAAGGGCTACAAGTGGGATCGTAAGAAAAAAGAACGCGCGGCCAAAGAGGCGCTCTTGCATGCCTTGCCCCGAATGTTTAAGGGGCGAAAGGAGAAGAAGCGCGATATGCGCGCCTTGTGGAATGTGAAAATTAACGCGGCCGCCCGTTTGTATGGTAGTACTTATCACGAGTTGATTAATGGACTCAAGAAGTCCGATATTCAATTAGACCGAAAGGTTTTGGCCGACTTAGCCGAACACGATCCGATGGTTTTCAAAAAGGTAATGGAGGCAGTGAAATAGTTCAATGTTTTTATCACAAAAAATCCCCTCTTCCCAGCGGGGATTTTTTGTGATAATTTGATTTCTGTCATTTAGCGCACTTTGGCATATCAAAAAGGAGTTTTTTGTGGAAGTTCTGCCGAACAGCAAACAAGATCAGAGAGTGTTACCGATTGTGGACTGCGTATACCCATTTAAGCCTGGTCTCTTTTCTTTTCCGGATCGGGATCGCCTGCAATTACTGCTAGAAGAATGCAGTCCGGTATCAGAAGAGCTCAGGGGCACACACCCAGATTGCCAGCCGGTGCGCTTGTTGAGACATCCAGTTCAGCGCCACCTGGTTGGCTTCGCCGTTGATGGTGTTCGGGATGGCATTTCACTTGCGACATTGCAGTTTCTTTTTTACATTCCGGCAATTCGGCGTCTCTTAGAACCTTGCCCTTAGCCCCCTCTTTACCGAGGGGGTTTTTATTGACCGCTGTTTAGGGAGCGGCGTTCGGTAGCTAAAAGTTTTTTCTTTTTAGCCGAACCCCAGGCGTAACCGCCGATTTTGCCATCGGAACGAATAACGCGATGACAGGGAATTTTTTCTGGATTAGGGTTGCGGTTCAAGATGTTGCCCACCGCTCGGTAGGCTTGGGGGCGTCCGGCCTTCCGCGCCACTTCGCGGTAGGTTAGAACCTGGCCCTTGGGGATGCGCGCGACTACCCGGTACACGGCCTTTGTGAATGAACTCATAGGCATTTTTTAAAATTCGGGTACTGTCTTTATATTTAATCAGAACGCGCCTGGCCCCAGCGTAGGTAAACCAAGCATAGCCCTCATGCTCGTGGGAGACTACCACGGTGGTGGCGTTGGTTTCGGCGAGATACAAGATGACGATCTTGAGCATTTTTTCGGCACCGCGCTGGAAGATAAAACGCTCCTGGGTTTTGAAATCGCCTACGATTCGCAGTTGGCTTTTTTTGATACCCGTCTCTTCTTCAACTTCGCGAAGCGCCGCGTCAAAACTACGCTCGTCGAGTTCCAGCTTCCCCTTGGGAAAGTTCCAATAATTGCGGCCGTGATAGAGTAGGAGAAATTTTGGCCCCTCTGGGGTGTGGCGAAAAATAATAATACCGGCGGAAATAATCCGCGCTAGTGGTTTTTTTAACTGATTTTGATCTGGCTGTTTTTGTTCCATGCGCTATTAAGATCGTGATTCTTTGAGGGGTGTTTGTCCGGCTTGATAAAATTACGCGATTAATTTCAAGCTGTTTTCGGTTAGAAATTGACTGAAAACTTTGGCGTCTTCGTTGATTATAACGCCCCACTTTGGATGATGCGAACTTTGCCGTGGGGAAGTTCGTGCTCGAAGGTAAGCCAGGTCGCTTCTTTTGGAATCAAATGTGGCGCTTTTTCGGCCCATTCAATCAGAACGATATTTTGGCTGTCGTCTAGAATATCCTTGAGTCCGAGCGGCTCCAGTTCGGATTTGAGATCAAGACGATAGAGGTCTATATGATATAACCTTCGTCCATTGGCTAAAGGATACACTCGAAAAATGGTGAAGGTTGGGCTTAGAACCGGCGTCTTGATGCCGAGCGCGGTAATAAAACCTTGGGAAAAAGTTGTTTTGCCGGCGCCCAAGTTTCCGGTCAGGGCCCAGATTCTTTGATTGACCTTGGCGCAAGAAGCGCCAAAGGCCTGGGTTTCGGCGACGCTTTTAGAATGGATTATCTTCTGGTTCATGGGTTGATTTTTTTGCGGTAGGCCAATCTTTTAAAGCCCAGACAACAATCCAGGCGATGGCTCCGACTAAGAGCGCCAGAGTTGCCAAAGAAACGACGTAGCTTGATTCCAGAGATTCAGAAAGCGGCGCGAAGTCTGCGGGGTCTTCGAATAAGATTTCCTTTTTAGCCGACGCCGGAATTACTTTAGCTACTAGTAACGCTTGAGCGCCAACCGAAATATTTTTAGGGGATGGCGTGACCGAGGTGTTCATAGGCGGCTTCGGTGGCTACCCGACCGGATTGAGTCCGCTTCAAGAAACCGATACTTAAGAGATATGGTTCGTAGACATCCTCCACGATTCCCCGATCGTCGCCCAGTGAGGCGGCCAGAGTTGCCACGCCAACCGGACCGCCTTTGAATTTACTGATGATTGTTTCCAATAGGAGGCGGTCTTGAAGCTCTAGTCCCCGCTCATCAATCTCAAGGAGGTCAAGTGTTTTTTTAACCATTTCTGAATCAGCGCGCTCAATGGAGTGGACTTCCATGTAATCACGCAACCGCTTTAAAAGTCGATTGGCTACCCGGGGGGTGGCGCGCGAAGCTTTGGCGAGCATGGTGGCGCCTTCGGGGGCGATCCTAAGATTTAGCAAGTTGGCTGAACGATTGATAATGGTCTCGATATCTGCGGTCTCATAATAATCCAACCGAAACGAGGCGCCAAACCGCGAACGAAGCGGGGCAGAAATGAGATTGGCGCGCGTGGTCGCTCCAACAATGGTAAAAGCTGGCAGATCCAACGAAAGGGTTCGCGCGCCCGGACCTTTGCCAACCACAATATTTAGTTTGCGACTTTCCATGGCTGGATAAAGAACCTCTTCAATCATCCGGTTGAGACGATGGATCTCATCAATGAAGAGAATATCGCCCTTTTCCAGATTAGTAAGAACCCCAGCCAAGTCCGCCATTTTTTCCAGCGCCGGACCGGCGGTTACTTTGAGTTTAGCCCCAAGTTGTTCTGCCACTAAATGCGCAAGCGTGGTTTTGCCCAAACCAGCTTGGCCGTAAAACAGGAGATGGTCGCAGGTCTCGCCGCGTTTTTTGGCGGCCTCCAGCATTATGAGCAGGTGGCGCTTGATCTTTTCTTGACCAACATACTCATCCCAAGATTTTGGGCGTAAAACCAGATCAATTGGCTCATTTTTGGTTTTGAGAAGGCTCCGGTCGGTGGGTTTTTCCATGAAATTCTTGGCCTATTGACAAATAGTTTTTTATATGCTAGATTTTGACGGTCATTGACAGGGTGTTGGGGATTGTATTTAAATGGAACTCCGTTAAAAGTCTTGACCTGTGGGCACTCGGAATTTTTCTTAGTTCGGCTGATTTGGCTTCGGCTGGGTCACGCCTCGGAAAAATTCTAATCTCTTTTATATCTCATGAAAGAACTCAATGCCCACAGATCAAGATTTTTAAACTAGCCGATCTCTACCAGAGCAATTGACCGGTTTCGCGAATCACTTCGTCAACGGTCGTTACCCCCCGCAAAGCCTTTAGGATTCCATCGGCCTGCATGGTTACCATACCACGCTTATTGGCATAGCGCGCAAGCTCCGTCTCCCCCGCTTTGTTAAGAATAAGCGGTTCCAGCGCTTCATCGGTGACTAAAATTTCATAAATGCCGACGCGACCTTTGAATCCGAGATGACCGCAAGATTCACAACCCTCCGGACACCAAAGTTTAATTTCCGCGTAGTTTTCTTTTTTTACCCGCCCCGGTAATTGTCCAATAAAATCTCCGAATCGTTTTATTTGCCGAGCGTCAAGGGTCATTGGCTTTTTGCATTGTTCGCAAAGCCGGCGAACTAGACGCTGGCTGATAATCAAATTCATACCGGGACCGATGCTGGTTGGTTTAACGCCCAAATCCAACAAGCGCGGAATAGCGCCGGCGGCTTCGTTGGCGTGAATGGTAGAAAATACCAAGTGTCCGGTCAGCGCCGCTTGGAGGGCGATCTCCGCCGTTTCTTGGTCGCGAATTTCTCCAACCAGAATTGAGTCTGGGTCTTGGCGTAAAATTGAGCGCAGACCGTTGGCGAAGGTGTAGCCGCCTTCTTCATCAACTTGGGTTTGTTCAATGCCTTCCAAATGATATTCAATTGGGTCTTCAATGGTGATTATTTTGATCTCCGGTGTTTTTTTGGCGCGCAAAAATGCGTAAAGCGTCGTTGTTTTACCAGAACCAGTAGGGCCGGTATTCAAAATCATCCCGTGCGGTCGATCCAGCTCAATTTGAATCATCTGCAGGTCGTCTTCGCGAATACCAAGATCCACGAGACTCAAAATTGAATCGGGATCAAGAATCCGAAGAACTATAATTTCGCCATACTCGGCTGGCGCCATGGCAACTCGGATTTCAATGGCTTTTTCTGGCAATTCGATGGTGAACCGCCCGTCTTGAGGACGATCTTGAATATTTAACTTGATTCCAGAGAGAAGCTTGAGGCGCGAAGTTATTTTCCGATAAAAGAAAATCGGAACCGATTTGGCGATGTCGTGTAAAATGCCATCAATGCGATATCGGAGTTTGACGGCTTTTTCTTCGGACTCAAAGTGGATATCCGAGGCGCGATTGGCCAGCGCGCCAGCAAGAATTATTTCTAAGAATGCCGTTACCGATCCTTCTTCAAAGTCAAACTCTCGGGCAACTGTTTCGATTTGCGGCAAGCCAACCAGTTTAGTTCGTAATTCCTGGACGCGTTCTTTTTCTATTTCTACCCGACCGGTTATTTCTTTGGTTGGCTTGACGGTGAAGCGATACGATTCCCAAGCGTGTCGCAAACCACGAGGCGAGGCTAAACAAACTACGATTTTGCGATTTTGACCCTCAAGCTCGCCGACCAATTTTTGCACCTCGGGATTTTTTGGTTCCAAAACGGCGAGCGCCGCCCGACTTTCGTTGGCCTCAAAAACGGCGATTTGCAAGGCGCGAGCCCGCGCTTCGGGTACGAGCGCCAGAGCCTCGACCTCAAGCGGCGAGGTTGTTAGATTGACATAGGGCAAGCCCAACTCCTTGGCTCGTCGCTCGGCTTCCCGCTCCTCGCCGGCCTCGCGCGCTTTGGTGAGAATATTGCTTAACTTGGATGGGGCTGGCTGCATGTTTCTCTTTCTTTATGTTAGAGGCAAAGATAACCAAGCGCAAGAATAAACTTTACGCGATGAGTTGCTTGGGGGTGGTTTTTTCTGCTATTGACAAACGCCTATGTATCTGATATGTTTCTAGGAGTTCTTTTCTGTATGGCCAACACAAAAAGGAGTGCCCATGCGTCGAGTGCCGTTCTTTTTGCTTTTTCTGTGCCTGCTCGGTACCGGATGTGTGAGCGTAGAAACCAACATTCCGTGGAACAAGACTCACGTCACGATCGTCAACGGTACTCAATTCGAGTTGGAACTTCTGGTTGATGGCTTTTCGAAGGGCGTTATTCCCCCGGGGGAGTACGCGCGCGTCGGCTTCCACAACTGGTCGGGTGATTACGCCGAGACCGCGATCACGGTTCTGGCCCGAAACCCACAGAGTCAAGGCTCTTTTGGAAGCGCCGCCCGCAGGTTCTATGTTTCGGGCTACGATCGCCGAAGCGAAGTTTGGCAAGTCGGTCCGGAAAACTTGCGTTGATTTTTTAACTTAGCCCCGCCTATTAAAAATAGCGGGGCTTTTTTCTTGCTCCCCGCCGAGCATTTTTGTATAGTGGTGCCATGTCGGGACATTCCAAGTGGCATCAGATTAAACACAAAAAAGAGACAACCGATAAAAAACGAGGAGTTCTTTTTTCTAAACTTTTAAAGACCATTTCCGTCGCGGCCCGAGAACAATCAAATCCGGCGTTTAATCCCCGCTTGCGCTCGGCGATTGAAAAAGCTCGCGCCGCCAACGTGCCTCAAGAAAATATTGAACGGGCTTTAATCAAATCGGCGGCAATCGATTCTTTAGAAACGCTCGCGCTAGAGGCTTATGGACCAGAGAAGTCGGCGCTAATCATTGAATGCGCTACCGACAATCGCAACCGAACTATTCAAGAAGTTAAGCAAATTCTTAAAGATGCCGGAGCTAGAATGGCGGACCAAGGTAGCGCCGCCTGGGCTTTTATGGCGCCGACCGCTGAAAAGCCAGAATGGATTCCGCGTTTTGTTCAGGATGTTAGTTCCGAAACCATGGCCACTCTCTTGCGCTTAGTGGAAGCTTTGGAAAATAACCCGGACGTGGAATCGGTAACCACCAACGTCGCTTCGTGGCCGACTCGCTGACATGAAAATTCTTGGCGTTGATCCCGGAACAACCCGAATTGGTTGGGGGGTGATTGAATCTCAAGATGGCAACTTGCGTCTTCTTGACTATGGAACTTTGGAGATTAAGTCATTAACGCAAAACGCTAGGTTGCTTGCTCTTGGTAATGGCTTTCGCGATCTATTGCTTAGGGTGGCGCCGGAGATAGTTGGCATTGAAAAGTTATTTTTTTCCAAAAATCAAAAAACGGCTTTAAGTGTGGCTGAAGCGCGCGGAGTGTTGCTATTGGAAATTATGCGCGCCGATCTTCCGGTTTTTGAGTATCGCCCAATTGAAATCAAGCAAGCAGTGGCTAATTACGGAGCGGCTGACAAACGGAGTGTTGCCAAAATGGTGGCTCTGCTTTTAGGAGTTCCCGAAATCACCGGCCACGATGACGCCTCGGATGCCTTGGCGATCGCGATTGCAACTTTTTATCTACATCGAAATAAGCGTGTTTAAATCAAAATTAGCTAGCCAATTAAAGAGGAATTGGAATCTTAAACGCCCTGTGAGCAACTCCATTCTTGACTCTCTTTTGACACACAAAAGCGCCATGCTATAATGGCGGCTATTAAAAAGGTCGCCAATCTTTTTTTAGCACATTTGCACGATGAAACGCCTTGATTCACTTCGTCTTTTGCAAAAGAAAAAAACCCGTCGAGACGACAATGAAGAACGCGATAATTTTAAGGATGATGATGCCTTACTTGATGAGACCAACGACGGGGATGATGATTCTGAATTGACGGAGAAAGATTTTGACGAAGATGGTTCCGAAGTTGATGAAAATGAAGCGGGTGAAGAACCGGAATATTAACTTTTGATTTGGCTACGCGCAAAAACCCGCCCTTTCTTAATCGAGGGGCGGTTTTTTGATTTTAGACCCCGCTTCTTTTATACTGGCAAGACATGAAAAGGGTTTTTGCCTGGTTGTTTTTTTTGGCGCTTGGCGGCGGTTTAACCGCGGCTTTATTCTTTTTTTACATCGCTAGATCGTTGCCATCATCCCAACTTATTACGGCGCAGAGAATTCCCCAGTCAACCAAGATCTATGACCGAACCGGCGCGGTGCTGCTTTATGAAATTCATGGCGAGGAAAAGCGAACGACTATTCCCTTTGATTCAATTCCTCTTTTTTTGAAACAGGCGACAATCGCTCTGGAAGACGCTAATTTTTACACTCACGCCGCGTTTGAGCCAAAATCTTTACTGCGAGCCTTTTGGTTTGATCTCCGGAACCGCGGCGCCTTACAAGGTGGCTCTACCATCACCCAGCAATTGGCCAAAAACGCCTTCTTAAGCCCCGAACGCACCCTAACCCGTAAAGTTAAGGAGCTTCTGCTCGCCTTCCAGTTAGAGCGGCGATTTACCAAAGATGAGATTCTAAATTTGTATCTAAATTACATTCCGTATGGGGCGAATACTTACGGCGTGGAGGCGGCGAGCCAGGCGTTCTTCGGAAAATCAGCTAAAGATCTTTTATTGCCGGAAGCGGCAACTTTGGCCGCCGTCGCCAAGGCGCCAACTCGTTATTCGCCGTGGGGCGGACACTTAGATGAGCTTTTGGCTCGCAAAAATCTAACACTGGAACGCATGTTTAAGGAGGGATTTATAACCGAAAAAGTTCGGGATGAGGCTCGGGAGTATGCACTTAATTTTGTGCCACAACTTACTGGAATCAAGGCGCCTCATTTTGTGATTGCAATTCAGGATTATTTAGCCAACGCCTATGGAGAGGATTTTGTTAGAACGGCCGGACTCAAGGTTACCACCACGCTTGATTGGGATTTACAGCAAATCGCCGAAAAAGCCGTTGCCGATGGCGCGGCGCGCAACGAGGAGTTATACAGGGGTAAAAATGCCGCTTTGGTGGCCGAAGACCCAACTACCGGACAAGTTCTGGCTTTGGTCGGGTCAAGAGATTATTTTGATGTGGAAAATGAAGGAAACTTCAACGTGGCAACCCAAGGACTTCGGCAACCAGGGTCATCAATTAAGCCGTTTGCCTATGCGGCGGCTTTTGAGCGCGGTTATCCGTCCAATACCATAATCTTTGACACCGAGACCGAGTTTGATACCACCGGCGACCCAGAGCGCAGTTATCACCCACACAACTATGACAATACTTTTCGCGGACCGATTACGATGCGCGAAAGCTTGGCCCAATCAATTAACGTGTCGTCGGTTAAAACCCTGTATTTGGCTGGAATTGATCAAACACTGGCGATACTGAAGAAGTTTGGGATTACAACTCTCAATGACCGCAACCGTTACGGTTTGTCGTTGGTGCTTGGCGGTGGCGAGGTGAAGCTCGCAGAGTTGGTCAATGCCTACGCCGTTTTCGCTCAAGATGGAATTTTTCGCAAACAAACCATGGTTCTTGAGGTCAAAGACGGAGAAACTGTTTTAGAGAAGTATCGAGACAATTCCACGCTCGCGATTGAGCCGCAATACGCCCGAATGATTAACGATATTTTATCCGATCCCGAAGCTCGAAGACCGTTATTTCAAAATAGTTTCGCTCAAACGGTTTTTTCTGGCTATGAGGTCGCGCTTAAAACTGGAACAACCAACGATTACCGAGATGCGTGGGCTTTGGGTTACACGCCAAAATTAGTAGTTGGTGTTTGGGCAGGCAATAACGACAATCAACCGATGCAGAAAAAGGGCGGCAGTATTTTGGCGGCGGTTCCGATTTGGCACCAGTTTTTGGCGGCGGCCCTTTTGAAAACCGACGCGGCGGCTTTTCAGAAACCTGATCTGGTTTCGGTTGCGAAACCGATGCTAAACGGATCTTCGATCGCGGTCTATTCCGATGGAATAAAGCAATACCCCCAAATTCATTCTATTCTTTATTACGCCCGAATTAAGGATCCTTTGGGCCCCTTGCCAATCAACCCGGCCGAAGATTCACAGTTTACCCGTTGGGAGGAGGGCGTTTTGGTGTGGGCCAGTCGCAATATTCCGGGCTTCTCCACCTCAACCCCTTCGGTTTATAATCAGCCAATTCCAGGCGCGGCCTCACTTATGGAATCCCAGTTTATTACGCCTCAAAAAAAGGATTTTATTTCGTTAACCAAACCGACGGCGGGATTTTTCATCAATTCAACTCCTTTTGAGATTTCATTGGAGTTGTCTGATCCTTTGGCGATTGATCGGATTGAGATTTTGTTTAATGGTTTCTTGGTTACGATAAAAAATTCATTTTCATCAACCGACAGTCATTATCAATTTTTTATTAACCCACTATCGCTTTTGCCACAAAACACCATCACGGTAAATACTTATGCTAAAAACGGCGGGCGATTCACCAGAGAGGTAATTGTTTACCACCAAACTAATCCCCTTTGATTGGCATTAGAATGTAGAAATAATCTCGGCTGTCGGGAGATTTAAGAAGCGCCGGGCGATTGTTGCTGTTGATGCCAAAAAAAATATCTTCGGTTTTGATGGCTTTTAAGCCATCTAAAAGATAACGCCAATTAAAACTCAAGCTTTTATTATCGGCTCCCTTGCTTTTAATTGGGATGAGATAATTGTTTTCGCCGAGATTTTGGTTGGCCGAATATAATTCCATAGCCTTATTGTTTTCGGTAATTTTTAACCGAATGTCATTGGTTTTACTAGAAAAAGTACTGACTAATTTTAAGGCATTAACTAAATTATCTCGCTTAACCGTAATTTCGGTTTCAATACTTTTAGGAATAATTTGTTCGTAATCCGGATAATTTCCTTCAATAATTCTGGAAATGAGTTCAACGTTCTCATTTTTAATCAGTATTTGATGATTATCAAAATAGATTTTAATTGGTTTATTGTCGCTAAAAATTCGCATTATCTCCTGTATTGTTTTAAGGGGGATGATAGTTTTAAATCCTTGAGTAAAATTGGTTTTGAATTTCGTATGATCAATGGTTTTTTCCGCGAGACGAAAACTATCGGTGGCTACTAATTTTATAATTCCAATTTGGAAATCAAAGAGAACTCCGCTTATTTCTGGTCTTATTTCTGAAACATGAGCGGCAACCGAGACATCACTTAAACCCGATTTAAAAGTACTAGAATCAATTTCGATGCTGTTATTTTGATTATCTATCTTGGGAATAATCGGGAAGTCATCCGGATTCAATCCTTGAATTTTAGCCTCATAGTTCTCCCCTTTAATGATTAAAGTTGTATCTTGAGAAAGAAGAGTAATTCTTTCGGTATCGCTATTATTAATAATATTATACAAAGCTTGAAATGGCACCGTAACACTTCCCTCTTCGGATATTTTTCCAAACAAAAGATTAGTGACGCCAATTTCTAGATTAGTCGCAGATAATCTAACTTTCCCGGCTTCGGTTTGGAGAAGAATATTTTTGAGAATCGGTAAAGCATTATTTTCGGAAACCGCTCTTTCTAAAGTGTTGAGCCCTTCTCTTAGGTTATCTTTTAATATTATTAAATTCATAGCAGTAGTAATAGTAGCTGTGGAAAAGTGGATAAGTCAGTTTAATTTATTTTTTCGTACTGATTTAAAAGGTTTATTTTTGATTTTTGATTTTTTTTGGATTGTGCAGAACTTAGGGTGAATTGGTGGTTTGGGTGTGTATAAATTTTCATTTTTTTAAATATTATTTTTTATCTACAGATTGTACGGTTTTTATTCACAGGTTTTAAACAGCGCTATCCTTTACTAATTAATTCTTTAATAATAAGAATTTTTTGGTTAAGAGCCGGATTTTTTTGGATTTCCTTGGCAATTTTTTCGTAGGCATAAATAGCGGTGGTGTGATCGCGTTTGCCGATTCTCCGGCCGATATGGGGGTAGGATAATTGGAGCATTTCTCGAAGAAGATACATTAGAATTTGGCGCGCTTCAGCCACTTCTTTTTTACGTGATTTATTGAGTAAATCAAGTGGAGGGATTTCCGAAAACTCCGCCACGGCTTTAATAATCTGATTAGGGTTGATGTTTTTTGTGGGCTCTTGGCTGGATTCGCTGATAATTTCTTCCACGTTTTTAGCGGTTAGATCATCGCCCTTTCGGTTTTGGTAAAATAAAATCTTATTAATAATGCCTTCAACTTCTCGGAAGTTTTTTTGAATTTTATTGGCCACTAAATTTATTATTTCATCGCTAAGAGCCGCTTTTTTCTCCTGAAGTTTAGACCGGATAATGGCCGAGCGCAGTTCGTAGTCCGGTATTCCGATATCAACCACCATACCACCCTCAAAACGCGAACGCAGGCGTTCTTCAAGGGTTGGGATGAATTTTGGCGGACGATCAGAGGAGATGATGATTTGCTTGTTGTTTTCGTGGAGGGCGTTAAAAGTGTGAAAAAATTCCTCTTCGGTACTTGGTTTTCCGGCGATGAATTGAATGTCGTCGATAATTAGCATATCAATCAAGCGATATTTTTCTTTAACAGTTTCCATGCGTTTATTTCTAATCGCCCAAACGACATCGTTGGTGAATTTTTCCGAAGATACATATTTTACCTTTATTTTACCGCCATATTTTAACGAGACTTCATTGCCCATGCCTTGCATGAGGTGGGTTTTTCCCAAACCAACCCCGCCGTAAATAAAAAGCGGATTGTATTTGTTACCAACCGAGTCTACGACCGCCATGGCCGCCGCATAGGCCATCTCATTGCTTTTACCAACAACATAAGAGCTTAGGGTGTATTTGGAGTTGAGGTTAGTTACTTGATCAACCTTGAATTCGCTGAATGAAAGTTGGCCAAAATCATCATTCTTGTTGATGGTGATTTTGTTGCTAGATTTAATTGTCGGTTTTTGCGTGGTGCGTTCGTTGTAGACTACAAATTCCACTTTTTTAGTGCTGTCATCCATGCCTCGCAAGGTTCCCAGGATGACTTTGTTGTATTTATTTTCTACCCACTCTTTGGCGAAATTATTTGGCAGACCAATTAGAGCCGTTCCTTCTTTTTTGTCGATGAGTTTGCTGTTTTTAAACCACGTCGCAAAATTTGGACGTGAAACTTGAAGTTCTATTTCCCCGAGGGCTGATTGCCACAATTGATCGAACTCCATGGTTATAAAGACTGATTGAGCTGGCTAATCTTTTACCCATTGTATGCTTACCTCATCGCGAGTCAAAGAAGCTTTTGGGTGTAAGCTGTGCACTACCTGTGGAGAACTCCTTTTTTAGAAAGAAAAAAGTTTTTTTACTTGCTGTAATGGTTTATTTCTGCTAGTATGCTTGCCATGTCGCAAACCTATCAGCCAAAAAAGAGGAAACGAGCTCGAACCCATGGTTTCTTAAGGAGAAATCGTACCGCCAATGGGCGAAAGGTCTTGAGTCGCCGCCGCGCCAAGGGCCGAAAGCGGTTAACGGTTTAGTCTTTAATGCTGGCTAAAGCCCGGCGGCTTCCGGTCGGAGATTTTTTTGGCAGGAGGGGGCAAGTAGTTAGGCTTCCATACGCCATTTTCCGTATTTTTCCCGCCGAGGCTGGCTATCCGCGTTTTGGCGTTGTGGTTCCGAAGAAGTCGTTTGCAACCGCCGTTTTGCGTAATCGTCTTAAGAGAGCCTTTTTTGGGGCGGCGAGAGAGGTTTATTCGCGCGTAGCCCCACGAGATGTCCTATTGACCCTTTTGCCACCCGCGAGCGATTTTCAATCATCCGAGTTACGAGAAAAGCTGGTATTGGATTTTATCCGCTATTTATCCCAAACATGAAAATATTTTTTATTGAGGTTTTGTATCGTCCCCTTTTTAACGCCTTGGTTTTTTTATACAATACCGTGGCTTTTCATGATCTTGGTTTGGCGATTATACTACTCACGCTTTTAATTCGTTTTATTTTATACCCACTCTTTTATAAGAGTTTTAAGAATCAGTTGGTCATGCAGAGGTTGCAGCCGCACATCAAA
>CAYIWJ010000002.1:0-4503 GCA_964367145.1 uncultured Candidatus Saccharibacteria bacterium | reverse complement strand
TTTTTTGGCTTGATTGATCTTGCAAAGCCCAGTATGATAGTTTTGGTTCTAGCGGTGGTTGCTCAATTTTTTCAGGCAAAAGCGGCTTTACCCAAGCCGAGTGCTTCTACTCCGGCTTCGGCTATGAGTAAGCAAATGCTCTTCATTGGGCCAGTAATTACCTTTTTTATTCTACTTCGTTTACCGGCCGCGATTGGATTTTATTGGGTCATTACCTCCCTGTTTTCTATTTTTCAGCAATTTATCGTTACTCGTTCGCTGGATTTGAAACCCCATGGAAATCTTTCAGGATCAAGTCAGGAGAGTCGTTGAATTACTTGGGCTTGTTGAGCCGGCGGTTGATTTTGATTTTGAAGCGCGGAAGGTCAGCATTTTTGCCAACGAAAGTGATTGGTTTAAAAAACATTTGCCGCAAGTGGTGCACGATCTTGATCACTTAGTGCGTTTAATCGCCAAGAAGTTGGAGATTGGCACTTTTTTTGTAGATGTTAATAATTATCGCAAGGAGCGAGAGCGAATTATCGTGGATTTAGCCAAGGCGGCGGCGCGCAAGGCGCTTAGCGCCAAGTCTCCAGTTCACCTACCAGCAATGAATGCCTATGAGCGAAGATTGGTTCACGTGGAGCTTTCTATTCACCCAGAGGTCAAGACCGAGAGTTCCGGCGAGGGCAGAGATCGCTGTGTGATTATAAAACCGATTTAGCTTGGGTTTTTAAATGGGGATTATTTATTTGGGCAGAGTGTATATTTGGTCGGGGCTAATTGGAGAAAGTGAATTGTCTGGGCCAATTGCTATAACTGCAAATTTTCTGACGGATTGATTTCCAAAGGTTGGCGCCGGCATGGCGAAATTAACCAAATATAATCCACCATCGCTATTTGGCGGGAAAACACTAATGGCTGTAGTTCCTTCTGGTGGCGCCAGTGGGCCTTGTTGGCCTGGTTGTAGTTGAGTTGTCGGATATGAGCTCCGATTTGGATCAAGTTCAAGAAGCATAAAACCAGCTTCGTTTTCGGTGTTGTCGCTAAAGTTTAATGTAGCCGGGCTTCCGGGCGTAAAGCCATTGGGGCCGGCTGGACTTAGTGAAACAATGATTGGCGTGGTGTTGTTTGGTCCAGCGCCGCCTTGGCCATTGGGAATTAAGGGTTCGCTCGGTGGTGTTGGCGGGGGCGGTTGTATTGGTGCCGGTGGATTATTTGAGTTTCCGGAAGTATTGCCGGTACTACCACCATTAGAAGCACCGTTTCCGCTTTCCAGGGTAAAAACCCTGGGATTGATCACGTTTAAAATAAGCGTAGCCACCAACAAGAGTCCCAAGCCCCAGAGGGCGTTTTTGATAATCTCCACTGCTTCGGTTTGGGAGCTACTATTTCCTCCGGAGGTTGAATATTTAATCGCGGCGTAGGCAATGCGCAGAATAGCGAGGAGCGCCCCAAGTCCAAGACCGTAACGGTAAATGGCGTTGAGATATTTTTTTATTCCTTCCAGATTGGGGCTTTGGTTGGTGTTTTGCGGACCGTTATTCACACCAACCTTTACATCCTCTAAACCGGGAAGCGGAACATTGAGTCTGCTGTCAACGGCTGAATTTTGCGCCGAAGTTATTGGCGGATGCAATAAAAACACAAACAAGGCGCTTAAAACAATGGAGTGTTTTAAAATTGATTTCATGTTATTTGACGGTGGGGATTGGCTTTTTTGGGGTAATTGCAAGGTCGGTGACTTTGTTGACCAGTCCTTTGGGGTGCCGATCGAGCCAAAGTACAATTGCAACGCCGACGGTCGTAGCCGGTAAAATGCTCAAGACTGGAATAAGATCAATTGCTTGGGCGACGAGGTTGGCGGTAGCTTTAACTCCCTTAATTCTAAAGTAGGCTTGGGTTATGGCAAGACTAATTAACGTGCCGATGATGTTGACGATGGGAATGAGACCCACTAGATCGGCGACAATGGCGACGATGATAAGCAGTGTGGCCTCAACTCCGCTGATTTTTGGTTCCATATTTTATTTAGCGGCGGCGCGTTGTTCCAAAATTTGTTCGGGATTGGTGGTGATTATCTCGTCTTCCAAATAGGAGGCGATGATTTGAATGGCCACGCGATTGAGTCCGGCAAAAAACAATCCATTACCGACATCGGATTCCAATAAAAGACTTTTTTCGCCCTCGGTTAAGTTAAAAGTTTTGCTGACAACATCAATCATGGCCGGTGATTGTTTGAGGAGTAGTTGAAGCGAGGAGTTGGTGATGATTGGGCGACCATAAGGAGATTGCAAAAAATCTTCAACGTCTTGAGTGATGGTGGTTACGCCGAGGAAGTATTTCCGGGCACGTTTTACGAGGCCAAAGAGAAAGAGGGCGCCGTCTTCGTGTTTCATCATCCACCAAGCCTCGTCAATAATCATAATCCTCTTTTTGAGTTCGGATCGGACGATGTTCCAGATATAATTCAAGATGATGTACATGGCGATTGGGCGAAGTTCTTCTTCGAGGTCGCGAATAGAAAAAACCACCAAACGATTCCGGCTCTCCACATTGGTTGGTTGGTTCAGGAAGCCACCAAAACTGCCCTTGGTGAAGCGATAGAGGCGTTCGGCGAGTCCTTTGCCGCCATTCATGTTGGCGAGAACCGCTTCCAAGTCTTCAAGAAGTGGCGGCGGAATTTTGGAGAAATCTTTTTCGGGGGTGATTTCTCGCGAGGCGTAGGTTTCGGTGATGGCGCGATCAAGCATGGCTTCTTCTTCGGCGGTAATTTTGCCGAGCATAATCTTGAGTAATCCAGCAAGAACGACAATGTGGGATTTTAAGACATCGCCACGGCTTTCGTCTTCGGGCACGGCCGGTATTTCAAAGGGATTGATGTGGTGATCGGAGGCGAGTGAGATGCGGAAGAAACTGCCGCCAACCGCTTCGGCGAGACGTTCGTATTCATTTTCCGGATCAACAATAATCACATCTACGCCAAGCATTAAGTTGCGCAGGGCTTCGAGCTTGGTGGTGTATGATTTTCCGGCGCCGGATTTGGCAAAAATTACCATATTGGCGTTTTCCAGCGAGAAGCGATCAAAAATAACCAGAGTGTTGTTGTGGCGATTGACGCCGTAGAGCACTCCTTCTTCCGAGGTTAGGTTGACCGAGACAAACGGAAAAAAAGAAGAGATTGGACTGGAATTCATCGGGGTTTTGATTTGGAGGCGATCAAGACCAAGGGGCAAAACCGAGGTGAATCCTTCAAGTTGGCGGAAAACCGCCGGTTTGGCATAAACAAGGCGTGATTCCAAAATGCCCTGGATTTGTTCTTCCAGGTTATTAAGCGATTTAAGATCGGGCGCGTAAAGGGTGATGTAAACGCCGACGCTAAAGAGATTTTCTTCGGCTTGTTGGAGAGTGTCTCGCAGATTTTCAATATCGCGCAGAGCGGTTTCCAGCATTGGGTTCCGGACTAATCCTTTAGATTCGTTTTCGTTGATTTGAGCTTCAACCTCGGCTGCTTTTTTGCGTAGGTTTTTAAGGGCAATCGGCGTTTCGATTGGGCTTACGTGAAGCGAAATGTCGATTAAGTTTGGCAGGTTGAGCAGTGGGGAAAACCAGCCGGTATTGAGATAACGCGGATAGGTAAAGACAAAAAGAGTCTTGGCGAAACCGCCGCCAAGCTTAAGGTGGTTGAATTCGGCTTCAATGGCGGGCGGGGCGATTAAATTTTTGATGGCTTCGTTCATGGGGTTTTTTTGGCGCCGGAAGTTTCGATATCGGTTTTTTCGATAGCGCCGGGATTGTAAAGATTATAAAAAAGCTCGGTGAGTTCGTCGCCCTCAAGCGGAACCACCCGCAAACCAACCTGATTGAGGCCGCTGACCACCCGCTCCACTCGCTGATTGATTTGTTCCAAATATTCAGAAAACTTTTCTTCGGTTAGGCTATCAGTCGTTGGTGTGGCTGGTTTTTTGCTGAAAAATCCAAAAATGTTGCCGGCGAGTTTTTTTCCGGTTTCGCTGATTTGGATCGGGTCATAGGGAATGACTGCGAAATAGGTTTTGTTCATGATAGCGTTTTCGGCCACCAAGGTTCGGATGAATTCGCGGTATTCGGTGATTTGATTTTTGAGCAGACCGTTGGTTTCTTGCTCTAGGCGGCGACCCAGATTTTGGAGATATTGTTCAATGTTTAGTTTGCGGGAGTGAATAAAAATTTGGAGGCTAAAATCCAAGCCGTTTAAAAAATTTTGAAAGGCGCTTAGGATCAATCCTTGCTCCACCTCGGATTTAAGAGCAAAGTTGGTTCCGGAGATCATGACAATTTTGCGCAATCCCCCATTTTTTAACATAACCACTCCCTGGCGAACATCTTTAATTTCCACAAAGTCCTGGGTGGCGGGATTTTTGGTTTGATTGTTGGCGTCCATGAGTTTGTCTTTAATTGTAGCGTTTTCAAGCCAGGCTTGCTATGGCTTAGGCGGCGTTAACGATAATCAACGCGGCGCGCCAGCTCTCTCTCGCCGGTGGT
>CAYIWJ010000001.1:55067-56543 GCA_964367145.1 uncultured Candidatus Saccharibacteria bacterium | reverse complement strand
GAAAAACCGGCAGTACCAATTTGGCGTTGGTGGAATATGCTTAGTTTTTTGTAAAAATGGCGCTGATTTCGTGCTATTGACATATAATATAGATATGCTATAATGCTTTGGCAAGTGAAATGAGGGTTCTTTTACAACCAGTTTGACCACAGGAGAAACAATGCCACAAAGTTCTTGGCGGGAAACCGATTGGTACTGCACCGATGAGGGGTCGCTTGTTTGTGGGGTGGCAGATTGCGCCCCGAACGCCGAGTCGATGATTGAGTTTGCTTCATCTGACCAGTTCGCCGATGATGACCTCTTCTGGGACTTCTACGATGCCGAGGACTTTGAGATCATGCTCAAAGAAGCGCTTGGCAAGGAGCCGCCTCTTCTGGTGGCGAGAGAAGAGGTCTCGGCCCAGGGAATGTCACTGCTCAAGACCCGTGGTTTGGAGGTAGTCGCGCCGGAACGCCGACACAGCAAGCACCAAGGGCGCGACAGATACGGAAAGCACCGAAGCCTGCGCGCGCATCGGACTGGCTTCAAAAAGAATGGAGACTTCGTCTCTTGTGCCGCTTAGGACCCCACCCGGGGTCCTTTTTTTGCGCTCGCGTGATTACGGGTGGGCTTGACATCACGCTATCTATCTGCTACACTTCGGGTTAGCACATTTCAGTAGGGCGTAGAAGGCATTACGGAGGCGCCGCCTTCGGTCTTCCTACACCCCTCAAGACAAATTGTTCAAGGAGTTCCTGATGACCAGCGGTCCGATTCTCTGTTCCGACTTCCGCCCTCAACTCGACGCCCTGCTCGACGGCAAGCTCGATCTCATTCAGGGCTTCCGGGTCAACGGCCATCTGAGAGCGTGCGAGGCGTGCCGTGCCGTCTACCACGACAAGCGGAGAGCCAGAATCGCATCCCGACGCTGGCTCCCGCGTAACTGCCGACACCTGTCCGACGTCACCATCGGTGAGCAGCGGGAGGGGCGACTCGACGCCGAGGAGGTGGTGGTCGTTCGGGAGCACCTCGGCAATTGTCCCGCGTGTCGGGAGCGATTCTCCGCCGCCCCGGCTCGATAGCCCTCAACGCCCAGTTACAAAGCTGGGCGTCTTTTTTTGTGCCAATGTCATTTCTACTTGACATAAATCCAATTATGCGCTACATTGTTTTTAGTTCCTTGTTAGTTTTTCTTTGGCGGAGGTTAAATGAAAATCGCTTATATCCTGCGCGGGGTTCCGGGTAGCGGCAAAACGACGCTGGCGAAGACGCTTGCGGGATCGGGTGGTGTTATCCACTCGACCGACGAATACTTCATGGAGGATGGAGTCTACCGGTTTACCCATGAAAAGCTCGTCGAGTTCCATAACAGAAACTTTACCGCCTTTAAGGAGAGCGTGCTGGCGGGAATTCCGGTCGTTGTTTGCGATAACGTCAACCGTGTGGCCATCGTTTTTCTGCCCCACCCCAGTCCGGATGAGGCGGCGGCGCGAACGG
>CAYIWJ010000001.1:0-54967 GCA_964367145.1 uncultured Candidatus Saccharibacteria bacterium | reverse complement strand
GTGGCCATCGTTTTTCTGCCCCACCCCAGTCCGGATGAGGCGGCGGCGCGAACGGTTCACGGCGTTCCGATCCAGACCATTTCGCGAATCATCGAGCGGTGGGAATATTAATTCCCACCGCTTTTTTTGACCTTTTAAACTTATTTTGCTATCTTTTTATTTCTAGTTCGTTGAAAACCTTTTTTGGAGGATTACTGATGAGCGCGGAGAATGAGACAGTGTCGAGTAGGCAAAAGACAACGTCTTTTGAGCGTCAACTGCTGAAATTGGCTGGTTTTTTTCACGCCACCGGTTTGCCGCTAAAGAATGTTCGCGGACGCGAGTATACGATTGGTGAGTTCCTGCCGGAGACTTGGCGCGGTTCTTGGCATCATCACAACGGCAGAACGGTGATTGTTACCATGGGCGGCGAGGTTTGGCTGTCGCTTGGTGAACACATGTCCTGTCCCGACATGACTCAAATTCAAGGTCTATTGCCGGCCGCAATTTACAAGCTCTGCCCCAGACTGCGACAACCGGAACTTGGCTCGCGGAATTTTGAGCTCTTTGTGCCGCTTGCTTACGGCGAACACATCAACCCCGAAGCGGTTGTGGAGCGCATGAAAAATCCTGATTGGCAAGTTGAGTTGGTTTAGCGCTTTTTCGCGGACACCTTGGTGTCCGCTTTTTTATTTCTGGTATACTATAGATCTACTACACAAAATTATTACGCAGTAGATGGACTAAAGGTCGCGCTTTATTTTGGATAATTTAACTATGGATGAAATTAAAAAAGATTCGGGTATGAAGTGCGTCTGTAAACACCATTCGGTAATCCCCTTTTTAATGGTGCTTTTTGCCATCGTCTTCTTGTTGGGCGCTTTTGAGGTCGTGGAAGCTCGGACGGTTTCCATTACCTGGCCGATTTTGGTGGGCATCGCCGGTCTAACAAAACTGAACGAGCGACGTTGTACCTGTTGTTAGTTTTTTGGCGTGACTGAAAAATATTAACGCCCCGATTAAAATCGGGGCGTTTTGGTTGATGGTCTCGCTTACTACCACAAGAGAGAGTCTTTGCAGGAAGGAAAAATGTCGCGCTTATAACTTTCCCTGACGCTATGGGTTATGGCGCGAAGGGTTGGCGATCGGCCTAAAATCCAGATCTCAACGCTAGGCTCGGCACTCTCCACTTCCTGATCGGAATGCCGCGAACACAAACACTTTATGACATCTCCGGAACTAAAAAATTCTGGGAAGTGCGTTAGGAAGGCTATCGCTTCTTCCACGGTCAGACCGCGGCGGAATTCTCGGCTTAAAGTTTCTTTGGCCTCGGACAAAGAAAACCCACCCAATTCATGTCCGGACCTTAGATCACCAATCGCGTAAATACCGCGACCAGTTTCTATTTTTTTCTCCAATTCCAAAGAATCTAAATTAACGCTTGACGAGACTTCGCCAGCATGCCATTTTTTACCGGAGATTCCCGCAAGAAGTTGGCGGATGGTGAGATGGGCCTTGGTTACGACCAGCAATGCCGGAACTTGACTTGTTTTGAGTGGTAATGGATTCGGCATGGACAGCTGGAGTTCTAATCGCTTCAGTTCATCTTCCAGCCAAGCTTTATCCAGACCGCCCTTGATGTGATACTTTCTTTCTTTAACCAAGCGAAGGTGTTGGAGCCTAAGGATCGCGACGAGATCGTCTCTGTCTATCATGACGCCTTCTTCGTGGGCTTGCGCCAGACCATCTTTCATAACCGACTCTCCTTTTCTCTTTTTAAAGGACTGGTTCGCAATCCGGAAATATCTTACCGATAAAACGGGTAAAGATCAAGCTAGCGAGGTGGTTTATTTTATCCCACGGGGCGACGTGGTAGAATTAGTTTGATTATGAAAAAACTTTATAGAAGCAGGCACAATAAGGTGATAGCCGGAGTTTTTGGTGGCTTGGGAGAATATTGGGGCGTTGATCCGGTATTACTGCGCCTGGGTTTTATTTTGCTGACTCTTTTTACCCACCTTGTTCCTGAAATTGTTGTTTATGCCATAGCCACTTTGGTGTTGCCGAAAAATCCGCACATTGGACAAGATGCTTAGTCGCTCTAAATAAGATTTAGATGAACGCTTCTTTCTTTTTTGCCAATGCCTGGCTGTTATATCTGATTGTTTTGACCGGAGTGACTTTGACCGGCTATTTGATCCCTATTCCCGAGGAGGTTATGTTGATTTCTATCGGGTATCTGGCTTCGCTTGGGATTGGTAATCCACACTTAATGACTCTAGCCAGTATTCTTGGTTTGCTTATGGGAGACGGGATCATCTTCTTTTTGAGCTTGCACGGAGCCAGATTTATTGAGCGTTTTAAGAATAAAATAAGTCCGACGCGACTTGAGCGCTATGAATCTAGAGCTAAAAATCACTTGGGGCGATATGTGTTTGGCCTGCGCTTTGTGCCAACTCTGCGTTTTTTGAGCCCCATAATGGCCGCGTCGCTTGGTGTTTCTTGGCGAAAATTTATTTGGTATGACGCCTTGGCGGTCTTGATCTACGCTCCGATTTTGATTTTTTTTGGCTATCATTTTGGGAGCCAACTAGCGCTTCTTTTGAGTGAACTACGAGTCGTGCGACACGCTCTGTTTGTGGCGTTTCTGATAGCGCTTGGTGTTTGGATGAGTGTTGTGGCTCACCGCAAATTTTATCGCAACCGGTCGGAGAATAATAAGGAGTAGTAAAGAGGTTTTTTGTGATATAATCGTTGAATGGATGGGAGTATCAACTTCTATATAGCTTTTACTGCGGGAGTCGTTTCTTTTTTGTCGCCCTGTGTTTTGCCAATTATTCCCGGATTTTTGGCTTATCTGGCCGGAGCGTCTACTAAAGACGCCGGATCCAAGCGCTGGTCAATTTTTTTAAACAGTTTATTTTTTGTGCTTGGATTTGCCGGTGTATTTGCCTTACTCGGCGTGGCGCTTAATACCATCTTGGAATCCGTGGCTTATGACGCTCAAATCTGGCTTTCTAGAATCGGCGGCGCGATTATCATCTTTTTTGGATTGTATCTAACGGGACTTTTGAAAATCGGTTTTTTGGAGCGTCAACACCAGATCGCCGTGACTTCGCGTTTTAAATCACGCTTGGTGACCTCAACTCTTTTCGGCGCGGCCTTCGCCGCCGGTTGGACTCCCTGCGTCGGCGCGGCGTTGGGAGCAATCTTGGGACTAGCGGCAAGTCAGCCGAGCACGGCCCTGTATCTACTTTTGATGTATGCCCTGGGGCTGGGAGTCCCTTTTCTGGTAATCGGTTTTTTTGCCGATCGTGCTTCGGGAATAATCGCGCGCTACGGAAAGACGCTTCATGTGGCAAGCGTAATTTTTGGCATTCTGTTGATTATCCTTGGCGTTTTGGTATTTACTCAAAATTTAAACCGAATCGCTAATTTTGAGCTCTTGAACAAGTTTTTACTTCGCTAATCTATGGCGCGCAATTTTATTTTAATCGCGGCGTTGCTTCTTATCGGTGGCTCTATTTTTTATCTGCAGTCAACTAAAATTGCGCCGACTAGCCAAGCGGATGCGCCGACTGATACTACAATCAAGCCCTTGGTTGAGAATATGACCACTAAGGAAAAAGCCAGTCGTTACGGGCGAGTCCATGAGATTGTTAACCCACAGGGATTTATCAATACTACAGGACTTAAACTTGCTGACCTCGTCGGCAAGAAAGTTATTTTGGTGGATTTTTGGACTTATAGTTGCATCAATTGCCAACGAACACTGCCCTATTTGAATGCCTGGTATGAAAAATATAAAGATCAGGGTTTGGAAATAGTGGGAGTTCATACGCCGGAATTTAAGTTTGAGCAAGAATTAAATAACGTAACTCAAGCGGTGAAAAAATACGGGATTCAATATCCGGTACTTTTGGACAATCGCTATGAAACCTGGACGGCTTACGGAAATCGTTATTGGCCGAGGAAGTATCTGATTGATATTGATGGCTTTATAGTCTACGACCACATCGGCGAGGGGGCCTACGACGAAACCGAAAAGAAGATCCAAGAACTGCTCGCGGAACGCGCCGAAAGATTAAAAACACAATTTACGGCACCGGCGGAACTGGTGGCACCGAAAAATATCCTGGAAACTGACGCGGCAAAAGTTCAAAGCCCCGAAATTTATTTTGGGTCGGCGAGAAATACCTATTTGGGCAATGGAAAATCGGAATGGTTCGGCGCGCAAACACTTTCGTTGCCAACGGGTATCAAAACCAACATCCTTTATCTTGACGGAACTTGGGATTTTGCCGGTGAGAATGCCGAGAATAAAACGTTGGGGAGAATTGTTTTTCGCTACCAGGCGAAAGATGTTTATTTTGTGGCCAGCTCCAAAAATCCCCTTTCGATTCGAGTTTTACGCGACGGTCAGCCACTGGGAAATTTAGCCGGTGAGGATGTTAATCAAAGCGACAGCCGGGCAACTATTCAAGCCGAGCGTCTTTATAAATTGATCAAGGGCGACGATTACGGCGAGCACACTTTGGAAATAATCATTGAGAGTCCTGGCCTTAGGGCATTTACCTTTACATTCGGCTAAGACTTTCCGTATGCCAAAAATTTTTGTCGTTACCCCGACCTACAACGAGCGGGAAAATATCGCCGAGCTGACTAGAAAAATTTTTGCTTTGCGCTTACCAGAGTTATCACTCATCGTGGTTGATGATAATTCTCCGGATTGCACCGCGGGGGTTGCCGAAGGATTGAATTCTGATTTCCCAATAACGGTATTGCGGCGACCCAATAAGCAAGGGCTGGGACCGGCCTATGTTCACGGATTTGGTTATGTACTTTCCGTACTTAAGCCGGAAGAAAAAGCCTTGATCGTGGAAATGGATGCCGATTTGTCGCATGACCCAAATTCTATTCCGAAGCTGGTTGCGGCGGCGCAAAATTATGACGTGGTCATCGGCTCGCGATATGTTTTGGGCGGGAGTATTCGCCATTGGAATTTTTTTCGCCGATTAGTCAGCCGTTTCGGCAACTGGTACGCGAGGTTGGTTCTTGACTTGCCTTACCGTGATCTTACGAGCGGCTTCAAGTGTTATCGGCGCGAGGTTGTGGAAAATCTGATTTCACATCCTTTGGATTCGCTGGGATATAATTTCCAAATTGAGACTGTTTATAAAAGCCATCGCGCCGGTTTTTCTGTCGGTGAAGTTCCGATAATTTTTACCGAGCGGGCGCGAGGCGGATCAAAGTTTCGTCTGGGAATAGTCTTGGAGGCGTTTTGGCGGGTCATAAAATTGCGCTCCGATAAAACTTCTCGCTGACACTTTCCTTATTGACATATATCGGATAAAAAGACTATATTTCTTTTGACTGTCGGCATTTCGCTGACAAGTCTGAAAGTTCTTTCTATGTAGCAGGAGTTTTCGGTGGCACCAAAAAAAGCAGAAGCGAAGCGGATTAAAATCCCGCTGATTGAGAATCTCGACGAGGCGAACACCTTACTGGAAAAAATAGCCGCGAGTCAGAGAGCTTTAGACACGATCCGCATTGAGCTTGATGAGGAGATCGCCAAGCTTCAAGCCGCGGCAGTTGAAAAAGCAGAGCCATTCAACGCGGACATGCTTCTTGATTCTCTCTCGGTGGCTGAATTCGCCGAACGCAATCGCGCTGACTTGGTCAAGGACGAAAAGAGCATCAAGATTCCGGCGGGAACTTTTGGCTGGCGAACCAATCCGCCCTCGGTTTCACTGAAAGACGTTGAGCAGGTAATTGGAATTTGCGAAAGACGAAAGCTGGAAGATTTCTTGCGCCGCAAGGTTGAGGTCAACAAGGCCGCAATGCTTGCCAACCCCGAACTCGCGGAGAGCGTTCAGGGCGTAACCATCAAGACCGGCGTGGAACTCTTTTTTGTGAAAACCAACGAAGCGGAAGTTTGCATTGATCCGCAAAAACAGAAGTTCATGAAGGCCAAGAAGGATGCCGACAAGGAAGAATAGTTTGAGTAACCCGCAGAAAAAATGCGGGTTTTTTATTGGAGAGTCAACAAAGAAATGGAGAGATTAGCCCTTAGACTTGCTTTTTTCCTTGTTATCTGTTATTTTCTTAGAACTTAATTTAGCCATGGATCAATTAAAGAATTTAGCGCGGTTTTTTAAGCGCCCTTGGGGAGTGGCGGTTTTACTGGGAATAATCTTGATTTTGATTATTTTGTTTTCTTCGGGTAATAAATCCGGAGCGCAATTGCCGATACGGGTCAGTTATCAGACCATAAACCAAAACATAACCGTAACCGGAAAAGCCACGCCTTTGGAAAAAGTGGATTTGGCTTTTGAGCGGGGCGGCACGGTTAATGAAATCTTGGCGAATGTTGGCGATCGAGTAGCCGAGGGAGCTCCTTTGGTTCGCCTTGACACCCGCGAGGCGCGCGCCCAGCTTGATGAGGCTTTGGCTCGAGTGGCGAATCATGAAGCGATACTGCGCGAATTAGAACGTGGAACCCGACCCGAAGAATTGGCGGTTCAAGAGGCCACGGTGGCTCGCGCCGAAACTTCACTCAAAGATGCCCAGCAAAAGGCCTTTAATGAAGTTAGCAATGCCTACACGACTGCCGACGATGCGGTTCACAACAAGGCTGATCGTTTTTTTAGCAATCCGCGAAGCAATAATCCGCAAGTAGTACTGACCCTAAATAATCCTCAAGCTAAAACCGACTTGGAGACAAAGCGGGCTTCGCTGGAACAGCTTTTCTCGTCTTGGCAAATGGAAATAGCATCTCTTGATTCGGCGAGTGATGTTGTGGCGACACTTGATTCAGCTAAAGTCCAAGTCGCCGCGATTGCCTCGTTTCTTGATCAAGCCGCGACAGCGATTAATGGCGCCATCGGCGGCAGTAATGTTTCACAAACTACACTTGATAGTTGGCGCGCTGATGTGGCCAGCGCCAGGAGCGCCATAACAATCTCGCTTAACACATTATCTTCAACCGAGGAAAAGTTGCGCTCCGCGGAAACGACGCTGACGATTGAAAAAAATCGACTTTTGCTGGCGCTTGCTGGATCTGCCCCCGAAAAAATTGAAGCCGAGGCGGCGCGAGTACTTGAAGCGCGATCTCAAGCTAATCTGATCCGCGCCCAATTGGCTAAGATGACGCTGGTCGCTCCGTTTTCTGGCATCGTTACGGTACAAGAGGCTAAAAAAGGACAAATCATCTCGCCCAATATTCCGGTAGTTTCTTTAATCTCGCCAAAAACCTTAAAAATTGAAGCTTTTGTTCCGGAAATCAGTGTGGGGAAAATTGCCCTACAGAATCTAGTTCGGGTTGTTTTTGAGGCGTTGCCCGAGGAATCTTTTGACGGTACCGTTATCGCCGTTGATCCGGCGGAAAAAATTATTGATGGTGTGGTCAACTTTAAGGTGACGATCGCTCTGCGAAACATACCAGCCGAAGATTCTCGATTGAAGAGCGGGCTAACGGCGAATTTGAGCATTATTACGGCGAGCAAGGTCAATGTTTTAGGCATTCCTCGCTATGCCATTCATGAGCGAGATAAGGAGTTTTTTGTAAATCTTCTGCAACGCGCCGCCTTGGTGGAAGTTCCGGTGAGTATCGGTTTACGCGGCACTGATGGAGTTTGGGAAGTTGTTTCGGGATTAAAAGACGGCGATCAAATTTTGATTTCTTCCGAAAAAGTTACGAAGCCTTAAATCGGTTTTATTTATTCTGGTGTTTTCTTCGGTGTTTTGAATCGCGGGCAAAGCACAGTATGATAAGCAAAAAGATGCGCGATCTAAAAACAAAAAAACGCATCGTAATCGTGGGCGGCGGTTTTGCCGGAATAAACGGTTACCTGGAACTTCACCGCCAACTCCACGGAGCAAAGGACGTGGAAGTTTTTTTAGTCAGTGAAAAAGATTATTTTCTTTTTACACCGATGATCCACGAGGTCGCGACCGGAGGACTACTCGCGACCAATGTGACTCAAGCACTGCGGTCGCTCCCCCGCTGTTGCATCTCGAGATTCATAGAAGGTACCGCGAAGAAGGTTGATCTGATCAACCAAGAGATTTTTATTAAAACTGGCGACTCACCCGCGAAGGCTGAACTTGAATCAATCTCTTATGATTACCTACTTTTGGCTTTGGGTTCGGATACTAACTTTTTTAAGACTCCCGGGGCGGAAGAATATAGTTTTAGACTTAGAAATCTGGCCGACGCTTTGGCGATTAAGGCGCGAGTCATTAATTCTCTAAACCAAGCCGAGGCGACGCACGATGCTTCGGAACAAAAGAGATTGCTTTCTTTTGCCGTAGTTGGTGGCGGTCCAACCGGAGTTGAGTTGGCGGCGGAATTGGCGGATTTAATCAAAAGCGCCAGTAGTAATTTTCCCACTTCAACACCTCAAGCGCGCATCACGCTAATTCACGCTGGATCACGTTTGGTACCTCAAGTTGAATCTTGGTTCGCCACAAGGGCGGCGGCAATTTTGGCAAAAATTGGAGTTGAGGTGCGGCTTAATACCAAGGTATTGGAAGTGCGCCCCGATGAAGTTGTTTTGGATTCCGGAGTTTTTCAATCTCAAACTACGATTTGGACTGCCGGAGTTAAGGCGCGCCATCTTGATATGCTTAGCGCGAATGAAATCAAACATGAACCGGTTACGGAAAGAATCGCGGTTAATCAATATCTGCAACTACCAGAATATCCCCAAGTCTTCTTGGCTGGCGACCAAGCCTTGATTTGCGACGTTGTAAATCAAGCGCCATATCCGATGCGGGCGCAGTTTGCCGTGCGGGAGGGAGTTATCGCGGCAAAGAACATCTCCAGCCTTTTACAGAAAGAATCACTTCGCTCCTTTGCTTGGCGAGATAGTGGTTTTATTCTTTCGCTTGGATATGGCAGGGCCTTGGCGCGAGTCTTTGGCATACGATGGTCGGGGCCGCTGGCCTGGTTTGTGTACCGCACCGCCTACTTGTTTAAACTCTTTGGATGGCGGGCTAAATTCCGAACCGCTCTCGAATGGACTTTGGGGTTGTTTATGCCGCGCGACATTTCAAAACTTTGATATATGACTAAGCTCTCGATTATCGTTCCGATATACAACGAACAGGAAACCATTGATGCGCTCTTAAAATCATTAGACGCCATAGTCATTCCCGACGCGGAAAAGGAAATCATCTTGATTGATGACGGATCCAATGACGGGACGACTGGAATGGTAAAAAATTTTGAGAATCAATATAAAACGCTCTACCACGCCCAGAACCTCGGTAAGGGAGCTGCAATTTCTACCGCGCTTAAACGCGCGACCGGCGATTATATAATCATTCAAGACGCCGATTTGGAATATAATCCACAAGAGATTCCAAAACTTCTGACGGTAGCTCGGGGGGAAAATCTGCCAGCAGTCTATGGTTCGCGAAACCTAGGCCGAACCAAAAGAGGATATTGGGCTTATTTTTTGGGCGGCAAGCTGATTACTTCAATTTTTAACCTGCTTTACGGTACAAAACTAACCGACATTAACACCGGTTATAAACTTTTTTCTCGGGAAACTTTGCTAGCGTTAAAACTTACGGCCACCGGTTTTGATTTTTGCGAAGAAGTTACGGCGCGCCTCGCGCGGGCCGGAATTTCGATTAGAGAAATTCCCATTAGCTATAAGCCTCGTACTTTTGCCGAAGGTAAGAAGATACGATTTTGGGATGGCATCCGTGGAATTTGGGCGGTTATTCGCCACCGATTTTAAATAAGGCGGTGTCAGCACCTCTAACCATAAGACGAGCGCGTGGGTCGACAATTAGATTGCGCGCTAATCCGGAATTGCGAACCAGATCCAGCGCAATATAGTTGGAGTGAAAGTCTTTTTGAATAATTTGAATAATGTCCACGCTTTTGATCGGATCGCAAGGGGGCGGGGTTTTGCAAGCGTACATCTTCCCGCCGATCGCGATGTTGTGTTGTTGCCAATACAATTCCTGATTCAGCGCATAGGTGAAAATCGGATCCATGCCGTTAATGTAATAATTGTTTTGATTCCAGAAAAAAAGACTAGGGAATGAATCCCAAACCGGATGAAAAACTATAGTCCTGGGGACGGTGTTGGCTTTGAGCCAGAGCGCGACTTCTTGAAATCGATTTACCGGAACCGCGGAAAACGAGCGTAAGTGTTCGCGAAGGGTGTAGATGTGCCGAGTGGCGGTAATCAGAAGAAAGGCTAAAAGAACTCCGAGAAAAAGGCGCGGGCGGCGAAAATATTCAAGAGCTTTTTCCATAACAAGGGCGGCGAGGATGATACCATAGAAGATGGCAATATCGGAGGCGCGACGAGCCGTGGTTAGAGCAAGAAGACTAAAAATAACCAACATGACTAGGGAGGTGTATTGAAGGATCTTTTTATTGTCCGATAGCTTGGAATCGGATTTCTTCCTTAATTTCCAAGCTAGAAAAAATGCAACCAAGATCAAGACCGCAAATGGGATTAGCTGGCGAAGAAAACTCACGAAATCGAGTGGCAGAATATCTTGCCCGAGAAGTAACGAGACTCGCTGTTTTTCCACGGCTAGACGAAACAGTTGAGTGTAGAGCAGATTGGCCGCCGCCAATGGATTGGGGCGGAGGGCGATCCCAACCGCATTCCCAAAAATCAAGGCGCCTATTTCGGCAAACGGCAGTCTTTTTTTTACAACAAAAGAGGAGGCGGCATAGATTAGACCCAAAAGAAGAAAAATCCAAAAAAACGCGGCGTGAATCCAAGTGGCGACAAAACCCATAGCGGAAACCGCCAAGAGGTGGCGCCACTTATTTTTAGACTTTTCGGGAAGGCTAAAAATCAACATCAACAAACTAAGCAAGGCTAGAGAAAGCGTCTGCGGACGAGAGCTGTTATTGCGCAAAAAAAAGTCGGCGGAAGAGACGTAGAGAATCAATGTCCAGACAAGCGGCCATTTGATGGTTTGTCGCCGGAGAAAATGATAAAAAGAAAAAAGCATGAGGCCGGCAAAAATACCTCCGGCGATTTTTATGTTAAGCCCGAGATTATTGCCGTAAGTAAATGGCGTGAGCAAAATATGGAAGCCATACCAAAGATCAGCGCCAGCGGTTTTGATTACGGAAAACTGAACCCAAGGGAAAGCGGAATCGGTGAGACTTTGAGTTCGATAGACCCACGCGTGGCGGATGTGATAGAGAGCGTCGGGATCGGCCACTTTGTCTGCACTCAATATCACAAGCAAGGGCAAAATAAAAAGCAGTAAAAAAACGCCGACTACTTTTGGTGAAAAAATCCGAGGACTAAGCCAACCGTTCATATATTCACTATACGCCATTGCTCACCCGACGTTAACGGGCTAAAATAATCAAATGTGGCTTGGTTATGCTCTCCTTTCGGCACTAAGCGCCGCGGCAGTAGCGATTTTTGGCAAACTCGGTTTAAAGTCGATTGACGCCACGCTCGCGACCACGATTCGCTCGGTGATTATGGCGGGGTTTTTGGTGCTGACTTCACTGGCGCTTAAAAAGTTTAATGGTTTTTCTTTTAGTGGGTTGTCCAATCGTGAATGGATTTTTATTGCACTGTCCGGCGTGGCTGGGGCCTTATCGTGGCTTTTTTATTTTTTAGCCATCCAGAAGGGTGTAACAACACAGGTGGTGGCGATTGATCGCCTGAGTGTAATATTTGTGGTGTTTCTTGCGGCTTTATTCTTGGGCGAAACCTTGAGCTTAAAGGTTATTTCTGGGGCGGTGTTGCTGGTTGCCGGAGCGCTCTTAATTGCGCTATAGTTGGCTTCCTTTAGTGGAATGTTTGTGGGTTTTCTTGACAGTTTATCATTGATAGATTATAATGTAGAAACTTATGAAAAAACTAGGCTTAATAACGATTTTTAGCTTTATTCTGCTTGTTGGCGGCACTAATTTAGCTTCCGCGAGTTATGTCAATTCTTGCGCTAACGAGACTTTGATTTACGCGCAAGATTTGCCACTTTTCACCCCGAGTCCGGATGACCATGCGATTTTAAAAGATCGTAATGGTAGCACTATTTTTAATCTGCCACAGATTCAGGATCATTATGTAGCTTGGCCGAATACGGTAACTATCCCAGTCAGCGCCGGTGAAATTTTGGGTTATCGTAGATATGAAAATCAAGATGCTCTGCGCTTTGATTTACTCGACTCGTCTTCCAACCTAATTCAGTCGTTTTTGTACACCAATGATGCCGATACCACGATCACGCAAAACGGTTTTTTGCGTTTTAACGCCGGTGAAATAGCTTACGAGAAAAATCTCTTGGTTATCTGTTCGGCAACGAGCGGTGGTGGAACAACTCAAAACCTAGCCCCAGTTTGGTCGGGACAGATTCCAACACAATATGTGACGACCGGGCAGACGATCCAATTTACGGTTTTAGCAACCGATCCGGAGGGTCAGGTACTTACTTACGCGGCGGAAAGCTTGCCAACTGGCGCCAATTTTAATTCGGTGACTCGGCTTTTTTCTTGGACGCCGACAAGTTCTCAATCCGGTACTTTTACCGTGGCTTTTAAAGCTTCTGACAACGTTCAGACCGCAACCATGACTGTGACAATCTCTGTCGCAAATAATAACTACAATCCGGGTTATGGCCAGGGAATTTTCTGGCAACAGGTTCCCACGCAAAACGTTTCGGCTGGACAAGTTGTGAGTCTTACCTTATCGGCAACGAGCGGGCACAATTTCCCGATCAGTTATAGCGTGATCAACTTGCCTTCGGGTGCTTCATTTGATCCGGTCGCGCGACTTTTTACTTGGACCCCGCAAAATCAGGGATTCTTTTCAATTACTTTCCGAGCTTATGACGGCACCGCAAGTGCCGACATGAGTGTTGGTTTTAATGTTTCCGGCTACACCTACAATAACACCTATAACCGTCCGCCGGTTTGGAACCAAGTTCCCAGTCAGACGATTCAGCAGGGGCAACTTTTGCAGTTTTCGCTTTCGGCCAATGATCCGGACGGTAATCAAGTTACCTACTCCGCGATTCAAGTTCCTTCCGGCTCCGAATACACCCCCAATAACAACTTTTTTAGCTGGCGGCCAAATAATAATCAGATTGGCAACACTGATCTGTTATTCCGCGCAAGTGACGGATATTCCAGCACCGATATGCGCGTAACGGTAACCGTTACCGGACAAACGGTGTATGCTCCGACTACCAATGGCCCGACTTTCTTAAACTTTAACCCACCGCTCGTAATAACCGAGGGTAATTTTTATCTCTATACCGTTCAGGCGTTGAGCAGTGGCCATTCCGTGACCTATCGTTTAATAGAGGGACCGGCTGGCATGTTGATTGATAGTCGAACTGGGGACCTAACTTGGACGCCCGGATCGTCTCAAGGACGATCGCGTCCTTACCAAATAAAAGTTGGAGCTTCAGATACCTACGCCGAAACTACCAGAACTTTTTCGCTAAGCGTACTTGACGCCGATGCGATTGTTGATGTTACCCCGCGACAGAATTTGGAATCGGCGCCCCAGATTTCTAATCTGGAAGTTGAAACGCGAAAAAATGGCGAGGCAATTATCAGTTGGGAAACCGATATTCCGGCTCGTTCGCGGGTTATTTATGACACCGAGTCTCACTCCAATCGGAAAGATCAAAATTATAATTACCAATTTTTGACTGACGAGAATACCAACTTAAGCCGAAATCATTCGGTGACTTTGAGTAATTTAAAGAATGGCGAGGATTATTACCTCCGCGCCGTGGCAAAATCCGGTAGTCTGATGAGTGTTAGCTCCGAAGAATCTTTTAGGGCTGCAACTGGAGAGGGTGCTCTGGCACTAGCTTTAGCCAGCCTACTCGCTTTTATTACCAGTCCGTGGCTCACGATTATCTTATTGCTCGCGGTAGCCTATTTAGCAAAAAGACGTTACTTTGATGATCGTCCGGATCCGCTTGGCGAACAGGTTTAATAATTGCAATTAAGAACAAAATCCGGCGGCGCGAATTACGCGCCGCCGGATTTTTGTTTTGCGCCGCTTATTTTCTTGTCGTGATATAATTATAAGATGGGAAAATTTAAGACCTTTCGGCGGCCGCGAAAACTTTACGTGCCGGGCGCCGAAGAAGCTTTTGAACTAAGCCGGAGCAAGGTGGAATTGTTCTTGGATTGTTCACGCTGTTTTTATTTGGATCGCAGACATGGTATCGGCCGACCTTCGGGACCGCCGTTTACCTTGAACAGCGCCGTGGACACTTTACTCAAAAAAGAATTTGATATTCACCGAGCGGCAGGTACGGTTCATCCCCTCTTGAAGCATTACGGTTTGACCGCGGTTCCGGCTCAACATCCTGAACTTCCCAATTGGCGGCATAATTTTACCGGAATTCGAGTTAATCATGAGCCGACTAATTTTATCGTTTATGGCGCCATTGATGATCTGTGGAAGGATGAAGTGGGAAATTATATTGTCGTTGACTACAAGGCGACCAGTAAACTAACCGAAGTTAATTTGGATGCCGAATGGCAGATAAGCTACAAGCGACAGATGGAGTTTTACCAGTGGCTCTTGCGCGGTCGCGGTTTAAAAGTTTCGGATACCGGATATTTTGTTTACTGCAACGGCAAGACCGATCGCGAAGCTTTTGATGGCAAGTTGGAGTTTGATATTAAACTTATTCCATATACCGGCAATGACGGCTGGATTTCGGAAACGCTGGTTAAAGCTCGAGCTTGTCTAGAAGAAGATTTGCCGCCCGTAGCGGAATCGGATTGCGAATACTGTAGTTATCGACAAAACGCCCTACAAGTTGAAAGCCAATGATTACTTTTTTGACTCAGCTGACTTTGGTTTTTTTAGCGGCGGCGCTTTTGGCCTTACTCGCGCGGTTTTTCAAACAGCCGGCAATTCTAGGCTATTTGGCCGCTGGAGTTATTGCCGGACACTTCGGTTTTTTTAATCTCGGCAATCAAGGGGTATTTGCTCTTTTTTCCGATCTGGGAATCATGTTTTTGTTATTTTTAGTTGGATTGGAAATTAATTATGATTCACTGCGCCTAGTCGGCAAACACGCCATCATAATCGGCATTTCGCAGATTGCCTTCACTTCAACGATTGGCTTTTTTCTGGCCAGATTTTTTGCCTTTCCGTTATTGCCGGCTCTTTATATCGGGGTGGCTCTCACTTTTTCCAGCACGGCGATTATCGTTAAAATTTTGTCGGAAAAACGTGACTTGCATAGTCTTTATGGCAAGATGAGTTTGGGAATTCTGCTGGTGCAGGATGTGGTAGCGGTAAGTATTTTGCTTTTTTTGAACAGCACTCATCCGGCGATTAGCGCTCCTCTAGGTCTCCCGTTACTCATTATTTCTGGCGTTGCCTTATTGGTAATCATTCTCTGGATTGGCAGGACGCTGATGCCGCGTATTTTGGATTTTGTGGCTTCGTCATCCGAGATGTTATTTCTAGTTAGTCTGGCTTGGGTTTTTTTGGTTTCCACGATGGCGCAGAGTTTGGGATTTTCACTCGCGATTGGCGGTTTCTTGGCCGGTATTGCCTTAGCTCGCGCGGGAGAGCATTTTGAGATTGCCAGCCGAGTGAGGCCGTTGCGGGACTTTTTTATTTTGGTCTTTTTCGTAATTTTGGGTTCCTCGCTGGTCTTTTCTAATCTTCAGGGACTCGGCTGGCCTATCCTTGGATTTTCCCTTTTTGTGCTAATCGGCAATCCGCTCATCATACTCGCCATCATGGGACTCATGGGTTATCGCAAGCGAACCAGTTTTATGACCAGTCTTACCATGGCGCAAATTTCGGAGTTCAGTCTAATCCTGGCCGCTTTAGGAGCTAAGTTGGGGCACTTAGGAAGTACGGAGACGGGACTGATCGCCGCCGTTGGAATTATTACCATTATGATTTCTACCCATCTGATGCTCCATGCCAACACCATTTTTCCGAAACTCACCAAACTGCTTGGCTTCTTTGAACGCGCCCGCGATCTGCACGAAGAGCGTTTTAATAGCGCGGAAATTGAGCGGCCTATTATCCTAATCGGCTTTCAGCGAACTGGGCAGAATATCGCTCTGGAATTGCCGGCGCAGGATTTATTGGTGGTTGATTTTGATCCGCAGGTAATTAAAGAAGCGGCAAGCAAAAAAATCGCCGGTATTTTGGGCGATATTTCCGATGCCGGAATTTTGGACAAACTACCGTTTAATACGGCAAGGGTTGTAATTTCCACCTCGCCGGATTTGGAAAATAACCTGGCTTTGCTTGCCTACGCCTATCGTTTTCGGCCGCGACCAAAGCTTATCTTGCGCGCCGAGACTGAACCAGACGCAGAATCTTTATATGAAGCCGGAGCCGATTATGTTCTGTTGCCCAATTTTACCGCCGGACAATATTTGGGTAAGACGATTGTCGCCGATCAAGAATTAAAAATGCTCGCCAAGCTCAAAAAAAATGACTTGCTGTCGCTTAAAAAATGGCGGCGAATTTTTGGCTAGCTCTCTGGCGCTAACTCGTGCTATAAGTAGGAAATTATGCAGAATTTTTGGCTGACACTGCCGAGGCCGGTTTTGATTTTGGCGCCGATGGCCAACATTACTAACTCTTCCTTCCGGCAAACGGTGATGAAATATAAGCGACCGACCGTGTTTTTTACCGAGTTTGTTTCGGCTGACGGATTGTGCTCCGCGGGCAAGGAAAAACTTTTACCCGATCTTTATTTTGCTCCGAGTGAACGGCCGATTGTGGCTCAACTTTTTGGAGCGAAGGCGGGGGCGATGGAAAGAGCATCTTCCTTGTGCGCTTCGCTGGGGTTTGATGGCATCGACATCAACATGGGGTGCCCAGACCGCGGAGTAGAGGCGCAAGGCGCGGGAGCGGCAATGATTAAGACTCCAGAGGTGGCGCAAGAAATTATTTTGGCGGCGCGACGCGGGGCGCCAGATCTGCCGATCTCGGTAAAAACACGACTGGGATTTAACGAGGTAGAGATAGAAACTTGGATTCCAGCGTTGCTAAAGTCTGGACTCGAGGCCATTACAATTCATGGAAGGACGCGGAAAGAATTATCCAAAGTTCCAGCGCGCTGGGAAGAAATCGCCCGGGCCGCGAAAATAGCGCGGCGACTTAGTCCCGAGACTTTAGTCATCGGAAATGGAGATGTGAGGACGCTTGCGGAAGCTAAAGAAAAAACGGAGCGCTATAAGTTGGACGGCGTGATGGTGGGGCGGGCGGTTTTGGGTCAGCCATGGTTTTTTACGGGCGAGGAGCATCCGAGGGATTTGAGAGAGCGACTGGATGCCCTGCTCTATCACGCAACGCTTTTTGACAATCTTTTTGGGAAGACGAAAAACTTTTTAGACATGAGAAAACACGCGGCGGCTTACGTGTCGGGAGTTGAAGGCGCCAAAGACCTGCGGGTGCGATTGCTTACGACCTCTACGCTAAAAGAACTGCGGCATGTTATTGTTGGTGCATTAAGCGTTCAATCATGAATAAACCTAATTTAGGCGCCCACGTTTCCACGGCTGGCGGATTATACAAGTCAATAGAAAACGCAACCCAGATCGGCGCCGAGACGATTCAGATTTTTGGCGCTTCGCCGCGCGCCTGGAACGCGCGCGTACCAATGAAGGATGAGGTGGAAAAATTTAAAACGGTGGCAAAGGAAAGCGCGGTTAAGTCGGTTTATCTTCACGCGAGCTATTTGATCAATCTGGGAACTCCCGAGGCGGATCTGCTTACCAAGTCCATAAGTAATCTAACGGCGCACCTTATGATTGCCGAGCAGATCGGGGCGCGGGGTTTGATTTTCCACGCCGGTTCGTCCAAGGGAAACAACGGCGGCGCAATCAATCAAGCGGCGCGGGCGATGACTTCGGTTTTGGAGACGGCGACGGGAAAGGCGGAATTGGTTATTGAAAACGCAGCCGGTGGCGGCGAAAAAATCGGTTCGCGGCCGGAGGAGATTGGCGAACTTATAAAACTAATTGGTTCGCATCGAGTGAAATCTTGTTTTGACACCGCGCACGCTTTTGAGGCGGGGCTTATTGAGCACTACACCAAGAGTGAAATTGAGGCGTTGCTCGAGCGCCTAGACAAAAGCATTGGCTTAAAAAACATCGTAGCGCTCCACGTAAACGATTCCAAAACCGAGTTTAATTCCAAGCATGACCGGCACGAAAATTTGGGCGAGGGGTTTATCGGATTAAAAGGATTTGAGGCGCTTGCGAAATTTAAGGAGTTGTATGATAAGGCGTGGCTGTTGGAAGTTCCGGGATTTGACAATTTGGGACCGGATAAAAAGAATATGGATATTTTGAAATCGTGCTTTGAATAAGGCTAAAATTACGAGAAGGGGAATAAAAAAATCCCCCGATGGTTAGTCGGGGGGGTGGTCTGCGTTAGGGATCACGCAGAAGTTCGTCGCGCCGGAGGCGGCAGACGCGTTCCGCATCGCGAGCGTAGCGAGTAAAAGAGAAAGAGTTCGTTGTCGCTTCGGCCCGTTGACGTTGAATCTTCGGTCGAGGATTCCTGCGTCGCCCGCCGAGGATCTTGCCGATCTCCACGAAGTAGGTCCGATCCGCCTCCAGAAATTTTTCCTTTAGCACGGTAAAGACTGCTGGACGGAAGAGAAGACCACAAGGACCGCGCATCCGATCGGCCACCATTTTGGCCAGTTCGGCATACGAAGGCTTGAGTTGTCTCAAGTTCTGCTCCTTAAAATGAGAAATGCCTGAAAATCGAGGAACTGCTCGGAGTATAACATGGGAGTTCTCTATTTGTCAATAGAGGATTTTTATGGCCAAATAATGTCGCTAGACTGGTTTTTTTGTCGTTTTAGATTGTGTTAAAATTAATTTATGAAAACTAAAATTTTAGTTGGTTCTTCGGCGCCTTTATTTACTTTATCCGACCAAAAGAATACTCCCCGATCGCTCGTTGATTTTTTGGGTCAGTGGGTTTTGCTGTATTTTTATCCCAAAGACAATACTTCGGGATGCACGGCCGAGGCCTGCGCCATTCGCGACGATTTTCATGGTTTTAAAAAAATCAAAGCTACGGTGCTTGGGGTTAGCACCGACTCGGTTAAGAGTCATGCGGCGTTTGCCGAAAAGTATCAACTTCCGTTTCCCCTATTGGCCGACACCGAAAAAAAAGTGGTCAATCTTTATGGGGTTTGGCAAAGAAAGAAAATGATGGGACGGGAATATATGGGAACGGTTCGGACTTCGTTTCTAATTGACCCCAAGGGAAAAATCGTTAAAATCTACGAGAAAGTTAAGCCGATGGAGCACGCTCAAGAGGTTTTGCGCGACCTCGCGATTTTAGCCAAATAAAAAAACCTCCGCGAGTTGGCGGAGGGTTTTAGGAGCCGTTGGCTTGATGCCGTTTTTTAAGACACCAGGCGACATATTCTTTTTTGGACTTGAAGGGCGCTTTTAAGACTAAGGCGGCGGCGGTTCGATAAACCGGAGCCTTGATCCAAGGCGCCTTAAGGAGAACACGCTTTACAACACCAAAGTCTTCCGGCCGATCATTCCAACGCCCAAAAATCGCAAACAGAGAAACCACCTTCTTAGTGCCGTCGGAGCGTTCGTAACGCGCATCTTCTTCAATCAAGGCTTTGGCGCAACGCTTGGCCAGTTTAACGTGGCCATCGTGCCAAAGACGCTCCATATAGAATCCCAGCGATCCTTGCCAACGTTTGGGATCATCGCGCAAAGTATCGCTGATGAAAAACTTGAGCATCTCGTTGCGCACGGCGCGCGTCACATGATTGTGGAGAACGACGAAACCGGTACACAGCTCCGCGTCTTCCAGAGTTCTTACTCCGGAGAGCATCTCACGAATCTTGTCCCTTTTCTGACGTTCGGCGTTGATCGCTGATTTGAGCGTGTCAATAACAGTCATCAAGTCACCTCCCTTTTAAAAGAGCTGACGCACGTTTTCTAGCATCGCTCCAGAGGCGGTTTGTGTCAACGGTGGAAAACTTTTTTTTCGCTGGCTTTTGGGATTTGAGTGAGTTATAATCCGCCCTATACTCCCCTCTATCGCCGAGCGGGGAGCTATTTCCTTATTATGTTCAAATTGGTTTCGCAAAATATTCCAGCCGGAGACCAGCCGCAAGCCATCGCGGCTTTAACTCGTGGCGTTGAAGAAAAAATGGAGCGACAAACTTTGCTCGGCGTAACCGGCTCGGGCAAAACTTTCACCGTCGCCAACGTGATAGCCAACCTCAATCGTCCAACTTTGGTCATCGCGCACAACAAAACGCTTGCCGCGCAACTGTGCAACGAGTTTCGCGAATTATTTCCGCAAAACGCGGTGCATTATTTTGTTTCTTATTATGATTACTACCAGCCAGAGGCTTATATGCCGTCCAGCGATACCTATATAGATAAGGAGGCCTTAATTAATGAAGAAATCGACAAGTTGCGCCACGCGGCAACCGCCGCCTTGCTGACGCGGCGGGACGTGATTGTAGTGGCTTCGGTTTCTTGTATTTATGGTTTGGGAGCTCCGGAAGAATACCGCGAAAACATTTTTGATTTTAAGGCCGGAACGATTATTCGGCGAAGTGAGTTGATGCGTAAGTTGGTGGCGCTCCACTTTACCCGCACGAACGCCGATTTGCGCCGCGGGACTTTTAGAGTGCGAGGCGACAATTGGGAAATCATGCCGCCGGATCGGGAAATTATTTATCGCTTTGAGTTGGGGGCGATTGATGGAAATTCCGAATCAAAAAAAATCGTGGCGCTTTATGAAGTTGATCCGGTGCAGGGTTTTGTTCCGGAGCAGACTCCGACAGTCCCCCATGTTTTAATTGCGCCGGCCAAGCATTTTATCACCACCAAAGCGGCTCGAACCCGCGCCGTGGCCGATATTCGACGCGAGCTTCAAGGTCAGCTCGCGTATTTTGAGAAGAACGGAAAACTATTAGAGGCGGAACGTCTGGAGCGGCGCACTAAGTTTGACTTGGCGATGATGGAAGAAATCGGCTACTGCCACGGGATTGAAAATTATTCTCGTCATCTTTCCGGCCGTGAAGCCGGCGCGCCGCCGGAAACTCTTTTGGATTATTTTCCTGAAGACTTTTTGACGGTGATTGACGAATCACACGTGACGGTTCCGCAAATCGGCGGTATGTACGCCGGAGACGCCGCCCGCAAAAAGACTTTGATTGAATACGGGTTTCGTCTGCCATCGGCCGCTGATAATCGCCCTCTAACCGCCGAGGAGTTTAACGCCAGAATCGGCCAGGTGATTTATGTCTCGGCTACTCCGGCTAATTACGAAAAAAATATCAGCTCCGCCATCGTGGAGCAAATTATTCGGCCGACCGGATTGGTGGATCCGATAATTACCATCCTGCCGGCTACCGGACAAGTGCATGACTTGGTGCCACGACTCAAAGAGAGGGTGGATAAAAAAGAGCGAGTTTTGGTAACGACGCTTACCAAGCGAATGGCGGAGGATTTGAGCGCGCACTTGGAGGGACTTGGCATGAAGGTTAATTATCTTCATAGCGATGTCAAAACCCTGGACAGAATTCGAATCTTGACCAATCTGCGCAGGGGTATGTTTGATGTTTTAATCGGCGTGAACCTTTTGCGAGAAGGCTTGGACTTGCCGGAAGTATCGCTGGTGGCAATTTTGGATGCGGATAAAGAGGGTTTTTTGCGGAGCGAGACTTCTTTGATTCAAACCATCGGACGAGCGGCGCGCAACGTGCGCGGTGAGGTCTTGCTTTACGCCGATCAGATGACCGGATCAATTGAACGCGCGGTTAAAGAGACCAATCGGCGACGTAAATTGCAGTTGGCGTATAATGCCGAACACGGCATTACTCCAACGACTATTATTAAGGAAATTAGAGATATTTTGCCCGCGGAGAAGATTTTAAATCTGGAGTTGGCGCCGGTTCCAAAATCACGCTCCGGCTTGCAGGCTCTCTTGCGCGAAAAGCAGAGAGAAATGCGTAAGGCCGCCGATGAACTTGATTTTGAACTGGCCGCCTTATTAAGAGACGAGATTAAGGCACTGGAGAAAAAATCTAAAAAGTAATTTACCAAAATATGCACGATAAAATTAAAATCAAAGGCGCGCGCGAACACAATCTGAAAAATATCAGTTTAGAAATTCCGCGCGACAAGATGGTGGTTTTTACCGGACTGTCCGGTTCCGGAAAATCATCCTTGGCGTTTGATACCATTTTTGCCGAGGGCCAGCGCCGATACATGGAATCGCTCTCGGCTTACGCCCGCCAATTTTTGGATAAACTGGACAAGCCGGATGTGGACGAAATTGAAGGTCTTTCTCCGGCTATTTCCATTGACCAGAAAAGTCGATCGGGCAATCCCCGCTCCACCGTCGCGACCATCACCGAAATCTATGATTATCTGCGGGTTTTATTCGCTCGACTCGGAACTCCATTTTGTCCGGAGTGTGGACAGGAAATTCGCAAACTAACCAAAGAAGAAATCGTGGATACAGTTCTGCAGTTGATTGAGAATCGTGGATCGGACAAAAACTTGCTGATATTCGCGCCAGTGGTGCGCGGACGCAAGGGAGAATATTATCAGATGCTTTATGATTTTTTGAACGCCGGATTTGGCGAGGCGAGAATTGATGGCGTGATGAGCTCCTTGAGAAACCGGATAGAGCTATCGCGCTATAAGACGCACACGATTGATCTGGTGGTGGATCGAATTCCCTCGCTTTTGGATTTTAAGACGGCAGAAAATAGACTTCGCTTGGCAGAAGCAGTGGAGAGCGCGCTCAAGTACGGCAACGATGTAGTAACAATCGTTCATGACGGCCGAGAGGTTTCTTTGTCGGCCAAGTTCACTTGCCCGCGAGACGGATTTTCTTTTCCCGAAATTGAGCCGCGGCTTTTTTCTTTTAACAGTCCTTTTGGAGCTTGCGCACAGTGTCATGGTTTGGGCACCGAAGAGGCTTGGTCGGAAAAAGTTTGTCCGGCGTGCAACGGCAACCGCTTGAAGCGCGAGAGTCTAAATATTCTGATAAAAAACAAAAGCATCGCGGCGATAACCGCTTTTTCCATTGAAGAAGCGGTGAAGTTCTTTAGCGGACTAACTTTGGAAAATAAAAACTTGGGCGGAGTACTCGAGGCGCCGCTCAAGGAAATCAAAAACCGATTGGCGTTTTTGATGAATGTCGGTTTTGAATATCTTACACTCGGACGCGCCTCGGGGACGCTCTCGGGCGGTGAATCACAGCGAATCAGGCTGGCTTCGCAGATTGGTTCACGGCTGGTTGGGACACTTTATATTTTAGATGAGCCGACGATTGGTTTGCATCAGCGGGACAACGCCAAACTGATTAAAACCCTGCACGAACTTCGCGATCTTGGAAACACGGTGCTGGTGGTGGAACACGACGAAGAAACCATCCGCGCTTCCGATTATCTGGTTGACGTTGGCCCTGGCGCCGGAATTCATGGTGGCCAGATTGTGGCGGCCGGTCCGATTCCGCAGATTCTCAATAAAACCACGGGGAAAAATATGCCCCGTTCGCTGACAATAGATTTTTTGAACGGCACCAAAAAAGTCGCGGTGCCGGAGAAGAGACGACAGATTAAGAAAGACCATGAGCATATAAAAATCCGCGGGGCGACCGAAAACAATCTAAGGGGAATAAACGTGGATATTCCCCTGCGGCGATTGACGGCTGTAACCGGGGTTTCCGGTTCGGGCAAGAGTACGCTCGTCTATGACGTGCTTTATAAAACCGCCTCCAATAAATTTAATTTTTCGGATTACAAGGCGGGCACGGTGAAGTCAATTTCGGGCTTGGAATATATTAACCGCGTGATCAACATTGATCAGTCGCCCATCGGGAGGACGCCACGATCCAATCCGGCGACTTATGTCGGCGCCTGGACTTTTATCCGCGAACTATTCAGCTCCACCGAAGACGCGCGAGTGCGAGGGTATAAGCTAGGACGGTTTAGTTTTAACGTGCCGGGCGGGCGATGTGAGCATTGCGAGGGACACGGCACGATTGCGATTGAAATGCACTTTTTGCCGACGGTCTATGTGGTTTGCGACGTATGCAAGGGCAAGAGATTTGATCGGGAAACTTTAGCGGTGGAATATAAGGGAAAAAATATCTATGACGTTTTGCGGATGACGGTGGAAGAAGCACTGCCTTTCTTTGCCGACATTCCCTGGCTGGAGGATCGGCTTAAAATTCTCAACGAGGTTGGATTGGGTTATTTGGAGTTGGGGCAATCGGCAACGACGCTTTCGGGGGGCGAGGCACAAAGAATTAAACTTTCGGCGGAGCTAGGCAAACGCGATACCCGCAAGACGCTTTATCTTTTAGATGAGCCAACAACGGGGCTTCATTTTGCTGATATTGAAAATCTGTTGATTGTACTTCAGCGTTTAGTGGATCGCGGCAATACGATTGTGGTGATTGAGCACAACTTGGACGTGATCAAAACCGCCGACTGGGTGATTGACCTAGGCCCCGAGGGGGGCAACAAGGGTGGAACGATAGTGGCGACCGGCACACCAGAAGAGATTGCCCGCAAAAAAGGAAGTTATACGGGCGAATATCTGCGAAAGGTGGTCTGATTCTTGAATAAAAAAATGCCCTGCTATCTAAATAGCGGGGCAGATTGCTTGTCTACTTACTTTACGGGCCACATTCGCCAGACTCCCATGTCTGGAACGATGCCGGCATCCACTTTTTCAACTCGACACCACGTTCCCTTGATGATCTCTGGGAAGCGGTAACTCTTGCGGTCTTGAGACAGCTGAGCTGACCAACGTACCTCGACTCCGCTCTCGGGGTATTTCTTCAGGAGTTGGATTTCCCAAAACTTGCCGTCTCCAGTGGGAAATCCAAATTGGTCCTTTAGCGTGCACTCAACCCACTTGATGCTTCCCGAAACATTTGCCAATGAGCCATCGGCATCCTTCATAACCCCGCTGACCGAGCAATCTTTGTTGACGTTGATTATGAGGTGGAACCATTGCATGGTGGAGGTAGTGGCATCGTCCCAATAACCAACCCACTTTCCGGACCAGCCAGAATCATTGAGTCTAAAATCCAGGTTTTCGCTCTGGGGCGGGGTTCCAACTGCGAGGAGCGCGGCTGGGCCAAGTTCGAGAGCATCCTTCTGCGCCTTTGCCAAAATACCATCGGTCACTTCGCGCGTCTTTTCGATTGATTCTTTCGCGACGACGCCAAGTTGTTTCCTAACATCCTGGAGGGTCTGGCCCGAAAGCTTTTCCCAACCGCCGCGCTCGTTGACCCATCGGTCAATTTCTTGATACTTGGTTTCGGCGGCATTCAAGACCTTGTTATAGGCCTCTTTAGCCATCTCCCGAAGCTCGATGCACTTGCGAACCGTTGCCTCCTTCGCGGCTGAAAGCTTGTCCTTGATGGACGCCTCCTGCGCTGACACATTTGCGGCGGCGAAGAAGACGAAGAGCACAAACGAAACGTTCCGAGAGAAGTTGATTCTGTAGAACATCATCTTTCACCTCCTTTGGTGATTCCGGAAGGTAGTATCATCGATAGACCGCATTGACCAACCACCAGTTCCCGCACTGATGTCATTTTCTTTGTCTTCTTCGCGACGCCAATGGCCGAAGATGTAACCATGACCCGACGAACTAAAATTTGAATTGCTGATTTCGGCAAACCAAGACAAGGTTGTGCCGTTGCGGTAATCTTTTACAAATCTTAGTTCGAAAGGATCTTTACCGACAAATATAATCTTTCCGGATACATCGGCCCGTGAGCCGTCCTGATCTTCCATGAAACCAGTTACGTTACTGCCCTTTATGTCCAAGTGGAGAATAAATTCCTGAATCTTCATTATGCCATCGGGGTTAACTTCATCCTCCATCACCCCGCCCCATTTCCCAGACCAACCGCTTTCAGTGTTAGAACTCAAGGTGGTTGCCGGAGAAGAAGCGGGCTTGTCGTTATTGTTGTCAGCGACTTCAGCCAGTTCGTGTTTATCTTCCGTACCGTCACAAGCGGTCATCGTCGAGAAAATAAGAATACCAAAGAATATCTTGAAAACACTGGGTTGATTGAGTCTCATTCTTCGCCCCCTTTGGTAAGACTAGGGAAATTGAGCGATAAAAATGATCGGCTAAAATGAATCGTGGCTATTTTACTGGCCACATTCGCCAGGTGCCCATCGCAATAGTTTTCTCACTTCCCTCACCATCTTCTCTGCACCAAGTTCCATTAATCTCGATACAACAATCATCCCTACCAATCCCGCTAGAGATCCATTTGACCTTGATGCCATTGCCGTAATCTTTTATAAACTCAAGCTCATACTTCTTTTTCCACGGTACTTTTTCCTTGTCGATGAACTTGATATATCCAGCAATGTTGGCCAACGAACCATCTGCATCTCTCATGGAGCCACTTACCTGATCTTTTTCTAGCGCCAAGACAAGAGTAAACTCTTGAGTGGTTCTGTCAGCAACTTCCCTTATCTCCCCAGCCCATTTCCCAGACCAATTTTCCCTAAAACGAGGTACTCTATCAGGATCAACACATGAAACGAGCGCCGAAACAAGAAGATAGATTCCAACCAGAGTAATCTGGCGCCAACCAAGTCGTTTAGACAACATACATCTTCTCCCTTGGTGAGGTTATAGAAAACCCCAGCTCCAACGAGCTGGGGTTGAGAGCCTTGCTCGACGCGCAAGCGTGATTCAAGTCTTGGGCACGAGCGAACCGGCGATCCGTTTCGTCTCTTCGGCGAGCTTGAAGGTGAACGCCTGAAGATTGGACACGTGAGCCTCGAGTCGCGCGAGCGCGGTACCGACGTTTGAAGGTTCAAGAAGAATCTTCTCGCAATCGGAGAGAATCTCCACGCAGTATCCCGCGACCGCGAAAAGCTTTTCCGAGCGCTCTTTCACCGATCCCCGCACCGAATTCCAAGTCCGAATGGATTGAATTCTCGCGTTGTGGGAGAACAGGTTCGCATCAACCGCCGCAAGCAGTGCCTGCTGAGCAGGGTCGTCCTTGATCAGGGTATCGCCCTCGATGCGCGCGCGAAGCTTTTTGGCATCTTCGAGATCACGAGTCGCGTTCACCTCGCTAACTTGGCTATTGCGCTCGTATCCAACGAGAAGATCACCAAATTCCCTCTTCTTCTCGACGAAGGAGGTCATCTGTTCACGCGCCTTCTTGGCGATCCGACCCAGTTGGATCTGGAGCTCGGAAATCCTCATGGGCGTGAGGTTCTCAATGCTTCCGGCCTTGTTGCGTTCATCGAGGAAGGTGTTGAGTTCCTTCTGAATGTCCGTGCCGTTCTTTTCGAACGGCTCCATGAGCTTCTCGAACTGCTCCGTCTTCTGACGCAGGTCTTGATCGTCCACCATCGGAGCGAGCGCCTCGGCGGGCTTCGACTGAGGAACTTCGATCCCCACGTCTTTCTTGGGAGCCGGCTTTTTCTTGCCCTGCTGGGCAGAAGCGGAAACGCCGACCGTCGCGAGCGCGACGATCACACAGATCAGCATCTTCATGCTAGCTACCTCCTCTAAATTCCGACTGCCGGAATTCAGTTGTCAAAGTTCTGAAAGTGCGCTGGAACATCCAGTACACGACTTTAGGTTAATCTAGGATTGACATTTATGTCAATTAGGACTACACTTCTTTGTAACTGGTGTTGGCTGATAAGCAGGAAGTCCTTATTTTACGGCTATATATTGGCTATAAATAGTGTATTAAATAATTACATATATACATGAAAGCACGAGAAGTTATTCAAAATCTTGGCTTTAGTCGCGATGAATCTCGCATCTATTTAACCCTTTTGGGACGCGGGCCTTTATTGATTTCGCATATCGCTCACCACACCGGAATGCATCGCCCCACCGTTTACCGCGCTTTGCCGATACTGCAGGCTCGAGGATTGGTTTCAGTTGTCGCTTCAGGTGGAAAACAGAACCGATATGTGGCTGAAAACCCAGAAAAACTCCGCTCGCTGTTTGATTATTATAATAAAAACTTTGAGAAACTACTTGGCGACTTACAGGAAACATATGCAGCCAAGAAAAATAAACCCTTGATCAAATTTTTGGAAGGTCGTCGCGGTCTGGCTTTTGTCGCTTCAGATCTTTTAGCCACCCTGAAACGCGGTGATGCTTATTATGTATATACCACGAAGCGCGCTTCGATCATTACTAACAAATATTTGCCAAAAAGTTTTCACAGGGGGAGATTAACAAAACAGATAGAAAGATTTGTAATCACTGACGAACTTGCCGATTTTCAGAAAAAATCCGATCTAACACTGGCGGTTAAAATCATTCCCACTAAATATGATTTTATCAATGATAAAATCACCCAGGTAATTTATGGGGACAAGGTAGCGGTTACTGACTTTGAAGCTAATAACGGATTTATTATCGAGAACGCAATGTTTGCCCAGCTCCAAAAGAAATTCTTTAAGGCGCTTTACGAGTTGCTGTAACCATCTTTTGGTGTCGGCAATTCTTTATTAATCTAGTCAGTTCGCGTTTTGGATTTACGATTAGCTAACCAATATGGCAAAGGAAGCTATCCTTAAAAAAATACAGTCTTTTCCGGAAACGCCCGGGGTTTATATTATGCGCGGGCGGCGCGGCGAGATACTTTACGTGGGCAAGGCGGTCAATCTAAGGCGACGAGTCGCCAGTTATTTTAGCCGCGCGCATGATCTTCGCATTGAAAGTCTCGTTCAAAATGTTGCGAAGATTGATCACGAAAAAACCGAGACTGCGATTGAAGCCCTGATCCGCGAGGCGGTTTTGATTAAACTTTATCGTCCCCCGTTCAACATTCGAGAAAAGGACGATAAAAGTTTTTTATATGTGGAAATTACCAAAGAGGCTTGGCCGCGGATAATTTTAGTGCGAGGTACCGGCGGGACACCGCGGCGGCGTTTTGGGCCATTCACCTCGGCGACCAGCGTTCGCGAGGCGCTTAAAATCGTCCGGCGAATCTTTCCATATTCCACTCACACCTCCGAAGATTTGGCTCGGCGGAAATCAATGAATCGGCCCCACCCTTGTTTTGATTATGAGATTGGCCTGTGTCCGGGAACATGCGCCGGTTTAATAAGCCACGCCGAGTATCTGCTGACGATTAAAAATATCTGCCGTTTTTTTGAGGGCAAGAAAGCTTTTCTAATCAAACAAAGCGAAAGAGAGATGCTTGTGGCCAGTAGAAAACTTGATTATGAGAAGGCGGAAATAATAAAGCGCCGGATTTTTGCTCTGCAACACATTCGCGATGTGGCGGTACTCTCCGAAGATCCGTTGATTCCACCAGCAACTTCCACCATGCCCCAACGAATTGAGGGTTATGACATTTCTAACACCTCCGGTACTTCGGCTACTGGATCCATGGTGGTTTTTAGACGCGGCCAACCGGACAAAAATGAGTATCGAAAATTTCGGATTCAAAGTCTAACTACGCCAGATGACACGGGCATGTTGCGTGAGGTTCTTGCTCGGCGCTTTGAGACCAAGTGGACTTTGCCGGATTTAATTTTAATTGATGGCGGTACTCCTCAAGTCAACATTGCGAAGAGCGTATTAAATGAGGTCGGGCTACATATTCCCATAGTTGGCATTGCCAAAGGTCCGCGTCGAGACAAGAATGAGTTTATTGGGATGAAGCCGTCGACAGACTTGGGCCAGGTGCTAATTAGAGTTCGTGATGAGGCGCACCGTTTTGCCATCGGCTACCACCGAAAACTTCGGGCGGCAAAGTCTTTGCAATAAATTATGAAGATTTTAGTTCAGGCACATCCATCGGCACGGGAAGTCAGAGTTATGGAGATAGAGCCGAACACGTTTGGCGTTTGGGTTACCGAGCCGCCGGTTAAGGGTCAGGCGAATATGGGCATTATTCGAGCCCTGGCCATGCATTTTAAAATCGCCCCGAGTCAGATTCAAATTCTTTCGGGACACGCTTCGCGCCGGAAGCTGGTAGAGATTTTTGGCCTGGATTAAAGATGGCCTGTGTACGGTGCTTCGGCTCGGCGAATGATATACTGAAAGACAAATGAGGTTTTTTGTAAGTCTTCTTTTTTTAATGCTTGGGTTGATGCTTTTTCCCGCCCAAAGTTTGGCGCACGGAACTCGTTTTTTTGAGTTCGCGCCGGAAAATTATGACGAGCGACTTAAAGTGGCGGCGTATGACACTTCGGCGCAAGAGTTTCCGGTATATAATGATTTTTTACGCGGTTTTGATTTTTGGATTGATAATCTTGGCGAGGCGGGAGGGGCAACTTTTGGACTCTATAACGCCAACGACGTTCAGCTTGCGGCGGTAACGATTACCGTTCCAACGACTCCTCCGGTGTGGGGCGGGACTCGTTTGCATGCCGATTTTTCCTCACTCATTCCAATCAATCCGGGAGCGACTTACAAGATCAAAGTTTTGAGTTTTCCATCGGAGCTATGGTTGCACCACGTAAACCGTTTTCAGATTCTGCCCCACAATTCTCAAGCCTATCCCGAATATCTTTTGGGTACCGCTTATTTGGGTGCCATAGAACAACCATTTAGTTTTAAGTTTGCACTTTATGAGACCGCGGAAACTGCCCCGCCTTTAATTACCAATGCTACAACTTCGCCGTTTTCGCCTTATGCCACCGCTTTATATTTTAATGCCAACGAGCCGGTTGATTTTGAAGTGGCTTATGGTCCAGCCGGACAAACACCGCAAGTTGCCGGCCCCTACGGTTCTTACGCGACCTGTCCCATGGGAATTATAAATTGCGGTCTGACTCTAACTACTTTACCGGGCGTAAACTATAATTTTATCCTGACGGCCTATGACTCTTGGGGAAACCAGGCTTCAACTACTGGTTCGTTTTTGACACCACAAGATTTTTCTATAATCACACCGCCTCCGCCACCCGGCACGGGATTACCTCCTCCTCCGCCGCCACCTCCTCCACCACCATCGGGAGATGTTGCTCCACCACAAATTATTGGAGCTATGATTAACAATCTTAGCGCCGTAAGCGCGGGTTTTATCTGGACAACCAATGAAGCCGCTAACTCTTGGGTTACGGTTTCCCGCGCCGGTGTTTTTAGCGCCAACGCCTTTGACCCGACTTATGAATTGGAGCACTCGGTTAGCGTTTATGGCATGACTCCAGCAACCACCTACACAGCAACTTTGCTCACCACTGATCCACAAGGAAACGCGGCCTCCTCAACTTTAATATTTACGACGCTTACGGCCTCGTCTTCACCAACAACTCCCCCGCCACCAAATTTGACGCCACCACCAGAGGTCGCGCCACCTCCTCCACCGGGCGCTACACCGCCGCCAGAAAATTCCAACCAAAACGCAGTTAATCCGTCGACTGGCGCCACGACTTCACCAGTCGTCGTTAACGTAGCGACAGCCGGTTTTAGTGGAACTGGAAGTATTATTATTTCTTTTTTGGAAATGGCCATTCCCGACTCCGCGGAGGAGTATCGAGTTGATGTTTTTGACGAAAATTTTCGCTTGGCGCGGCAGATTATAGTCAAAAAAGGAAATGGCGAAGTTCGGCTTGACGGATTTTCTCCGGGAAATTATTACCTAATCGCCTATTATCGCAATAAAGGAACTTGGGAAAAATTACAGGCGCCGATTCGAGTGACAATTGTAAAGTCTTTGATTTGGGATCGCTTGCGCCGTGGCTTACCTTACTATGGAAGCTTAACCTTGATCGGCTTGGGAGTCGGCTCTTTCTTCGCTTTTCGTTCCCATGCGTTAATGAGAAAGAAGCGTTTGATGCTTGCCACCGAAGATGAGGACGCCACTTATCGTGGGCGAAGCTAGCTATTTGATTGACTATTTTTTGCTCCGGCATAGGATGAGTAAAGGTTTATAAACTTTTTTAATATGAAAAAATTTTTTACGATTTTTGTAGTGGCGATTGTGGCAATATCTACCGTGACCTCTTTTTTTGCCGGGGGCTCGGTGCGGAGGAGGGCTCAAACCGATAACCAACCGTCTCCAGAAGCAGAAGATGTTAATCCGCAAGTTCCGGTGACGCCCACCGAGGAAACGATCAAAAATTTGGATACGACTTCGGGCGCGTCGGAAATTAAAGCCGTGTCCTATACTAAAGATGGCTTTAAGCCCGAGACGATCACTGTTCCACTAGGAACGCCGATTGCCTTTACCAATCAGACGGAGGATAAGATGTGGGTGGCTTCCAATCCACATCCGGCCCATACAACCTTGAAAGAGTTTGACGCGGATAGGGGTTTTGGCACGGGCGAAAGCTACACCTTTACTTTTACAACTCCGGGGACTTGGAAATATCATGACCACCTTAATCCGAGTCGTGGCGGTATAGTTATTGTGCGATAGTTCTTAATATGCCCGAAAAAAAACGCTTAGTCTTGGCAATCTGGTTGTTGCGCATTGCCTTAGCCGGTGTTTTTTTCTATGCCGCGATTGCTTCCTTTACCGACCCGAATTCATGGATTGGCTATTTTCCTTTATTTATGAGGGCTTTGGTTCCGCAAAATCTTTTACTCGCTATTTTTTCGATCTATGAATTGATACTTGGCGGAGCTCTACTTTATCCCAGAACATCACGTTGGGCGGCTTTAATGGCGACACTAACCCTGGTGGGAATCGTAGCACCCAACCTGCTCTTGCTGGATATTGTTTTCCGCGATTTAGCTCTAGCCTTGGCCGCTGGAGCTTTATTTATTTTGTCGCGGCGCCCTGAATAATCGGCACGCGAAGCCTTGAGGATTCAACGATTGCTTTTTTATTTTCTGAACTTTATAATTGGGGCAGTTCTTGGCACCGATGGCGTGCTTTTTATAAACTAATTTTAAATTTACAAGTCGTATGGATACAAACAATCAACAGGGCGCGGGACAGTCGGAAGGTCGTTCAATTTGGTCGACATTAGTTATCGCATTGCTTGCTGGTTTAATTGGTTTCTTTTTGGGCAAGGGTCTTGGGCCGCAAAGCGATAGCTTGGTAGCACAGAACGATTTGGACGCGACAGCGCAAGGCATTGAAACCGAGGGGGTGGATAAGGACCTAAATGTCGCGACCAAAGGAATCGAGGAAAAAACAACCAATAGCCAGGCCAACATAGAATCTTCGGTTTTGACCAAAAAAGATGATGGTCAAATGATGGCCAAGGACGGCGGGGTAACGGTTACAGCCAAAGATCAAACAGCCGGAAGCAAGGTTCAAGTTGCCGGAACGCTAGTTGCTCCAACCTGGGTTGTGATTCACGAAATGAATGTCGACGCGACGGTCGGCAGGATTTTGGGGGCAAAACTTTTTGATCTTGGCGTTTATTCGGGTATGGTTGAATTGTTGCGCGAGACGGTAGCCGGAAGACGCTATACCGCCATGTTGCATGTCGCGGCCGAGAATCGTATTTTTGACACCAAGAAAAACCCACCACTCTTGGATGCTAAAGGTTTACCGATGATGGTGTCTTTTATGGCTCTTTAAGTCGGGTTACCCATTTTGATTAGTCCCATTCCCTTGACCAATAAAGAAATCGCTTTTGCCGTGGCTGTCTTGTGGACGATCTCCTGGAAGGGGGTCGCCTTATGGAAGGCGGCTCGCGCCGGAAGCAAGCTTTGGTTTGTGGCTTTGTTGTTGCTGAACACAATAGGTGTTTTGGAAATTCTCTATATCTTCCTTTGGCCTTGGTGGCTTGAATACCGCAAGAAACGGCTTCCGGTCTAACTTCGTTTACTCTGTGTCTGGTGTTTTTCCCCGTGGTGTGCCATAATGCACGCGTCGGGCCGTTAATTTAACAGTTCAATTACAAACATATGATGACTAAGAAAAATGCTTTTTTGGTGGCTGTTGCCCTGTTTTCTGTCGTGGCAATGACCGGTTCTGCCCAAGCCGAAGAGGTTAAGAATGTAGATGGACCAGTATTGAAACGAGCGGCTTTGGAGGCAAGAAAAGCTGACTCTGTTTCCGATATAATGGAGAGAAAGGCCAAGATGGCCGCCAGTGAGGATAAGCTGATGATGATGCGCAGAGAGCGCGAAGGCAAGATGGTCAAAACTCAAGAGTTGATTGATAAGAAGCTTGAAATGAATCGTGGCCGAATGGAAAATTTTAAGGACAAGTCGAAGGCCGATAAAAGCCTGAAGATCGTGGAAAACTTGAATAAAATCAACCAGAACTTGCTGAAGCGATTTGTGGCGGTAACTGAAAATCTGCAAAAACTTTTGGAGCGAGCCGATTCCAGAATTGCTAAAATTGATGGGGCTGGGGTGAATGTTGCCTCGTTAAAGACTCTTCGCGAAAAAGCGACTCAAGAAGTGGAAGCGGCGAATCGAGCTATTGATGCTCAATCAGCCAAGGTTTACGATACTACTTTCATCGAATCAACCGCGAAAAAACAACTGGGGGCCGCGATTAGCGGATTGCGCAAAGATTTGATGGTTGTTCATCAGTCGGTGCTTGCGGCGCGTGAAGCGGTTCGCAATTTAGTAAAGGCCATCGCGGAGACGGTTCCTAATGAGAACCCAGCTCAACCGGCTCCCATTAATTAGTTTCTCCAAATATCAACTATGGAACAAAAATCGCAACGAGGAATTATCGTGGGGGCTTTGGTGGTGGTTGTGGCTTTGGGATTGATTTTCTTTTACGCGGGACGAAGTTCTGACTACAATCAAGAACCGGCTCTCACAACTCAAGATCAATCGGCGGTAGTAGCTTCAGAAGATGACGCGCCGGAGAGACTCTCTCAAGACGCCGAGCAAATTCTTCCTGATATCGAAGCCGACTTAAAAGAGGTTGATGACGCCCTCAAGACTTTGTAGGATTTATTTGCGAAAAAAGTCCACTTGGGTTATACCCAACGTGGGCTTTTTTTGTTAATCCCCTTGTAGCAAGTAAGCATCTTTTATTATCCTATGATTTCCTTCAAAATAATTCAGCGTTCCGGCGTTAGTCGAGCGCGACTCGGCATCTTAACCACGCCAAATGGCGAGGTGGAAACTCCAAGCTTGGTTCCCGTCGCGACCCAGGCGAGCGCGAAAACCCTAACCAGCGAGATGCTCGCAGGAACCGGGACTCAAGTCATTATCGCTAACACCTTTCATCTTCATTTAAAACCCGGTGAAGCGGTAGTGGCTAAAAGTCGGGGCTTGCATAAATTCATGAACTGGCGGCGGCCAATCATGACCGATTCCGGCGGGTTTCAAATTTTTAGTCTTGGCTTCGGACGTGATTTGAATGTCGGTAAGATATTAAAATATTTTGATGGACGACCAAGCGCTAACCTGAAAGTCGCCGAAGGTCGCCAACCGAACTCAATTAAAATTCTAGAGACTGGTGTTTTCTTTAAGTCGCCGATTGACGGAAGAGAAATCTTTATCGGGCCGCGAGAATCAATTGCTATCCAGGAAAAACTTGGTGCTGATATTATGTTTGCTTTTGACGAATGTACTCCGCCGACCGCCACTCGGGCTTACATCGAAGCCTCTCTCGCTCGCACCCATCGTTGGGCGCAGACGTCACTTAATTCGCGAACTGGTAAACAGGCTTTGTTCGGTATTGTACAAGGATCACGGTTTAAGCCGCTTAGAGAGTTAAGCGCTCGCCTGATTAACCGACTTGGTTTTGATGGCTTTGGTATCGGCGGCGATTTGGGAAGCAGTAAGAATTCAATGCAAAAAATTCTGGACTGGACTCTGCCACTGTTAGACGAGGCGAAGCCAAGACATCTTTTGGGCATCGGCTCGCTTGAAGACATACCGCGTATTATCGCCGCCGGTATTGATACTTTTGACTGCACGATTCCAACGCATTATGCGCGACGCGGTATCGCTTTTACGAGCGCCGGTCGTTTAAACCTGGCCTCGGCAATTTTTTTGAACGATCAAAAAGCGCTTGACCCTCGATGCCAATGCCCAACGTGTTTGGGATATCGGAGAACTTATATCTCCCACTTGATTCGAGCGCGAGAGATTACCGGCCTCGTTCTTTTAACTCAACACAATCTTTTTTACTTTAACCAGTTCGTCGCTACGCTAAGAGAGCGGATTAAAAAAGGAATTTTATGAATCCGGTTCTTGAAAGCACCAGAGAAATCGCGCTTGGGGGGCGCTCGGTCAAAATCAACCAGACCGCTGTTTTGGAGTGGGCAGAAAGGTTTGGGAAAAAACATCGAACAAAACCGAAGTGGGAGGCAAAAAAGCATTTTTTTGACAAAAAAAATCCCGAGCGGAGTTTGAGTTATTTAGTGATGCTCGATACGCTCAATTTTTGCTTTTGGTCGCCTCGGGGGGGACGCTGGGAGTTTTCTTATCGGGGAAAATCTTACAGCGGCTATTATGCCTTGGCCTTGGCATTAAAAGTTTTTTTTCTAAAACACAAAAAGGCGAATTTACAAACTTTTGCCGAGATGAAGTTCGCGGACTTTGAAAGGATTTTTCAGGGCGGGCGGCGTCTAATGCTGATGCCGCAACGCTACCGGGCGGCACGAGGCGTGGCTCAAGAGATAATCAAATTAGGCGGGATTTTATCTTTAATAGACTCGGCTAAAGGCAAGTTCTCTAACTTAGTTCCACAAATCGCGCGACTCCCATCGTTTGCCGATGAGGCAAGCTATCACGCGGAGAAAATTTATTTCTGGAAGCGAGCCCAAATTTTAGCCGGAGACATTGCCGGTGCTTTTGCTTATCGCGGCCCGGGTAAGTTTCTTGACCCAGAATATCTGACCGCGTTTGCTGATTATCGCGTTCCCCAGGTTCTGGAATCTCTGAAGATTTTGGTTTACGCGCCAAAACTTCGCAGATTGCTTCAAAAAAGGACTCCGATCCGCGCCGGTTCGCCCATGGAATTAGAGATTCGCGCGACTACAATTTGGGCTGTGGAGTACATGCGCCGCGAGCTCCAAAAGCAAGGCGTAATTTTCCAAAGCTATCAGATTGATTGGCTCTTGTGGCAAGCTAGTCAAAAAATCAATCTTAACTTGCCGCATCATAGAACTAAGACCGTTTTTTATTAGAACATCAATCGCGGATTTGATGCCTTGCGGACTTTTTATTATCTACTATAATCAAATTATATGGGTTCAAAAATATTTTACTCAATATTGGCGGTGGTGGGTGTTTTGCTGGTTATGGCATTTCTTAAAAACGATCAGACTGGAAATTTGAGTACGGCGGACGCAGACAAGACAATAAATTCAACACCAGAAGATAATATGATCAATCAACCATCAAGCGAACTTGGGATCAAAGATGAGGTACTGGGCACCGGCGACCCGGCAGTGAGTGGCGATACTTTGACCGTTCATTATACGGGCAAGCTGACCGATGGAAAGATTTTTGACAGCTCCATTCCTCGCGGGACCCCGTTTGAATTTACCATTGGAGCCGGTCAGGTGATTAAAGGCTGGGATCAGGGTTTGATTGGAATGAAAGTTGGCGGAAAGCGAACACTAACCATTCCACCGGATCTCGGCTATGGAGCTTCTGGTCAAGGGCCGATTCCTCCTTCAGCGACGCTTATCTTTGCGGTCGAATTGCTCAAAATCAAGCACTAAATTAGTGCTAACAAAATCAACTTCTAGCTCGTTGTAGTTGTGATGGCGACAGCGGTTTGCGCTTGATGTCTTGGCCGTTTTTTAGAAAAGATCTCACGTTGCCGGTGGGTTTTATATGTTTTATACTTTAGCTTGATGACTCCTCAAGGCTCGGAACGGATTTTGGTAGTGTTATTGATTGTTTTCCTTGGCTTAACTCTGCTTTTGATAAGCGGTTTTCATGCTCCGGTTATTTTAGGGGCGTTGCTCGCCACACTGACCTTTCCGCTCTATAATAAACTTCGTATTTTTTTTCGCGACCAGAAAAACCTAGCTGCTTTGGTTACTATTTTTGTGATTGTCGTTGGTATTATCTTGCCCTTTATCGGCATCACCACGCTTTTGGGTAGTGAGGCTTTCAATCTATTTTTGAGCACCAAAGATAATATCGCCCTTGATCAAAATCTGGCCGATAAGCTGGAAATTGCTTCGCAGAAACTCAACCTCAATGTTAACGTTGAAAACTTCATTCAGGAGCAAGTAGCTCCTTGGCTAAAGAGTTTCAGTCTTTCGATTTATCAAAAAACCGGCACCTTGCTGTCCGGAGTTTTTAGTTTATTGGTTTCTTTTTTTATTATGCTTTTTACGATTTTCTATCTTCTTCGCGACGGCGATTTATTTGGGAAGTTTTTCCTTAACCTTCAACTCTTTAAAAACAATGAAGGGGCTCACCTGTTTCGCACTTTTCGTGAAACCGGTAAGGCGATTATCTATGGCATCTTTTTAACAGCGCTAGCCCAAGGTATTTTGGCCGGTTTTGGTTTTTATATTTTTGGCTTAGAAACGCCGGTGCTGTGGGGCGCGGTCATGGCTTTTCTATCACTTATTCCCCTCTTGGGTCCTTATATTATCTATATTCCAGCCACGATCTACCTATTAACAATTAAGTCGCCGGCGTTGGCTTTGGGGTTTTTCTTTTACAATTTTTTAATAGTATCAACAATTGACAACATCATCAGACCAAAAATCATCGCCAACAAAATTGACGCTCATCCGCTTTTTATATTTATCGCCATTTTGGGGGGCTTAAAAATTTTTGGAATCTTGGGGGTTATTTATGGGCCACTGATTGCGGCGATTTTTCTAGTACTCTTAGAGACTTATCGCTTGCATCAGCAACGAGAGATTCAAGGAGCGGCTTAGTGGGGGTGGCGTTTTTATTCTCGACGGCGTTTTCTTAAAAAAGCCGGTATGTCCCAAAGGTCGTCTTCTTTTTTGGGAGGAATATGGGCTCCACTTTTTTTTCCATCATCCTTAACTTCTTTGAGTAGTTTTTCGTTCTTTTCTTTGAATTCTTTGGCTGGAGACGGAACTTCTTTGGGCGCGACGCTGTTTAGATTGGCATGTTCAACTTTGTTAAGACCAAAATTGGCCTCCGGATTAAAGAGCGATGGCGCCACTGATTCAGCATCACGACCAAAGTGAGGCCCGAATCCGGTAGCAATCAAGACCACCTTAATCTGCCCTGGTTTTAGCTTACGGTCATGATAGGCGCCAAAGATAATTTTGGCTGAGGGGTCAATGGTCTGGGAGATAATTTTGGCGATTTCGTTTATCTCCGTCATTCTCATGTCGCGCCCGCCAGAGATGCCAAAAAGCACACCTTTGGCGCCGTCAACGGATATCTCTAAAAGTGGCGAGTGAATGGCTTGATTGGCGGCTGATGTGGCTCGCTCTTGACCGCTCGCGATACCGATACCCACCAGAGCCGGTCCCGAATTTTGCATAATCGCTTTAATATCGGCGAAGTCCACATTAACGATGCCGGGCATGGCGATAAGTTCGGCGATACCCTGAACAGCGCTACGCAAAACGTCGTCAATGTGCTCAAAGGCTTTAAGTAGCGGAGTGTCTTTTTTAATGATGTCAAAAATTTTGTCGTTTGGGACTACGATTAGCGTATCTACTTTTTCTTTTAATTTAGCCAAAGCATCTTGGGCAATTTTAGCTCTTTGAGCTCCTTCAAAGGCAAAGGGCTTGGTAACAACGGCGACGGTTAAAATTCCGTTCTCTTTGGCGGTGTCGGCGACGGTTAAAATTCCGCCCGAACCCGAGCCACCGCCTAAACCGGCGGTTAAGAAAACTAGATCAGCGCCTTTGAGAGTTTCGGAAATTTCGGCACGGTTTTCTTCTGCGGCCTGGCGTCCGATCTCGGGATTCATGCCAGCTCCCAAACCACGAGTAAGATTTTTTCCGATTTGAATTTTTCGTTTAGCCTGACAATATTCCAGATCTTGAATATCGGTATTGATTGCGATAAACTCCACGCCGCGAACACCGAGATTGTCGTACATTCTGGAAACGGCGTGTCCGCCGCCACCGCCAATGCCGACGACCTTGATTCTGGCGTTATAACTTGAGGGTGCGGATCTTTTCGCCGCCGTGGTTGTGATGTTTTTTTGGGTCATAACGGGAAAACTTAAGGGATGAGATATTTAAATATTTTTCGGAAGAGATTTGTAAAGCCGTTGGTTAATTTGCGATTAGTCGGATTTATTTCTCGGCTATAAAGAAGAAGACCGAGAACGGGGGCGTATTCCGGATCTTCAACTTGTAACCCCAGTTCGCCGTTCACCACAGTTAGTTTGCTCATATCCGGTATCGCCACTTGCGCCGGAAGTTTTAGCTCTTGCTTGGCTAATTCCACGATTCCAGGCATTTTGGCGCCACCGCCAACCAGCACTACACCGGCGGGAAGCTTTCCAGCTCGTTCTATGCTTTTGAGCTCATTATTCACAAGCTCGAAGATTTCCGCAAGTCGCGTCTCAATAATCTCGGAAACCAGTTTTTTGGAGACGATACCTTTGAGACGCGGGTCAATTCGGGCAACATCAATGCTATCACGACTGCCGCTGTCTTTGACAATGGCCGAGCCAAAAGAAAGCTTAATCGCCTCCGCGACTTCAATGGGAGCCTTGAGTCCAATCGCCAGATCGTTGGTAATGTGCCCAGAACCAAAGGGAAGAATGGCCGTATGTAAAAGCTTTCCTTCCTCATAAACTACCATGCCGGTGGTGGCAAAACCAATATCCACGACTACCACGCCAAGTTCTTTTTGACGGCGGCTAAGAACGGCTTCCGCGGCGGCAATGGTTCCCAAAATAATGCCACTAAGGTTACCGCCGAGAACTTCCACGCATCTGGTAAGATTCTTTACCATTGGCGCGAAGGCGTCAATAATCAAACTACCAACTTCCAGACGATTGCCGATCATGCCAAGTGGATCGCGAATATCGCGAACCCCATCAACAATATATTCGCTGATTAAGTGATGCAAAACCATCCGGTTGGGCGGCAAATTTATTGCCTGTGAACTTTGAACAGCTCGTTCAATGTCGTCTCGAAAAATTTCGTAGTCGGCGCGAGAGACGGCCACTACCCCAATCGAGGGCTGAATTTTGACATCGGCGGTACCAACGGAAAGTACAATATTATCCAGCGCGTCTTTATAGTTTTTTTTAATTTCCGAAAGAACGATGCCGATTTTTTGCGTAGCCTCGGTAATATCGTGAACCGCGCCGCGACGCAAGCCAGCCGAAGGCGATTTGGAAAGATAGACAAGATTCAGCTCGCCGTTTTTTTTAACTTCGGCGACGGCGGCTTTGATGGTATGAGTTCCAACATCGAGTCCAAGAATGTGGCGGGGTGACATTGCGGTGGATGCACCGATTAAGCGAGTGTTTTAACAAGACTCGCGGGCGCTTGATTGCTAAATGCTTTAAGGAGTCTTTGTTCCTCCTTCTCCATCGCTATTGTATCATTTTTTTTCTGGTGGTCATATCCCAAGAGGTGCAAAAAACCGTGAATGAGCATAAAAAGAATATTTTGCCCTTCGGCGCGAATATATTGAGGATTGATAAAAATTTCTCCGAGAAATTTTTTACTGGTTTCGGGACGCGGAAAATTGATGGGCCAGGGATAGGCCAAGACATTTTTGGGTAAAATCTTGTCATCAACCACATAGACCTCAAACTCAACGCCTTGAGCGCCGTGAAATCCAGCGACAGATTCTGCTGCTTTTTTTAGGCACGAAAGAAAACGCGACGATGTTTTCTTTTGGAGCCCAATGACAACAATGCGATTGCTTACCGATGAAGATCGTCTTTGGATGGCTCCCATAAAGTCGGCAAAATTATTTTTGCAGTAAGCGCTTGATAATTTGAGCGACGAGGGCGTTATCAACTTTGCCTTTAAGCTGATTCATAACTTCTTTCATGGCCGAGCCAAAATCAACCGGCTTGCTCTGGTGAATGATTTTCGCGACAAGTTCTTCGGTGGCTTCGCGGTTTAAAAGTTGAGGTAAATATTTTTCGACGTAAGCCAATTCAGTTCGTTCTTTGGCGGCAAGATCTTCGCGATTATTGGCTGAAAAAACAGTAATGGAATCTTTACGCTTCTTGGCTTCGGTTCGGAGCAGTTGAATTATTTCTTCTTCGGTCAGTTCACCTATTCTACCGTCGGTTCTTTTCTGAATCTCCAGATTTTTAATAGCGGCAATCAGAAGACGCGCGGTTTGTATATCGCCTTCGCGCTTTTCTTTCATGGCCGCTTTCAAATCAGCCATTAGGGCCTGGAGAGGATTCATACGAGTCCGTTCTTTCTGGCACGAGTAAATTCTTCGCGTTTCTTGGCTCGGTGCAAGGCCGAAGCTTTGCGCTTAATGCGACTCACCTCCCGCTTATGATAAAAGCGTTTTTTGGATTCGCGCAAGATGCCACTCTGTTGAGTTTTTTTGGTAAAACGATAGATTAGCGCGTTGACGGACTCCCCTTCTTTTTTGCGTATTTCGATACCCATAGATTGTCGTTTATTCTAGCTTTTTTAGCTGTGACTTGTCTAGGGGCGCTTTTAGTTGGAGTCAACTTGCTTCCAGCCACCAAGTAGATGAAGGTGAATATGATCCACTATTTGTCCGCCGGCACGACCGACATTAAAAACCAATTTATAGCCCGAAAGACCAAGCTGATGCGCCGCTTCTTTGGCGAGCAGGATTAACTCGCCGGCAATCGGGGCGTGACTTCGGGTTAGATGAGAAACGGTTTCAATGTGCTCTTTGGGGACCACTAAGTAATGAACCGGAGCCGAGGGGTGGATGTCGGCAAAGACTAGAGCGAGATCGTTTTCCAACAAAATCTCAGAAGGAACTTCCTTTTGGGCAATCCGACAAAAAACACAGGATTGAGTCGGTTTGGTCATAATCGCTTCTTGATATTCTCCACTACTTTTTTAAGGAGTACTGTTTCCTGCATGCCGCTCTTCATGTCGCGGATAATAATACTGTCTTCAAAGGCTTCTTTTTGGCCAAAAATCAAAGCTAGCGGAGATTCCATCTTAGTCGCCAACTTAAGCTGAATGTTCAGCGCGTCGCGACCCAGAGATTCCCAGACACTGACATTGGCTTCGCGAAGTTGTTCAATAAGTCCCAGGGCCTTCTTACGAGCCAAGGCGCCGATGTGAATCAGGAATATTTTAGGTTTAGCCCGATGCGGAGCGATAGTCACCCCCTTGGCCTTGAGCCAGCGAGCAACACGATCAAGATAGATTACGCCGCCAACCGCCGGCGTGTTTTTACCGCCGACAGACTCAACGAGATAATCGTGCCGACCGCCGGAGGCGAGAGGATACGGTAAATCCGCGCCGTAGATTTCAAACAAAGTTCCAGTCGTATAACCACATTCGCTCTTGAGTCGCGGGGACAGTGAATATTGCAATCCAAGCTCTTCAAGATACTCAAAAATATTTTTAAAATTGCTCCGGCAATAAGTACACAGATAGTCAACCGAGGCTGGATAAGCTTCACGCACAGCTTTATCCTTTTCGTTTTCACAGATTAAAATCTTTTCTGGTTTTCCAGTAAGATGTTTTTCGCACTGCACGCAAAGATCGCTTTTTTTGCCTTTGATGTACTCGTTGATTTGCTTCCGGTAACCCATGCGGCAATGACGACAGCAGAGAGTATTCAGTCCGATAGAAATCCCATCCACCTTTAGCTCTTCAAGAATGCGATAGAGGGTCAAAATAATCTGGGCGTCGTAAACCGGATCCGATTCGCCATCAATAACTTCAAACCCGGCGCAATGGGCTTCGCGAAATTCGGGCGCGTCATTAAAGCCGTTCTTGTCAAAAATCTGACCTTCATAGAAAACTTTAAGCGGTTGACTAACTGAACTTAGGCCGTGTTCAACATAGGCCCGAATTACTGAAAGGGCGGGATCGCGACGGACGATGAAGCGCTCCCCGCGTTCCTGAATTACCAAGGATCGGTTCCGCATTTCGTCATCGTCTTCAAAACCTCGCTCCATTAATTCTTCTCGTTCAATCAAGGTCGTTTCAATGCGAAAAAAATTATAAAAATCAGCAAAATCCCGAACGACCTTGCGCATCCGATCCCAAATTAAATATTCCTGCGGCAGAATATCGTACATTCCTTCTGGCGCTTTGACACTATTTGGTCTTTTTTTCGCGGATCCCATGGGTTATAGAGCTGAAGATTGGCCGGCTGTTTCGTATCGCGGAGGAGTGAAGCTGTTAAATTTTTGGAGCGGAAAAACTCGAATTCTGACGACGCCGACAATAGCTTCGCGCTTGATCGGGCCCCAACTTCGGGAGTCAAAACTGGCGTTACGATTGTCGCCGAGAACAAAATATTCATCGTTATTGAGCCAGACATCAAAACGATCCTTGACGCTATCGCGGGACAGGTAAGATTCAGTCAAGGCTTTTCCGGTAGTGTCTTTAATGTCGTGATAGACAATAATGCCATTGCCGCTATTCGCAATCCGCTCTCCGGGTAAGCCGATAATGCGCTTAATGAAAAATACCGATGGATCTTTGGGAAAACGAAAAACCACAACTTCGCCGCGTTCCGGACTGCGGAAGCGATAAGTAATCTCATCGATAATCAGATAATTTCCATCAGAAAAATTGGGTTCCATGCTGGCGCCGCTCACCAAAAACGGCTGGACCAGGAAGCTACGAATCAGAAAAACGGTCGCGGTAGCCACAAACACCACCTCTACCACTTCCCAAACTGATAATAAAAACTTTTTAAGTCTACCGGGCATGTTGAATTCTTTGATTGAGCGCGCTGTGGTCTATTGCCAGCCATTCTACTATACTTATTTTTAAAGAACAACAATGAAACTTAAATTAATTGCCGGCTTGGGCAACTATGGAGATAAATATGCCGGTATTTACCACAATATCGGAGCTAGTTTTGTTAATTTTTTGCAAACTTATGCCGAGTTTACCCCTTGGCTTGAAAGAATTGTTTTACTACCTCCGCAAGGCTTTATGAACGAGAGTGGGCAGTTGATTTTAGCCGAAATGAAGCGTTTGGGAGCGACGTCGGAAACCACTTTACTGGCGCATGATGATAGCGACATTTCCTTGGCTGGCTATCAATTAATCCGTGAACGCGGCGCGGCGGGACACAATGGCGTGCAAAGTGTTTTTGACGCCGCGCAAAGCAATTCTTTTTGGCGGGCACGCATTGGTATTCGGTCGGCAAACGAAGAGCGAAAATCGTTGGAATTTGTACTCCAGCCAATCCCCCCCGAAGAATTGCCGATCTTTAAAGAGGTTTTTAAAAAAATAGCGGATGAGATAATCGCCGCTCTTAAAACTCCTTAATTTGCCTTTGGGCGAATCTTGAGATTAAGAATGAATTCGGCACTCTCATCGTCGGCTATTTTTAGATTCGCGAGCGGTAGACGCACTTCCTGCCACCTGGAATCGCGCTCAAGCGAATTGCGAAATTCAATTACCGCCTCCTGATTTATCGCGGTGGCACCGATGACGATTGAATCGATATTCATAGCGATAGTTCTAAGACGAACCAAGCCCGCCCCAATTTCCCGAATTCTTTTAAGCCCATCCGCCCAATCAACATTTGATTCTTTAACCGCGACAACTTTTGCCGCCAAACTATTTAAATTCAGTGACTTTTCTTGAAGATCAGATAAGATCGCGACTTCTTCGGATTCCAAGCGAGGCGTGACTAGAAGGCTTATATCTGCCGCTTCCCGCGCAACGATAAGACAAACTCCAAGTTCGGCGATTAGAAAAAAACCAAAAGCGGCAATCAATACTTTACGCCAAAAGCTGGCGAATTTTATGACCCGCGCCTGAATATAATGCATTTGCGCCGAAGTGCTGGCCAGACTGATGATTTTATCTGAAGAACGGGGAATTAGTCCGCGAAGGGCGGCGCCTAAAGTCGGCAGCCAGCCCTCGCTCATATTGGGAAAATGTTCAAGTGTTAGATTCTGAATTTTGAGACCAAATTCATCTTGTACGACAGCCGAGACTTCTGAGGTCAGACCCGGGGTAAGCAAAATAGCCGCGTCCAAAACCCCACCCCATTTGCTAGCATAAAAATTAATAATCCGCTGGACTTCTTCGGTGAGAAACTTTTTTATTTCTGGCAGGCCGATTTCTCCTTTGCGTGCCTCGGCTTGCAGAGTACGCCAAGAGGTAAAGTGATGAAAGTGTAGGTGACTGTTTTTGATGATAAAAATCTCAAGACCATTGGGACCGAAAAAGAGGACTAAATACGATTTCTTTTGATCGATACCGACACCTTCTTGGCAAATAACCCGAGTAAGAGCGAGCGCCGAGAATCCAACGGCAACAAAAGCGAAGCCGGCTTCGGTGGCGGCAAGAGAAAATTCATCGGCAACTGTTTTTTCCACAAAAGCGCCAAGAAGTTCCTGACTGTTAATCGCCTCGCTGGCAGTCTCGATTTTTTGCCAACTGGCATAAACTTTAGAAAATTCAAGCGGGGAGATGACTTCCAGATTTAAGCGAGCGGTCTCTTCAAGTCGCGTCGCATCCACTTGGGGAACTGTAAAGGTCTGAACATAAAGATTTTCCGCGGGCATTAGAAAGACAACCGGAACGACCTCTTTCTGGCTGGCGAATTTGGCGTGGAGTGATTTTAAGGCCAAGGCGAGGTTGCGAAGGTCTTTGACTTTACCGTTTTCCACAATTCCGGGGGGCAATCTCAAGCCAGCTTTTTTGAAACTTAGTCCTTTCACCAAAAAAAATTTAATGTCGGTATCATTAATTTCAAGCCCGCCAACTGCCGGTATGGGATTAATGATCCTTAGCGCTGTTTTAATTTTTTCCAAAATATTCATAATTGGTCGTTGCTTATTAGAAAACAACCTCTTTGATTGATTCTACTACAACTAATCCGGTTGTGGCGTTCACTCTTAACTGCGCTACCATTTTACGGCGCTTCAAGCTGGCGCTAGCGATAGAAGTCACCTCGTAAACTCCGGCGACTGCGGTGTCGCAATCAGAATTTTTACTGTAGGCGTTTTTGCAAAAACTTACCTCAACCGCCGCCACGCCGATTGAAAAATTTTTATCGCTGTAAGGGCCGTTCTTATTGCGAATAATGCTTAAGATGCCGTCGTCGAGACCAGATTGCGCGCCGGCTAAAGTATCTTGACTCTGTCGAATGCCGCTGTTGGCACTTTGTGTTTTAGTAATAAGAAGCATCCCGATGAGACTCATTTCTACGATGATTCCGCCAAGCAAAAGAGTAACTAGCAAGGAAGCGACTCCGGAAGTTAGAGGGTTTTGGGCCATGTTTTTTTATTCAAATTGACCAGTTGAGAATAACGTCAGCTACATTCGGAGTATTGTTTCCATTGCCTCGTTTGAGCATTATTTTGTAGCGAAAATACAGCTTATCGCCATGGTGGGCGCCATTTGTCCGCATTTGAATATTGGGGCCGGTGGCGGTATAAGTATCGGCATTATCGCTCGTACCCGCGGGTCCAATATAGCAACTATTGGTTCCGCCGGTCGTAAAACAATTACTACTGCCCCAGCTACCAACCAGACACTGGGCATCCGTGGCGCCATTCGCGCAATTACTGGAGGCAATTTGAAATTCAACGCCGGATCCCGAAGGCAAACTCCCCTGCCACATAACCGAGTTGAGCGTTACCTGTCTTTGGGCAAAAATGGCGTTGGAAAAGAGAATACCGGTTTCTCCCGATCCGGGCGATTGCAACTTGATTTCGCCGATAGTTCCGTAGCTAATAGCGCTTAATGAGTAAAAAGTTGTGACGGGTGTTGTGTAGGCTGAATCAGCTGGCGTCGTGGGTCCTCCTTCCCAATTACTCTGGAGGTAAACCTCATTCTGCTTGCGAGTAACGACGCGGGTTAGAGTCGGGGTTTCCTGCGAAATGCTGCCATTAACCCAGCGGGTTTTGATACTGGCCTCCAGGGTTGAGGGATCGTCGTTGGCGGCATTATAGACAGCCTCAATAACTCCATTCGCCGCACGGGAGACACGGCGAACACGGAAACAGGGATAATAATCATTTCCATTTATTTTGACCGAATAATTCGCGATGTCACAAGGTACGATATAATAAACAACTTCACTATAGTTGAAATCCGGTTGACCATATTTACTGATCTCGGGAAAATGATAAAGAATGCCACAAAAAACACTGGAACAGCCGGTCGCAAAAGCCGCAACTTGGCCCCAGAAACCTTCGGCGGTGCTTATAACATTTTCCAACAAGGCTTCGTTCATAAAGCTCGCGTCTTGGGCAAAGTTATCGCGATAATTAGTTCGCAAGCTGACCGATAGGGCTCCGACGGCGACAATAATCATAATAGCCCCAACCGTGAGGCCGAGGAGCATTTCGATAAGCGATTGTCCGTTTTGGTCAGAAAAGTTTAGCTTGGCCATTCTGGGCATCAATAGTGATGGTTTTGCGTTCGCCGGAATTACTGATTAAGTACAGACTGACCGTGGTAGTGCCGCCAGCAAGCGGGATACCGCCAATGCGAGAAAAAACAATAGTTGAGCTCGCGATTGCGGAAGCAAACTCAACGCCGTTGCGAAGTTGAAAGCGAGTGATGGAAGTGGTTACGGTTTGAGTTCGACCAGTAGCCTGGGCAATAAGTTCAAAATAGGATGGCGGCGCGGCAGTCCGAGTAACTCTAACGCCCCACTGCGAAGGCGTGTCGCTGGTTACAACCTCTTGAGTGATAGATCTCTGTTGAGCATCGCGAATGGCATAGAGCAAGGCTTTGGCGTCAAGCTCCAAATTACGGCCAAACTGATACCGATCAAGTGCCAGAAATATGCCGGTGCTTAAAATCGCCATAATGCCGGCTACCAGTAAGATTTCAATTAGAGTAAAACCGCGACGCGCGTTCATATTATTAAAATTGACCGACGAGTTGATAAATCGGCACGATAATGGAAAGAGCGATGGTGCCAACGACAACAGCGATGACCAGTAAGAGCATCGGCTCAATGAAAGCGACAAGAGTTTTTAGCGAGGATTCAACCTCGGCTTCGTAAAAACCGCTTAAGGTCTGCAAAATTTCGTCCAAGTGGCCGGTTCGCTCCGAAATGCCGATTAGATTAGAAACAACCGAGGGGAAGGCCGGTTCGCGACGAAAAGATTCGCCAAGAGTGATACCTTTGGGGATATGTTCGCGAGCGATGCGTTCCAGCGCGTGGCGAATACCGGCGTGATTGACCGCGCCGGCGGTTATTTCGAGAGAGTTTAAAATGGGAAGACCTGACTTCATCAATGAACTCAAAGTTGTCGCAAAACGCTGAAGGGCGACTCTTTCGACCACGCCCTTAAAAACCGGCAAACGAGCTCCCAAATAAGCCAGGACTTTTTTGCCGAGCGACATCTTAAGAAAGAAGATGGCGATTAAGGCAAGGACGGCAACGATCGAGGGAATGATAATGACGATGTGGTTACCCAAATACAGACCGACGGCAAAAACAATTCTAGAAAAGACCGGTGGTTGAATGCCGCCACCCTCAAAGACGGCGGCGATTTTAGGCAAGGCGAAGGTAATTAAGAAAATCAAAATCACAAAGGACAAACCAAGAAGCAGTAATGGATAGATGAGAGCGGCCTTGATTTTGCCCTTGAGATCCTTTTCTTTTTCCAGAGAAACATTCAAATCGGCAAAGGCCTGTTCCAAGTTTCCCGACGATTCTCCGGCTTTAATTAAGTTGATGAAGACTGCCGAAAAATAGTGGGGATAGCGGGCGAAGGTGGTATAGAGCGGCTGACCTTTTTCCAGATTGGTTCTAACTTCCACGAGCAGAGATTTCAAAACCGGCTTGTTAAAATCGTGAATTAAAATATCTATGGCTTTAAAAATATCGGTGCCGACTTTGAGCATCAATGCCAGATATTTGGTGAGGAAAATTTTGTCGTTGATGGTTATCTTCTGACCAAAAACCCGACGCGAAGGATCGGCGGCGGTCGCTTTTTGGGCTTCGATGGAAACTGGCTTGAGCCCTTTGTTGGTTAAATAGTGAATAACTTCGGAGGTCGCTTCGGCGATAAAATCGTCTTCCAATTTCCGACCATCTTTGTCGTAGGCAACGTAGTGAAATTTCATATTGTTATTACTCGTTAATGACCCGAAGAACCTCTTCTAGAGTTGTCATGCCACGCTGAACTTTGCGCAAGCCGTCTTCGGACATGGAGATGAAACCCTCTTGGCGCGCGATGTTGGTGACTCGATCAATACTGAAGTTTGGTTCGGTAATGGTCTTCCGAATATTCTCGGTAACGTTTAAAATTTCGTAGATTCCGATACGGCCACGATAGCCGGTGTGCCCGCAGGCGGCGCAACCCTGACCGCGAAACATGGTTTTGGGAACTTGAAACTCAAAACTGGAATTCATTCTTTTAATCTGGCGCTCAAAGTCGGCGGATTCTTCTTTGGTCGGCGTATAGGAGACAATGCAATGGAGACAGATTCGACGCACCAAGCGCTGGGCGGTAATGGCGTTTAAAACCGCCGCGATTAAAAATGGCTGAACCTTCATATCGAATAGACGCGGAATCGCCGATACGGCATCGTTGGTATGCAAGCTGGAGATGACCAAGTGTCCGGTTAGCGCGGCGTTAACCGCGATGTCCACCGTTTCATTGTCGCGAATTTCACCGATCATAACTACGTTTGGATCCTGACGCAGGAGCGCCCGCAGACCATTGGCAAAAGTGATACCGGCCAGAGTGTTGACCTGGGTTTGGTTAATATATTTCATATCGTATTCAATCGGGTCTTCGATAGTTACAATGTTGACCTCGGGACGGTTGAGCACGCCCATAATGGAATACATGAGGGTGGTTTTGCCGGAACCGGTCGGGCCGGTGACTAAGATCATGCCATAACTTTTGATGATATTTTCTTTTAAAGACTTCATCATATCCGGCAGAAGTCCCAACTCTTCAAAGGACAAATGCTGTTTGGAGGCGGTGAGTAGGCGCATTTCGGCTTTTTCGCCGTAGAAGGTCGGCATTACCGAAACGCGAACGTCAACAAATTCAGTGCCCCCGGGGCCAGTCGCGAAACGAAAACGGCCGTCTTGCGGATTGTAGTGCTCGTCTAGTTTTAATCCGGCCAAGAGTTTAATGCGCGCCGTGAGCGCCGGATGAATTTCTTTTTGCATGCGAACAATTTCGTGCAGAATGCCATCAATGCGGAAGCGGACGATAACTTCCGATTCCAAAACTTCAAGGTGGATATCGGAAGCGCCGACTGCGATGGCATAGGACAGCATATTGTCCATAATCGCCACCACGGGAAGATCGACGGCGGCATCGCGCGCCTCTTTGCCGATAATCTTGAGAGATTCTTGGATGTTCGCGGTAATGAGCTCGCCAAAGCTTTCGGCGGACTTTTTGCTGTAGAGCGCCAGACCTTTGTTTAGATCATCTTCCGAAGCCAAAAAAGGGCGAACTTCGCGCTTGAGATATTTTCTTAAAAAATCAATAGTCGCAAGGTCGGTCGGGTCGGCCATCGCCAAGGCGATCGCTCCATCGGCCTCTTCTTTAAACGGTAAAACTCGTTTGCTACGGGCAACGTCTTGAGTGATGAGATCTAAAACGGCCTCGTCTATATTGCCACCGAGACTTGCCCGCTCTATTTTATAGAAACGAGTAATGACTCCATTATAATAATCCTTAGTGATAACATTGCGCCCCAGAAGGGTGTCGGCAATGTCTTGACCCATGCGGGCAGATTCTAAAGCGGCGTGGTCAAAATCCTCTGGAGTAATCAAGCCGTCGCCGACCAAGATTTCTTTTAATTTATTTTGAGGAACTTTAAGCATGAAGGTAGCAACACCAATTACGAATGACACCCTAATTTACGAATAATGCATACTATCTCACGAAGAGTCCTATTCGTACCATTCGTGTGCTATTCGTAGATTAGTGTCGAGTTCTTCTTCAGAAGATAAACCTCCCCCACCAGGATTGCTTGGCTAAAACAAAATGCACTATAAGTATAACAAATACCGCTGTCGGCAACCAAAAATAATATAGCGGCAAACGCTCGTTTCTCTTTAAAAAAACTAGAGAAAGCACTGCCGGAAGCAAGAGTATTAGGGCTACGTAGAAAAACCAACCTGGATAACCAACCAGAAAAATGCCCAACATTCCGAGCCAAACTTCTTCGCGCTCAAAGAACCGCTCCCCTTTCTTGTCGTTCATATATTTGGCCGCTAAATAGAAAAGCAAGGCGCCAATGAGACTAATAAGATATTGGTCCCAGAAATGGAGGCGGACATAGTTTAGAAACCAGTCGAGACCCTGCTTCTGATTTAGAACCCGTGATAGGAGACCACTGAGAAACGATTGATACTGGAGGATGGAAAGCTCAAACAAATATAGACCAACTACCATAACCGCGCCAACAAAAATTGCCGGCGACCACTTTTTGAGCCACTGCGGTTTTAGAATTTGGGCGCCAAAGACTAGAGCTAAAATTAAAAGCTTAAAATACAGCGGAAGCGCAAAAATATGGGCAATCAAAAAATCCATAATTTCAATCATTGAGATCTTTTACAGCGCGAGCCCTGGGGCGTTGCCGACTTCGTAGACTGTTGTTTGATCGCCACCATCGTTACCCTCAACATCAGCCGAACCGTTACTGCTAAACTTATCGCTTTCCATGTTGGCGTTAAGTTCAAATTGAGTGCTCGTAGCCGCCCCTCCTCCACATTGAAACGCATAGAAATGACCAAGAGAGCCGGCACCGGCAAGCGGGGCCACGGCAGATGCGGTAGCCGCCGAAGGATCAGAGGGTAAGTTAGCGAGAGGAGAGCCACCGCTGACGTTATTTAGATCAGTTGAAATCCAACCAGTTCCGTCGACATTTCTGAAGCCGGACACTGGCATAGAAGCCGAGCCACTGGTGGCGGTAAAACCACTGGGGGTTACAAAGGGGCTGTTGACCGTTGGAACGGCGGCTACTGGACTACCAGCGCCGCTCGCGCGCCAAGCATAAAAATTGCCGCCGCCACAACTCCCATTGGTACCACCTAAAATACTTCCTAGATTTGGATTTGATACCGTTGCCAAATACAAACCAATCGCGCTGTTGACCGAGCCCAAGTCGGAGATTCTTTGCGTGTCGCGGGTTTCGGCCAAAATTTGCGCCGGATTCAAGACCAAAACTACTGTTGTGGCTAAAACAGCCAAGATACCGATAACAATTAGAAGTTCAATCAGAGTAAAACCTTTTGTTTTTATATTTTTCATGTGCTTTAAAAAAATGCAATAAGATGACTTTTGGGATTAGTTTTAATATATCACATCGGGCTTGGTTGAAAAACAAAAAACAGCCCCTCACAGGCTGTTTTTTGTTTTTTACTTTCGCTAAACAATTCTACAAATCAAGACTCGGATCATTACCAACTTCATAGACTGAGGCAACGCTGCCTCCATCGGTAGATTCAACATCCGCGCTTCCGGTATTGCTGAACTTATCGCTTTCCATGTTGGCATTGAGTTCGTAGGTCAAAGGAGCCCCAGAACCACCGCACTGAAAGCCATAGAAATGCCCGGCCGCAGAGAGCGCAGCCACTGCTGACGCATTGGCGGCAGAGGGATCCGTTGGAAGATTAGACAATGGAGATCCACCGCTAATACCTCCTAGGTTCGCTGAAACCCAGCCGGTGCCATCAACATTTCGAAAGCCAGAAGCAGGAAGCGAAGCCGCTGTATAGGTACCAGCGAATGGGCTAAGCGTTGCCGCAACCGCCGCAATTGTAGCGCCTGCGCCACTTGAGCGCCAAAGCGCCAAGGATCCACAAGTTGTACCGCTTCCAAACGTTGGATTTGATACCGTTGCCAAATACAAACCAATCGCGCTGTTGACCGAGCCCAAGTCGGAGATTCTTTGCGTGTCGCGGGTTTCGGCCAAAATTTGCGCCGGATTCAAGACCAAAACTACTGTTGTGGCTAAAACAGCCAAGATACCGATAACAATTAGAAGTTCAATCAGAGTAAAACCTTTTCGTGTCTGCATAATTTCAATTAATTTTTCATTAATCTTTATTTCATCGACCGTTATTCCCCTAAACCGCGCTCTGCAGTTCAAGGTGCGCTCACAAAAGCTGGTTTGATTATAGCACTTTTTTTAAAGAGGGAATGTGGATAAGTGGGTGGCGCTTAAAACAGGCAAGAGATCCATTCCAACAACAGTCTGGCTTAGTCCAACACAAAGAAGTCGCGTTTGCAGGTCAAAAAGCATTCAGTTGGTTCATTGTTGCTTGGCCAACCGTCGCTAAGTTTTACTTATCAAAAAATTGTCGCCTTTTTTGGAGGGGTTATTTCTGCGCCGCTAAGATCTTTCTAATCTTAGTAATAATTTCGTCAATGGAGATGCGGGCTTTAACAAAATAATCCACCACGCCTAAGTCTTTACCCTTGGCCAGATCGCTTTCTTGTCCGAGGTTGGAAGTGATAATAACCGGAATACTTTTGGTGCCTTGAAGGCGCGGATCGCTTTTGATTTCTTCTAAAATTTCAAAGCCGGACTTTTCGGGCAGGATGAGATCCAGCAACATCAGGTCGGGTCTGGTTGTTTTTAAAATCTCGATGGCGGCCGGACCACTGTCGGCATGAAAAACCGTAAAGCCCTCGCGGGTGAGGCGGTTCTTGAGCAAGGAGGAAAGAAACTGATCGTCTTCAACTAGTAAAATTGTGGACATTTTGATTACAAGAATAGTCAGCGCGGACTCCGCTGCGCTCTATTATAACCCCATGGAATCATTATAACAAAAAAGACGGCTTTGTTGTCTAGGCCGCTTTGTTGGCAAAACTTTCCGATTATTGATTGATTTCCGCTTGAGTCCAAACACTTTATAGTTGCCCCAATAGTCTGGCAGGTTGCCGAACGCAAGCGCTCAGCAAAACTTCCAAACCTTACGCGGTCGCCGAAGCGACTGACGGACCGAGACTTAAGGTTCATCGGCCAACACCTTCTTTTTTTTATAGATCGACACTCCACTTTTTCTCCTGCCGAAGCAAGGTGAGAAAGTGTAAGTTTAATTGATCCACGCACAGCTTCCGCTACACGTGCCTTGTTACGACTTCAT